>JBEKTH010000007.1:0-91249 GCA_049516255.1 Verrucomicrobiota bacterium
GCCGTGATGCGCATCGCACTCGCCCGCCGCAACGCGTCAATCATGATGAACAGCTCCATCAAATTGTGGTTGGTCGGCGGCGACGTCGGCTGGACCACGAACACGTCCTCGCCGCGCACATTCTCCTCGATTTTGATGAACGTCTCGCCGTCGGGGAAGGGTTGGATGGAACACTTGCCCAGTTCGATGTTGATGGATTTGCAAATTGCGCGAGCCAAAGGCTCATTGGCGGTGCCGCTGAAAACTTTCACGAGTTAGTTGTGTTTCTGGTTAAAAACGGGCCGTCGCGCTGAAGCGGCGCCGGGCCGCGCCGCGAAGGCGGAAAAAACCGTCCCGCAATGCGGGACGGATGAAAATGCGGGATGACTTTAACAACGAACAAACTTGGCGCAAGACGAAATTGCGCGTTAGCATGGGCCATGCGTTATCGGATGCTGGGTAAAACGGGGTTGCGCGTGTCGGTCATTGGCGTCGGCACGTGGCAGTTTGGCGGCGAGTGGGGGCGCGATTTCTCGCAGGCCGAGGCTGACGCCATCCTCGATGCGGCGGCGGAATGCGGTATCAATTTCATCGACACCGCCGAATGTTACGGTGACCACCTGTCCGAACGGCTGATCGGCGATTATCTGTCGCGCCGCGACCGGTCGCGCTGGTTGGTGGCGACCAAGTTCGGCCATCACTTCAACCGTTTCATGGACCGCGACGACGATTTTTCCGTTGCTGGCGTGCGGCAACAACTCGAGGCCTCGCTTTCGGCGTTAAGGGTCGAGACGATTGACCTCTACCAGTTTCATTCCGGTTCGGACGTGCTGTTTCAAAACCAGGAACTGTGGACGATGCTGGCCGAACAGAAGCGTGCCGGCAAAATCCGGCATCTGGGAGTTTCCATTTTACAGAAGGGCAGCGAATTGCAGGCGCGCGAAGCGGCGCGGTTTGGCGTCGAGGCGCTGCAGGTTTTCTACAACCGGCTCGATCGCCGGGCGGAGGCCCTATATTTTCCGCATGCGAATAAAGAGAACCTGGGCATCCTCGCCCGCGTGCCGCTCGCCAGCGGTTTGTTGAGCGGCAAATACAAACCCGGCGCGACGTTCGCTGCCAATGACGTGCGCGCCACGTTCGACGCGGAAAAATTGAAGCGCGACCTGGTCGAAGTCGAACGTCTGCAACGAGAGGAAGTGCCCACCGGCGTGCCAATGGCCCCATGGGCAATGGCGTGGTGCCTGAAAAATCCGGTGGTGGCCGCACTCATTCCCGGCTGCAAAAATCCGGAACAGGTCCGCGCCAACGCCGGCGCGGCGGAACTGGTCGCCTGATTTTGCAGGAGCCGACGTGAGGAGGCTCTGAATTTTCGTGCCCAATTAGAATGAGCCTCGTCACGTCGGCTGCTACTTCATTTTGAACTGCTCGCCGTGCCGTTCCCGCGCCATAGACAATCAGATCGGCCTGATAGAATAACGTTACCTTGGCAGGTTTGGTTTTATTTCGCCGCCAGTGCGGCTTCGATGGCTTGAGTGACCTCCGCCGAATCGGGTTTCACCGGCGAGGCGAAACGATTCACGATTTTGCCGTCGCGGCTGATCAGGAACTTGGTGAAGTTCCAGCCGATGTCGCCGGGAAACGGCGAGTTCGGGCCTGCCAGCAACACGTACAGCGGATGACGGTTGTCGCCGTTCACTTCCAGCTTGTCGAACATCGGAAAGGTCACATCGTATTTCGAGGTGCAGAATTGTTTGATCTCCAGGTCCGTGCCGGGTTCCTGCTGGTGAAACTGGTTGCAGGGAAATCCGAGCACGACCAGACCCTGATCCTTGTATTTCTGATAGAGCGCCTCCAACGCGGTGTATTGCGGGGTGAATCCGCATTTGGATGCGACATTGACAATGAGCAGCACCTTGCCCTGATACGGCTTCAACATGGTGCTGTTGCCGTCAATGTCCTTGAGCGGAATGTCGTAAATGGATTCCGCCGCGCCGGCGGCCAGGATTTGAAAGAATGTAATCGCGACCAGTAGAGTAATTGCTTTCATGGCTGAAACGATGCCCCGGGTCTGATGGGTTGTCAACCTGGGGCAGGCCACCCGCGGAAAATTCTTTTTGGGGAACTTTTCAACGGCTCGCGTCTCTTACCCGGGCGACAAACCAATTGTTTGAAACCAGCAAAAGAGGAGAGTTTTATGATCAAGCAACGCAGGCACATCTTAAGCAGGGCCAGGAGTTGGCACCGTCTGCTCGCCGCCGCAGGTGTCTCGGTTCTCACCGGCGCGGTTTCGGCGGACGCCGCGATCCTGAGCAGTCACTTCAACCAGCCGGGCGACATCCTGATCGCCGACCAATTCAACAATCGCGTCATCGAGGCCACCCCGGCGGGCAAAATCGTCTGGCAGTTTGGGCTGGGGCCGGATGATTTTTCGTCCAGGTCCATCATCGGCTGCAATGACGCCCAGCGCGTCGGGCCTTTTACGCTGATGGCCGGCACCGGCACGCCCCCCGGAGTGATTCCGCAGGCTCCCGGCGGCGCGGTGGACAACCGCGTCATCCTGGTGGATCCCTTCGGTCACATTGTCTGGCAATACGGCCAGTTTGGAGTGACCGGTTCCGGTCCCAATCAGTTGAGCACGCCGGTGCAATGCACCTGGCTTCCCGATGCTCACGTCCTCATCACCGATCAGGCCAACAACCGGATCATCGAAGTGAACCTGGCGAAGAAGATCGTCTGGCAGTATCCGGGTTCGAACACCAATGCGTCGGATCAACTCAACAGCCCCAACTCCGCCGAGCTGCTGGAAAACGGCCACATCCTCATTTCCGATGAAGGCAACAACCGGGCCATCGAGGTCACACGCGGCGATCACATTGTCAAAACCTTCACCGCCGGCGGCACGGTGGGCGCGGTGGCGTTTGCCAGCCGCCTCGATAATGGTGACACGTTGCTGACCGATGCCGGGAATTCCCGCGCCGTCGAGGTGGATGCCAATGACAACGTGGTCTGGCAATATTTCACGGACACCGATCCGCTGAGTGTTCCGGCGCCGGCGCCCACCCGCGCCATCCGTTTACGCAACGGCGACACGTTGATCAGCGACCAGTTCAACAACCGCGTCATCCGGGTCAGTCCGGCCGGCAGGATTGTGGCCGACTACGGCCTGCCGTTGACCGGTTTGACCCTCCCGGGCACCGGCGGCGTGATTGGCGGCAACGTTGGCTACGACCTTCACACCACGCAAAACGGACTGTATTCACCATATGATGCAAAAATCATTGGCGATTACACCGGCCTGACCCCGCCGTTTGACTTTGATGAAGACAGCGATGACTGACCGGTTGCAGGACAGGCATCTTGCCTGTCTCTGACTTTTCAATATGAGAGACAGGCTGGAAGCCCGTCCTACTTTGCTATCCACCCGCCGCCGAGAACCAGGTCATCCTGATAAAACACCGCCGCCTGGCCGGGCGTAATGGCGCGCTGCGCGGAATGCAGTTTCACCTTCACCGAGCCATTACCGGTCGGTGTTACGGTGGCCGGCGTGCCGGGATGGTTGTAACGGATCTTGGTCATGACTTCGACCGGCTCCGTGAGTTGGTCGAACGGAATCCAATTGCAATTGCCGGCGGTAAATTCGTCGCGATCCAGCGCGGATTCATCGCCGACGATGACACGGTTGTTTTCAGTGTCCAGTTCGACGACATAGACCGGCTTGGGCGTGGTGATGCCCAGGCCCTTCCGCTGGCCGATGGTGTAAAATTCGATGCCATCGTGATAGCCGAGCACGTGGCCATGAACATCCGTGATTTCACCGCGATGCTTTTGGACGAGATTCGCCGACTGTAGAAAGCCGCCGTAATTGTTGTCCGGCACGAAGCAGATTTCCATGCTCTCCTCCTTGTCGGCGGTCTTGAGCCGGCAATGCCGCGCCACTGCGCGCGTATCGCTCTTGGTCTTTTCCCCGAGCGGAAACAGCGCGCGCGCGAGCTGGTCCTGCCGCAGCGAGAAAAGAAAATAGCTCTGGTCCTTCTTCAAATCCCGTCCGCGCTTGAGGAGATAACGGCCGACAAACCTGGGAGCGCTGGCGTCTCGCCGGCCACCGTTCCCTTGCGAACTCGCCGACGAGACGTCGGCGCTCCCAGGAGAGACACGTTCCACCCGCGCGAAATGCCCGGTCGCAATGTAATCCGCGCCGAGCTGGCGGGCGCGGTCAATGAGCCGGCCGAACTTGAGGTTCTGATTGCACATCACGCACGGATTCGGCGTGCGGCCGGCCTTGTATTCGTCTGCAAAGTATTGGATGACGTACTTCTGGAATTCCGCCGCCTCATCGATCAGGTAATACGGGATGTCGAGCTTGTGGCAGACGGCGCGGGCGTCGGTGACGGCCTGAGGGCCGCAGCACTTGTCCTCCGCACGGTTCACGCAATCCTGCGGCCAGAGTTTGAGCGTGATGCCGATGACCTCGTAACCCTGTTCGAGCAACAACGCCGCCGTCGCCGAGGAATCAACTCCTCCGCTCATGCCGCAGACGACGCGCTGACGCTTTTGCGAATTCACAGTGGGACATTATACAACGCACAGGCGGCGTGTAAAATGGTTTGCGCGGCTTAAAAACCAAATCAGCGGGTCACTTTTCGCTAGTTCGGCTGCCCAGCCAATCGAGCAGCAGAAAAACGCAAATGAAATATGGAAACACTCCATAAAACGTGTCACTCACCGAGTGGGAATGCCTGTCAACTGTCCAAAACACGGTCAGACAAAAAAGGACGGCGAGCAAACACGCAATAGTGCCGGGAATCGAAACCGGAACATGGAACCAGCCGATGCGTTTGAACCATTTTATTTTCATAACCTTTGAATCATCCGGCAACTTTCCAATCGTTGCCAACCCGGACAATGACGAGTCGTCCAGGCCGGTTTGGCGTCTGGCCGGTTCCGGTTTCCGGCAAGAATGTCACGATGATGCGGTCGGGAGAAGCGGATTGCTTGTTGATAATTTTGTAACCTGTTATTCCGCCAACGATTTGCCGGGTCATGCTGGCGATTTCATTTTCCGTTTTGCCTTGGGCCTCTTTCGCCAGGCTTCCGTCCGGCGCGAGAGATGACAAATACGTTTTAACATCGCCTTGATTCATCGCCCAAAATGTGGATTCCAAGGCCGACTCCGGATCGACGTATCCTGCGAACCGCCACTCCGTCTTTGGAAAATCTGTTTGGCCGGAACCGCCTCGGTTGGGAATGTTCGATGGCG
Source organism: Verrucomicrobiota bacterium (assembly GCA_049516255.1). Lineage (GTDB taxonomy): Bacteria > Verrucomicrobiota > Verrucomicrobiia > Limisphaerales > UBA11358 > UBA11358. The sequence continues at coordinate 5,237 of JBEKTH010000007.1, forward strand.
GTGCGGATGATTTCTGATGGTTGTTATAAATCACCGCAGTGGTTCCAGCTGTTAGAAGGATTACCGCACTGGTGACGATTGCTGTTTTTGCTTTTGTCCATGCCATAAGTTTCAATGCTCCTTTGATGAGGGTTAAAGTTGAAGCGGAAGCCGCCGCGCCTTTGGCAATCGCCACGGCGGTCACCGATTTTGCCAGCGCTACCGGTGCGGCTTGGACGGAATTGGCAGAAATTGCTCCGGCAATGATGACTGTGGTCGAACTCACACCGCGTTTGGTGAAACATTTCCGCAGCTTTTCCAGCGCGCGGCTCACGCGCATTTTCGCCGCACCTTCGCTCGCGCCCAGCGCCGAGCCGACTTCCTTGAAATTCCGGTTTTCAAAAAATCGCAGCACCAATGCGTCGTGATCTTTCCGGCCGAGCTTTTCCATCGCGCTATCGAGCAGCGGCGCGATTTGGATCCAGGTTTCCGCCTCCGCTTCGCTTCGGCGCGACAAGTCCGATTGATCGAGTTGCGATTGCATATACGCCTCCTGTTCGCGGCGTTGACGGCGGCGTTGAATGGTCAACACATTGGCGCTCGCGTATCGCGCCGTGCGGCAAAGCCAGCCGGGCAAAACGGTTTTGTCGCCGAGCGAGCCGGCTTTGCGCGCCAGAATGATGAACACCGCCTGCGTGATTTCCTCGGCCAGATGCGTATCGCGTACCTGCCGCAACGCCGTGGAATAAACCAGATTGACGTAACGCGAGACGAGCGCCGCGAACGCTTCCTCGGATTGGCGCCGGGCATATTCCCGCAGCAGGGTCAGGTCGTCGTTCATGATTTCACAGACATATTTACGCCAAAGCCGAAAGGTAACAGGTTATTTTTGTAAAATGATAATTACGTCCGGCCTCACCCCGGCCCTCTCCACCGAGGAGAGGGAGAAGGGTCGGCCGCTGCTTTGAAAATTCACGTGACGAAATTTGCCAGACGCTCATTCGTGAAACCAAAACCGACCAGTTGCCATTTCCTCTCCCCGGGGGAGAGGACAAAGGTGAGGGCGAGTGTTCAACCAATTGAATCGTATTTTTACAAATCCGGGCACATCAATTACTTTGGCGGGCGATGGAAAACGCCGTTAAAATCATTTCGCTGGCCGCCGGCCTGAACTTCGCCTGGGCGGTACAAACGTTCGCCGGTCCGCCGTTTTTGACGGATGATCCGGAACCGGTGGTTTATCAGCACTGGGAATTTTATGTGTTCGGCAACGGCGACCACAGCAGCGTGGACAATTATGCCATCAACGGCCCGGCGGTGGAGTTGAATTACGGCGTGCTGCCCGATACGCAGCTTCATTTGATTGTGCCGATGACCACCGTGGGCGTTGACGGCGCGCCGACCGAGGTCGGTTTGGGCGACATGGAATTCGGCATAAAATACCGATTCCTGCATGAAACGGACGCCTGGCCGCAGATCGGTATTTTCCCGATGGCGGAACTGCCCACGGGCGAAGCCAGCCGCGGTCTGGGCAACGGCCGGACTTGGTTTCGCCTGCCGTTGTGGCTGCAAAAGAGCTGGGGACCCTGGACGACTTATGGTGGTGGCGGCGCGGCCCTGAATTCCGCACCCGGCCAGCGCGATTATCCCTTCGGCGGCTGGCTGCTACAGCGCGATTTCGGACCGCACCTGACGCTCGGCGGCGAACTTTTTGCGCAAGGGCAGGACACGGACACCGACCGCGGTTTTGCCGCGCTCAATTTCGGCGGTTCGTACAATTTCAGCGAACATTTCAGCCTGTTGTTCAGCGCCGGGCACAGTGTGGCGGGCGACAGCCACCTGCTCTGGTATTTCGGACTTTACTGGACCTGGGGGCCGGAAAAAGCCGACAAACCGTAGTTTGTCCGGCGGCGCTTTTCCGGATTCACAAGGCGGCCACCGGCGATCTCCTTGCGGGGCGTGTCCGGGCATTAAGCAGCACATCTTATCTTGACGCATCATTAAGTAAGTGTTTCAATGCCGTTTAACCAGGAGCGGCTATGAAACGATTTCTCATTTTCTTGATGGCAGGTTGGTTTCTTCTTTCGGCATCGAGCCATGGCGCGGAAACGGCGCACGCGCGGATATATTGCATGTCCCTTCGCTTTCAGGAAGGCACCACGTATGGCGGCACCCTGGATATAAGCACCATTGGCGGATCATCGTACAACGGCGAGTTGATGCCCTATTCCGGCCGGACCTGGGCCAGTGGTCTGGTACTCGTCTGGAGCGGCATGGGCGACAGCGGGACGATTTATGTGAATTTACCACCAGTTGTTGACGCCAATGGCAACGGCTTCGACGATTTTTTTGAAGTTTCGCAAGGGGTGGCCGGTACGGTCACTTCGGGTTCCTATTCCACCAGCACTTATTTTTCGGGCAGCATCACCGCCACCTGGAGCCGGGCCGCCGGTTCGACAAACGGCACTTGCACGCTTAACTTGTATGACGATTTGTGGGGGAACTTGGGCAGTTTTACCTGTCCATTCACATTGATCGAATATACCGGCCCGCTGACCTATACGCCCGGCTCCAACACGGTTTCGGCAGCCATCAGCCTGACTCAGACCGGCAATTCCGCCAGCATGGTGCAAGGTCCGATTCTTTTCGTCAAATCCACCACCGACCGTTTCAATACGCTAACCAACCAGCCGGGTGTTTGGACCAACGCCGCGTCACAGCCACTCACCTTTGACAGCGAAGTTTTTTCGCGGGGCATTCCCACCCGGCCCACCAACTACGCCGGCTATGTTTACTTTGCCGACGGCGACCCCAGCACGGCGGCGCCCGATTACCGACTATGGGTGCTTTCCATTGACGACACCAACGACGCCAATGCCAACGGCATTCCCGATTTCAGCGACGATCCTGCGAGCGTGACCCCGCCGCGCGCGCCGCATCTTTCCCTCGCGCTTGGCTAAACCAATCTGCTGCTCACGATCAGGGCAGCGTCGGCCACACCAACCAAATCCAAACCATCGGCTCCCTGACCTCGACCAACTGGCAAATGACGCAATCTTTCCTGCAGACCAACAATCCACAGGTGGTTTCGCTGCCGTTGCCGGCCGGAACGCCGAAGTTCTGGCGGGTCGTGGCGCAGTAAGGAGCGGGCGGTTGCGATCTGTGAAGCTCGCCGTCAGGATGCCGGCGCTCCCGGGTTCCGGAATCGTCATTCCAAGCCCTGCGGGTCGTGTCACCAACAGAATGCGGCTCCGCCTTCGGCTTCAACAACACGCCATGTACAATTCCCCGGCTTGGTGTAAGCTGAGTCGGTTGCGTGGATTGTGAAAACATTTATTGCGTAATGACGAAATTTGAGTAAAAAATGAGTGAACGAAGGCTAATTCGCCAAGCGATGACCCCAGGCTTAACAGCAAGCGCTAATGTCAGCCGGCCGGCGCAGCTCACTGCACCGCCGAAACAGGGACTTTACGACCCGCAATTTGAACATGATTCCTGCGGGGTGGGCTTTGTGGTCAACATGAAGGGGCGCAAGTCGCACCAGTTGGTGACCGACGCCCTTCAGATCCTGGTGAACCTCGACCATCGCGGCGCGTGCGGGTGCGAGGCCAACACCGGCGATGGCGCCGGCATTCTCATGCAGACGCCGCACGAGTTCCTGCTCAAAGCCGCGGACCAGGCCGGCTTCAAGCTTCCCGCCGCCGGACAATACGGTGTGGGCATGTTGTTCCTGCCGAAAGCTCCGGCCGAACGCGAGGCCGTCAAGGCGGCGTTTGCCGGAATCGTCGCCGGGGAAGGCCAGACCTTGCTCGGCTGGCGCGACGTGCCCACGGACAATTCCTCACTGGGCAAAACCGCCGTGGCCGCCGAGCCGCACATGGCGCAGGTGTTCATCGGCCGCAACCCGGCGCTTGCGGACGACCTCGCGTTCGAACGCAAGCTTTACGTCATCCGCAAGGTCGCGGAACAGCGCATCCGTTATGCCGGCCAGGTCGCCGGTGGCAGGTGGTTTTATGTTTCCAGCCTGTCCGGCCGGACGGTGATTTACAAGGGCATGCTCATGCCCGAGCAGGTGGCCAAATATTATCCCGACCTGCGCGACCCCGGCATGGTCACGGCGCTGGCGCTGGTCCATTCGCGTTTCTCAACCAACACCTTCCCGAGCTGGGACCGCAGCCATCCGTACCGTTACATTGCGCACAACGGCGAAATCAACACGCTGCGGGGCAACATCAACTGGATGCACGCGGCCCAGTCGAATTTTGCCTCCGAACTGTTCGGCGATGACATCAAAAAAATCATCCCGATCATCAACACCGACGGCAGCGACTCGGCCATGTTCGACAACTGCCTGGAGTTGCTGGTCATGACGGGCCGCGAACTGCCGCACGCGATGATGATGATGATTCCCGAGCCATGGGAGAACCACGAGAGCATGAGCGCGGAGAAACGCGCGTTCTATGAATATCATTCGTGTCTTATGGAACCGTGGGACGGCCCGGCTTCCATCGCGTTCACGGACGGCAAGGTGATTGGCGCGTGCCTCGACCGCAACGGCCTGCGCCCGTCACGTTATTACGTCACCAAGGACGACCTCGTCATCATGGCGTCGGAGGCGGGCGTGTTGGAGATTCCGCCGGAGCGGGTGGCCATCAAAGGCCGCCTGCAGCCGGGCCGGATGTTCCTGGTGGACCTCGAACAGGGCCGCATCGTCGCCGATGAGGAACTGAAGAACAAATTTGCGCGGGCGCAGCCGTATCAACAGTGGCTGGCGGAACATCATGTGCCGCTCGAAAAGCTGCCGGAGCCGGCGCACGTGCACGAAGCGGATTACGCGACGATTTTGCAGCGTCAGCAGGCGTTTGGTTACACCTTTGAAGATTTGCGTTTCATCATCGGGCCGATGGCGAACGACGGCGTGCAGCCGCTGGGTTCCATGGGCACGGACACGCCGCTGGCGGTGCTGTCGAACAAACCGCAGTTGCTTTACAACTATTTCAAGCAGCTGTTTGCGCAGGTCACGAACCCGCCCATTGATCCGATCCGCGAGGAAATCATCACCTCGACGGAAACGATGATCGGTCCCCGGGGCAGTCTGCTCCAGCCCAAGCCAGAGAGCTGCCGGCTGATCAAGCTGAAATATCCAGTCATCACCAATGAGGAATTGGAAAAGCTGCGCCACGTGGACGGCAAAGCCTTCCAGTGCGCCACGCTGCCGATTTTGTTTCCCGTGGCTGAAGGGGCGAAAGGACTGGCGGTCGCGCTCGACAAGCTGTTTGCCGCGGCGGACCAGGCCATTGCCGGCGGCACCAACATCATCGTTCTTTCGGATCGCGGCCTCAACGCGCTACAGGCGCCGATTCCCGCGTTGCTTGCGGTGGCCGGCCTGCATCATCATTTGATCCGGGCGGGGACGCGGGGCCGGGTGGGTTTGGTGCTTGAATCCGGCGAGCCGCGCGAGGTCCATCATTTTGCGCTGCTCATCGGTTATGGCTGCAGCGCCATCAATCCGTACCTGGCCTTTGAGGCGATCGATGGCCTGATCCAGGAGGGCTTGCTCCTCAAGCTCGACCACAAAACCGCCGTCAAGAAATACATCAAGGCCGCCGTCAAAGGCGTGGTCAAGACCATGGCCAAGATGGGCATCTCGACGGTGCAAAGTTATCGCGGCGCGCAGATTTTCGAGGCGGTTGGCCTCAACAGCGACGTGGTGGACAAGTATTTCACCTGGACGCCATCGCGCATCCAGGGCGTGGGCATGGACGTGCTGGCGGAGGAGGTTCTGGCCCGGCACCGTCACGCGTATCCGGACCGCCCGGTCAACGGCGTGCTCGATCCCGGCGGCCAGTACCAATGGCGCGACGGCGGCGAATATCATCTGTTCAATCCCGAGACGATCCACAAATTGCAAATCGCCTGCCGGCTCGGCAGTTACAAGATTTTCAAGGAATACGCCGAACTGATCAACCAGCAGGCGGCGCACCTATGCACGCTGCGCGGCCTGCTCGATTTCAAATTCGCGGCCAATCCGATTCCGATCGAGCAGGTCGAACCGGTCGGGGAAATCGTGAAGCGGTTCAAGACCGGCGCGATGAGTTACGGCTCGATTTCGAAGGAAGCCCACGAGGCGCTCGCCGTCGCCATGAACCGGCTCGGCGGAAAATCGAACACCGGCGAAGGCGGCGAGGATCCCGACCGCTACGTTCCGCTGCCCAATGGCGATTCGAAAAATTCCGCCATCAAACAGGTCGCGTCGGGCCGGTTCGGCGTGACAAGCCATTACCTCGTCAATGCACGCGAGTTGCAAATCAAGATGGCCCAGGGCGCCAAGCCGGGCGAAGGCGGCGAATTGCCCGGCAAGAAGGTTTATCCGTGGGTCGCCAAGACGCGGTTTACCACACCGGGCGTCGGTCTCATTTCGCCGCCACCGCACCACGACATTTACTCCATTGAAGACCTGGCGGAGTTGATTCACGATTTGAAGAATTCCAACCGCGGTGCGCGGGTGAGTGTCAAGCTGGTCGCGGAGGTCGGCGTGGGCACCATTGCCGCCGGCGTGGCCAAGGCGCACGCGGACGTGGTTTTGATTTCCGGTCATGACGGTGGCACGGGCGCGTCGCCGTTGTCGTCCATCAAACACGCCGGGGCGCCGTGGGAACTCGGTCTCGCCGAGACGCACCAGACGCTCGTGCTGAACAATTTGCGCAGCCGCATTTACGTCGAGACGGACGGCCAGTTGAAGACCGGCCGCGACGTGGCCGTGGCCGCCTTGCTCGGCGCGGAGGAATTCGGCTTTGCCACCGCGCCGCTGGTGGTGCTGGGCTGCATCATGATGCGCGTCTGCCATTTGAACACCTGCCCGGTCGGCGTGGCCACACAGGACCCCCGCCTGCGGGCGCGGTTTACCGGCGACCCCGATCACGTCGAGAATTTCATGCGGTTCGTGGCCGAGGAGTTGCGCGAAATCATGGCCCAGCTGGGTTTCCGCACGCTCAACGAAATGATCGGCCGCACGGACAAGTTGATTCCCTGGAAGGCCATCGAGCATTGGAAGGCGAAAGGGCTCGACCTGACGCCGATTTTGCACCAGCCGGAAGTCGGGCCGGAAGTCGGTCGTTACCGGCAGATTGACCAGGACCACGGTCTGGAGAAATCGCTGGACGTGTCAAAGCTGCTTAAAATTTGCGAGCCGGCCATCGAACGCGGCGAGCGCGTCCATGCTGATTTGCCCATCCGGAACGTCAACCGCGTCGTCGGCACGATCGTGGGCAGCGATGTCACCAGGAAGCACGGTCCGAACGGCCTGCCGGATGACACGATTCATCTGAAGTTCACCGGCAGCGCCGGCCAGAGTCTGGGCGCGTTCATGCCGCGCGGGATGACGATCGAACTCGAGGGCGACGCCAATGACTATTTTGGCAAGGGTTTGAGCGGCGGTAAAATCATCGTTTATCCGCCCAAGGGCTCGACCTTTGTCGCCGAGGAGAACATCATCATCGGCAACGTGGCGCTTTACGGCGCGACGAACGGTGAAGTGTTCGTGCGGGGCATGGCGGGCGAACGTTTCGGCGTGCGCAACTCCGGTGTCAGCGCGGTGGTGGAAGCCATTGGCGACCACGGTTGCGAATACATGACCGGCGGGCGCGTGGTGGTGCTGGGCCGGACCGGACGCAATTTCGCGGCGGGCATGTCCGGTGGGGTCGCCTATGTGCTGGATGAGGTGGGTGATTTTGCGACCCGGTGCAACCCGGAATTGGTGGGGCTGGAAAAACTCGAGGACGTTGACGAAATCGAGGAGGTCTGGAAACTGATCCAGCGCCACCGGACCTACACGAACAGCGAACGGGCGGCCCGGGTGCTGAAGGACTGGAAAAGCCTCGTGCCGAAATTTGTGAAAGTGATGCCGAAGGATTACAAGCGCGTGCTGCAGGCCCTGAAGAAGGTCAAGGACCAGGGGTTGAGCGGCGACCAGGCCATCATGGCCGCGTTCGAGGAAAACATTCGCGACGTCGCGCGCGTCGGCGGCGGCTAGTGAATCCGCAGATTGCGCAGAAGACGCAGATTTATCTGAAGTGAACAAAGACCCGCAAACCTACGAGATTATTGGTGCGGCGATGGAAGTACATCGTCACTTGGGCCATGGATTCCTTGAAGCCGTTTATCAAGAGGCGCTGGCAATTGAAATGACGAAGCGTAACATCCCGTTTGAACGGGAAGTCGCTGTGCCAGTTGAATATAAAGGTCAACGACTACAGTGCGGCTACCGGGCAGATTTCGTTTGTTTCGAGGAAATCGTGATTGAACTAAAGGCCATCAATCACTTGACGGGCGCTGACGAGGCCCAGTTGATCAACGAATTGAAGGCCGTCCACCTGCATCGCGGATTGCTGTTCAACTTTGGCGCCCCGAGCTTGGAATATAAACGGCTTGTGTTTAATCTGCGTGAATCGGCGCAATCTGCGGACAACCTGAACGAAATTAATTTGATAGGAGCATAACTTGGGCAAACCTACAGGATTCATCGAGTATCTGCGCGAACTTCCGGCGGACCGTCCGCCGGTCGAACGGGTCGCGGATTGGAAGGAATTTCACTTCCACATGGAGGAGAAGAAGCTGCGCGAACAGGGCGCGCGCTGCATGGATTGCGGCATTCCCTTCTGCCACAGCGGTTCGCTGCTCAGCGGCATGACCACCGGCTGCCCCATTCACAATCTGATTCCCGAATGGAACGATCTGGTCTATCGCGGCCTGTGGAAGGAAGCGCTCGAACGCCTGCACAAGACCAACAACTTCCCCGACTTCACCGGTCGCGTCTGTCCGGCGCCCTGCGAAGGTTCCTGCGTGTTGGGCATCAACAACCCGCCGGTCACGATTAAAAATATCGAATGCACCATCGCCGATCACGGCTGGGAAAACGGCTGGATCGTGGCGGAACCGCCCAAGGTCCGGACCGGCAAAAAAGTCGCGGTCATCGGTTCCGGCCCGGCGGGGCTGTGTGCCGCCGCGCAACTCAACCAGGCCGGCCATCTCGTCACCATTTTTGAACGCGCCGACCGTCCCGGGGGGTTGCTCATGTACGGCATCCCCAACATGAAGCTCGACAAGGAGCAGGTCGTCCTGCGCCGCATCAAACAGCTGGAGGCCGAGGGCGTCAAATTTGTTTGCAATACCGAGGTCGGGGCGAATTATCCGGCGGAAAAGTTGATGAAGGAATTTGATGCCGTGATTCTGGCGACTGGCGCGACCAAACCGCGCGATTTGCCCGTCGAAGGCCGCCAGCTCAAAGGCGTTCATTTCGCAATGGATTTTCTCACCGCGAACACCAGGAGCATTCTGGATGGCCGGAAAAACGGCAGCTTCATTTCGGCGACGGGCAAGGACGTCATTGTCATTGGCGGCGGCGACACGGGAACGGACTGTGTGGGCACGGCGGTGCGTCACAGTTGCAACAGCCTGGTCCAGATCGAGATCTTGCCCAAACCGCCGGGGGACCGTGCCAAGGACAATCCCTGGCCGGAATGGCCGAAGGTTTACCGGCTGGATTATGGTCAGGAAGAAGCGGCGGCGAAATTCGGCGGCGACCCGCGTGTTTACCTCACCACGGCGACGAAGTTTGAGGGCGATGCCAACGGCCACGTCAAAGCCGTTCACACCGTGCAAGTGCAATGGGAGCGGAACGAGAAGGGCCAGTTTGTGCCGAAAAACGTGCCCGGCACGGAAAAGATTTTGCCGGCGCAACTGGTTCTGCTGGCGATGGGCTTTCTGGGCCCGGAACAGCCGTTATTGGAAGCGCTTGGCATTGAGCGTGATCTGCGCAGCAACGCCAAGGCTGAATTTGAGAAATATACCACGAACATCAAGGGGGTGTTTGCCGCCGGCGATTGCCGCCGTGGCCAAAGCCTGGTGGTGTGGGCGTTCAATGAAGGCCGCGGCGCGGCCCGCGAGTGTGATCGCTATTTGATGGGATACACCGATTTGCCGTGAGTAACGGGGTTGTCGCATCAAAACAACTTTGCTATTTATCCGGCCATGGCGCACGTTGACCGCATGACGCAGCCGCTCGCGCTCGTTTTTTACGAGAAGTTGATGCCTGGCAGCCAGTTGGTAAACCGGCTGCAGGACTTGAACTATCGCGTCCAGGCGGTCAATGACCTGGCATCGCTGCTTCAATGCGCGCGCAGCACCAGCCCGCTGCTGGTGATCGCGGACCTGGCCGGCCGCGAGGAGGTTTGCCGCGTCATTGCGGCATTAAAGGCGGATGCCGCCACCCAACACATCCCCGTCATCGCTTTCGCCGGCGACCCGGCGGCGGAATGGCAGGCAGCGGCGCAAAAGGCCGGGGCCACGCTGGCGGTCAGTGAAGCGGCCATCATCAATTACCTGCCCCAACTGCTCGATCAGGCGTTGCAACTGGAGTGAGTTGGCCGGGTTGGCAAATGTTAAAGTCGTGTTAAAAACTAGTGCTTGACGGCGGCGCAATAACTTTCTATTGTCGTGCAAACAGGCATGAGTGGATTTGACTAGTGACTGTAGGCACGGCTGGTTTCAGTCGTGTCTTTTTCGCTTCAAAGTGCCTCGGAAGTCAGGAGAGATTATGGCCAGTGGCAAAGTCAAGTGGTTCGATAATAAAAAAGGGTTTGGGTTTATTGCCCAAAGTTCCGGGCAGGACGTGTTTGTTCACCATTCGTCCATTGTGGGCACGGGATTCAAAACGCTAAACGAGGGAGATGATGTCTTGTTTGATGTCGTCGTCAGTGACAAGGGGTTGAAAGCCCAAAACGTTCAGCGCGTGCACCAGCAGTAACTACGATACTGCCGTTGTCGGAATATAATTTTGAGCGGCCCCGAGGATTTTGATTCGCCACCGGTGGTTGGAGGGAGGTAGATTGTCTTCATGGTGGATTCAAATGTGACGCGAATTGAGGGTCTTTATCTCCATGTGCCGTTTTGCGCGCAAAAGTGCGCGTATTGCGCATTCTACTCCGAACCGTCCAGCGGCGAGCTCATCAACCGTTACGTCGACGCCTTGATCCGCGAAATGGAAATCGTCGCGGACGAGCTCAGGCCCAAAACGATTTTCTTCGGCGGTGGCACGCCCTCGCTGCTCAACCTCCGCCAGTGGGAACAAATTCTCCAGGCCATGGAACGCCTGAACCTGCTCGGCGCGGAGGAATTCACTGTCGAATGCAACCCTGCCACCGTTTCCGCCGACAAGGCCGCATTGCTCCGGGATTACGGCGTCAACCGCATTTCCATGGGCGTCCAGTCGCTCGACGAGGCCTTGCTCGACCGGTTGGGCCGGATTCATTCGCGCGCCATGGTCTTCAAATCGTTCGATATTCTCCGCCAGGCCGGTTTCGACAACCTGAACCTCGACCTGATGTTCGCAATTCCCGGCCAGACGCGGGAGATCTGGCGGGCCACACTGGACGAGGCCCTGGCCCTGGGCAGCGAACACCTGTCCAGTTACGAAGTCATTTACGAGGACGACACTCCGCTGTTTGCGCAGCTGCAGGCCGGCGAATTCGACGTGGATGAGGACCTGGCCTGTGCGATGTATGAGGAAATGATCGAGCGTGCGAACGCCGCCGGTTTTCATCAGTACGAAATTGCCAATTTTGCGCGCCATCGCTCCGAACTCCGAACTTCGAACTCCGAACTCCCCGATTTCGCCTGCCGGCACAACGTCAACTACTGGCGCGGCGGTTCATTTTACGGGCTGGGGCCGAGCGCGACCGGTTATGTGCGCGGTGTGCGGACGAAAAACTGGGCGAACACGCAGCTTTACTGCGAGCAGTTGGAAAAGGGAAAACGCGCCATCGAATCCCGCGAGGAACTGCCGCCGCTCAAACGCGCCGGCGAAACCGCTGCGTTCGGTTTGCGCCTGGTGGCCGGCTGGCCGTTTGAGGAATTCCGGCGTACGACCAATTTTGATTTGCGCGGGGAGTGGTCAGCAGACATGAACCAACTGGCCGGGCGCGGCTGGGCGGAAATTTCGCCGGAAGGCTTTCATCTCACGCGGCAGGGACTGCGCTTCGCCGATGCTGCGGCGGAACTGTTCCTGCGTTGAATCCGGGCGGGACGGCGTGTCGCCGTCCTCAATTCAGGGCCGCCGACACGGCAACCCTCCCGATTATATTGCCGGCAACCGCACGGTAAAAGTCGTTCCCGTCCCGGTTTGGCTCGCAACTTCAATCGTGCCGCCATGAGCTTCGACAATGGCCTTCGCAATGGCCAGTCCCAGCCCGGCATTGCCATTTGAGGTGGTACGCGATTTGTCTCCGCGGTAAAACCGTTCAAACACGTGGGGCAGATCTTCGTTGGAAATTCCCGGTCCCGTATCGGCAACGGTCAGCACCGCCAGTCCGGGTCGTGATTCCAATTTCAATCGGACTTCGCCGCCGGACGGGTTGTACTGGATGGCGTTGGTCAGCAGGTTGGCGATGACCTGCGCCAGCCGTTCGGAATCACCGGTGATTTCCAGTGTTCCCAGCTCGGGGAGAATCTTCACGCCGCGTTCGTCCGCCAATGGACGAATGGATTCGATACCCTCGCGGACCATCTGCGACAAATCGAAGGGCATGCGTTTTAACGGTTCCTGCCCCGCGTCCAGCCGCGCCAGTTCCAGCAATGATTCAATCAACCGGCGCATTCGCTGGGCCGAACGCTGGCAGGCCTCGATCGTTTCCCGATATTCCGCGGCGGTGCGTTCGCGGGTCAACGTGGTCTGCGTTTGCGTCAGGATCACGGAGACCGGCGTGCGCAGTTCGTGCGCGGCGTCGGCGGTGAATTGTTGTTGCTGGGCAAAGGCAGCCTCGAGCCGGGTGAACGTGGAATTCAAGACCGCGGCCAGTTTGCCCAGTTCGCTTTCCGTTTCGGCGACGTTGATGCGTTGCGACAAATCACCGGCGGCAATTTTCACGGCGGTGGCGCTGATATTTTCGATCGGCCTGAGCACCCGGCCCGCGACGCCCCAGCCGCCGACGAGTCCGGCCAACAACAGGACCGCTCCTCCCCAGATCGAATGCAGGGTGTTCCGGTGAAGTTCTTCCAGCTCCGGCGCGATGGAGCGTCCAACGAGAATTCGGTAAACCGGTTTCATGGCCGGTACCGGCGTTACCAGTTCACAATACACGCCGCGGATTTGCATGGTGGTGTGAAGCGGCAGGGTGAGACCGGACGGTGCATCGGGTGATCGCATCAGTTCTTTGCCCTCGGGAGACCAGATCACATAGTAAAAACCGTTTGTGCCGGTCTCATCAATAAAAGAGCTGATGGTGAAGGGGGGCAAATGGAGTCCGAAGGGTGGACGGCCGGGAAAGGGACGTCCCGGGGGCGGACCACCCGGCAAGGGCCCGTCTGGCTCCGGCGGCGGCGGCGGCGGCGATTGCATCAAGTTTACCAGCGTTTCCAAACGGCCGTTCAAATCCATGTCGATGTTGTGGAATTGCCTGGCCCACTCCAGTTGATAGGAGGTTCCCACCAACCCCGTCAGTGCTAGGGCAAGGATCAGGCCGTACCAGAGCTGCAATCGCCACTTGATGGATTTGAAGATCTTCATTCGATGCAATAGCCGTGGCCGCGACGGGTGACGATGAATTCCGCGCCCAGCTTTTTACGGACGTTCGAGACGTGAACGTCCAGCAGGTTGGAAAGCGTACTGTCGTTTTCGTCGAACAAATGTTCGTAAAGCTGCGTGCGCGTGACCACTTCGCCCCGGTGCAACGCGAGAAATTCCACGAGTGCGTATTCGCGCGCGGTCAGCTCGACGGGCTTTTCGGCGCGGAACACCTTGCGCACGGCGGTGTCGATTTTCACATCGCCGATTTCAATAACGTTGGTGGTCTGGTTTGCGCTGCGGCGGATGAGCGCGCGCAAACGGGCAAACAGTTCCGGCAAATCAAACGGTTTGACCATGTAATCGTCCGCGCCGGTGTCGAGCCCCTTGACCCGATCCCGCGTCTGGTCGCGCGCGGTCAGCATCAGCACCGGAGTCTTTTTGGTTTTACGGAGACGTTTGAGAATTTCCCAGCCGTCGAGTTTGGGCAGCATCACGTCCAGCACGACGGCGTCGTAGTCGTAATTTTCCGCCTTAAAGAGGCCGTCCTCGCCCTGGTTGGCGGTGTCCACGGCATAACCCTCCTCGCGCAACGCCTGGGCCAGGCTGCGGAGCAAATCGGGTTCGTCTTCAACAATCAGGATTCTCATGTCGGCCGTGGTCGCGGCTGGTTTAACACAACCGCCATCCGCCGTCACTCTCGCAGGCGCCACCTTAAGGGAAGATGAAGGCGCGGAACGGAAATAATCAAAAATGTTCCGGCTTCATGTTCGCTTAAGGTAGGTTTGCGTAAATTGCGTCAAAGAAAAGTTCACACCGGTAAATAGAAAGCGACCATAACATGAAAACCAAAACCACAATGAAAACCATGCTGATCTTGCTGGCGCTCGGCGCGTCGGCCTTCATCGTCAACGCCCAGGACGCCGGCGGCCCGCCCCCGGACGGCGGACCGGGCGGGGGCGGGCCGCGGCATCGTCCACCACCATTGCCGCTCATCATGGCACTGGACGTCAATCACGACGGCGTGATTGATTCCAACGAAATTGCCAATGCCAGCGCGGAATTATTGACGCTGGACAAGAATGGCGACGGCAAGCTGACTCCGGATGAATATCTGCCGCCGTTGCCGGCCGACGCGCCCAAGGACGCTCCGCGTCCGCCGCTGCCGGCGATTGTCAAGGCACTGGACGTCAATGGTGACGGGGTGATTGACGCGAATGAAATTGCCAACGCACCGGCTGAACTCAAAACCTTGGACAAAAATGGTGACGGACAGTTGACGCCGGATGAATTCATCGGACCGCGTCCGCCCATGGGGCCGCCGCGTGAAGGAGATGCCAACTCTGGCCAGGGCGGCCCGCCGCCGGGCGACAACGGCAACCCATCCGGTCCGCCGCCGGACCAGCAATGAATTCCGTTTGAGTGAACGGACCGGCGGCGGATTGGCGCAAAATCCGGTGTGACGCGATCAATCCGCCGTCGGTGTTTCCACGGCCGCAGGTTTGGAATCCCGGCAAAGGAATTGCCACGCGAGCAGCGCGGTCAGGAAGGCGATGCCACCGCAGGTGACATAGGGCAATTCCGGCGATGGCTGGGCGGGCCGCAAAAAAAACAGGGTGGTGGCGAAGATGGGTCCGAGGATGCGCGCGAGGCTGCCAAAACTCTGGGCGACGCCCAGGTTCGCACCCTGTTCATCCGGCGAAGACTTGAGTGAAATCATGCCGAACACCGGCGGGCGGTTCAGCCCGGAACCGATGGCCAGCACGGCCAGAACGATCAGCAATCCGGGCAGATGGGTCTGGAACGGCAACGCCGCCAGGCCGATGGCAAAGGTGACCAGGCTGCCGAAAATCAGGCGGGGTTCACCAAAGGTTTTGACCAGCCGATGGATCACGCCTTGGACCAGCACTGTGATGATTCCCGCATAGGCAAAAAGATATCCCACCTCATCCCGGCTCTTGAGCCCGAAGCCCTGGGCCGACTGCGGTTGCAGCAACAAGGGAAACGTGGATTCAAAACAGGTGAAACAAAATGTGGCGAGGAAGAAAATGCCGATGAGGAGGCCGAGCTTGGGCTGGCGGAGCGTGTGACCCCATTGCGTGAATTTGGGCCGGGCCATCACCGGCCCGGTTCCGGGTTGCCGGCTTTCGCCAAGGATGAACCAGCCGAGGACGAAATTCGCCGCGCAAAAACCGGCGGCCACCCAGCCGGGACCGGATTTGCCGAAGATGTCCGCGGTGAAGGCGCCGACCGCCGGACCGACGATGAATCCGACACCAAACGCGATGCCAATCAGGGCCATGCCCGCCGACCGCTTTTCCGGCGGTGAAATGTCCGCAATATAGGCCGAGGCCACGGAAATATTCGCTCCCGAAATCCCGGCAAACACGCGCGAGACCAGAATCCACCACAAGGCCGTTGCTCCATGCAAACCGGACGCATAAGCAAAGAGGACATAGGAACCCGCCGCGCCAAGGTTGCCAATCAACATCACCGGCCGCCGGCCGATGTGATCGGACCACCGGCCCCAGACCGGCGCAAAGAGGAATTGCATCAGCGAAAACGAGGCGATAATGGCGCCGATGACGAAACTTTTGGCGCCGAATTCCTCGGCGTAGCCCGGCAACAGCGGCAGCACGATGCCGAAACCAATCAGGTCAATGAAGACGGATAGAAAAATGACCAGGCGCGATGGTTTGCGTTTCATGTGCTCCACAACTGGAGATTCTAAAAAATCATTAGCGGACGAGTCAATTTTTCCAGCCGAATATTTTCCGCGAACAACGTTGGAATCCCGGCTTGTGAAGAACGTGTCACTAAGATTCAATAAGTACGCTTTGATTCGAGGAAAGCGATCGAGTCGTATAACGTCATGATTGATTCCGTTTCCGAGACTGCCGGCGCCACTGCGGATTTAAAAAAGGCGCGGCGCCAGAAATCCGCAGGCCACACCCCGTCCTCCGCGCTGGTGGACCGGTTGCCGCCGCATTCGCCCGAGGCCGAGCAGGGCGTGCTGGGTTGCGTGCTGCTTTCACCGAACGAATGCATGGGCGAGTGCATGGAAAAACTCAAGGACGGGCGGGAGGTGTTCTACGACCTGCGGCACCAGACGATTTTCGAAACGCTGGTGGCCATGTACGACACGCGCGAGGCGATTGATGTCATCACCTTGCAGCAGCAGTTGAAGGACAAGCAACTGCTGGAACAGGTGGGCGGCATCGCCTATTTGTCGCAACTCCAGGATGCCGTGCCCAGCGCGGCGAACCTTTCCTATTATCTGGAGATTGTCCGGGAGAAATTCCTGCTGCGGAAAATGATCCAGACCTGCACGGACGTCGTCGGGCGGGTCTATGATTACGAGGGGGAGGTGGACGCGCTGCTGGACGAGGTGGAACGCGACGTTTTGCGCATCAGTGAATCGCGGGTGCAGGGCAGCGTGCTGAGCACCAAGGAACTGGTGAGCAAGGCCATCGGGACGATCGAGAATTTTTTCAGCCGCAAGGGAACGCTGACGGGGCTGGCGACGGGGTTCGCGGATCTGGACCGGATGACAGACGGTTTGCATGGCAGTGAAATGATTGTGATTGCGGCGCGGCCGAGCATGGGCAAGACGTCGCTGGCGATGAACGTGGTGGAGCACGCTGTGCTGGAGCAAAAATTGCCGGTGGGCGTGTTCAGCCTGGAAATGAGTGCGGAAGCGCTGGTCCTGCGCATGATGTGCTCGATTGCGCGGGTGAATCTGCGGAGCATTCGCGAAGGGTTCATGAGCGAATCGGATTTTCCCAAACTGACCAGCGCGGCGGGCAAACTGGCGAACGCGAAACTGCTGATTGACGATACGGCGGCACTCTCGATTCTGCAATTGCGGGCGCGGGCGCGGCGCATGTGGCAGCAGCACGGCATCAAGCTTTTTGTGGTTGATTATTTGCAGTTGTTGCATTCTACTGGCCGCCGAGCACAGGAAAACCGGCAGCAGGAGATTTCGGACATTTCCAGCGGCCTGAAGGCGCTGGCGAAGGAACTGAAGGTCCCGGTGCTCGTGCTCAGCCAGTTAAACCGCGAACTGGAGCGGGACAAGAGCCGCAAACCACGGTTGTCGGACCTGCGGGAATCCGGTGCGATTGAACAGGACGCCGACGTGGTCGGTCTGCTGTACAAGCCAAATGCCGTCGAGGACGACGAAGCCGCCTTTGGCGATCCCGCAGAGCGGGACGACGGCGTGCCGGTCAATTTGCTGATTGCCAAACAACGAAACGGCCCGACAGGCGATATCAATCTGACATTCCTGAGGCCTTACACGCGATTTGAAAGCGCAGCCAAAGTCAGCGACGAAGATGTACCGGTGGACCGGTAGACGATGAAATTGTTTTTCCGCCTTTTCGGAATTTGCCTCTTGTTGGGCTGCGCACCGGTCGTGTGGTCGCAAACCGCCGGGCTCAAAGTGGACCGCGTGGACATCAAATACGTCGGCCCCGAGTCCGTCAGCGAGCAGTTTGTCCGCTCCAACATCCGCCTCAAGGCCGGCGACTTTTATACGGCCGGTACCACCGAGTCGGACATTCGCAATCTCTACACCACGGGCCAGTTTTACAACATTCGCGTGGGCCTGGATCAGGCCGGCGATGGCGGTGTGGTGGTGACGTACATCGTCCAGGTCCGGCCGCGCCTGAGCGACATCATCATCACGGGCAACAAAAAACTGAGCACTTCCAAAATCCGGAAAAAAATCACCGCCAAGGTCGGCCAGCCCCTGGATGAGCAAAAGCTGTTCACCGACTGTCAGGAGATTCAGAAGCTTTACGAGAAATACGGTTGTGCCGGCACGCAGGTCAAATACGTGGTGGACGTGGATGAAAACGCCGGGCGCGGCACGGCGACGTTTCAAATTACCGAGGCCCCGAAGGTTAAAATTGTCAAAATTGAATTTGTAGGCGCGGCGGCGTTTTCCCAGCGGGAATTGCGCAAGCAACTCAAGACCCGGCGGCATTGGATGTTTTCCTGGCTGACCGGCAATGGGGTGTTCAAGCAGGATCAGTTTGAGGATGACCAGGACGCGCTTGTGGAATATTACCGCAGCCACGGTTACCTCGATTTTGAGATCAAGGATGCCAAACTCGTGTATCCGACGCCCAACACGATGGACATCCGTTTCTATATTTTTGAGGGAAGGCAGTACAAGGTCGGCTCGGTCAAATTTACCGGCAACAAGATTTTCAGTGACCCGGAGGTTTACCAGGGACTGCAGCAGGTGCACAGCTTTGAGCGCGCCCGGGGCAAGATCGGCCCGCATGGGTTGCCGATGGACGTGGGCGATATTTTCACTCCCGACGGCCTCGACAAGGATTTGCAGGCCGTTCAGGATTTTTACGGCGGCAAGGGCTATATCAACGTGCAGCAGGGGCCCAGCCTCCAGGTGGTGCGCATCCCGAACGTGGACACCGGTACGATGGATCTGGAATTTCAAATCGACGAAGGCAACAAGTTCTACGTCGAGCGGATTGACATCCACGGCAATATCAAGACCAAGGACAAGGTCATCCGTCGCGAGCTGGCCATTTCGCCGGGCGAGGTCTTCGACATGGTGCGCGTGAATATCAGCAAGGAACGGTTGGACGGCCTGCAATATTTCAGCAGCGTCCGCATGCAACCGGAGCCGAACGATCCGCCGATTGCCGGGCGCGAAAACCTGGTGGTGAACGTCCAGGAACAAAACACCGGCAAAATCACGCTCGGCGCCGGATTCAGTTCGGTGGATTCCCTCGTGGGTTTCGCCGAAATCGAACAGGACAACTTTGACCTGTTCCACCCGCCCACCTTCACCGGAGGTGGCCAGCGGGCGCGGCTTTTCATTCAACTGGGCAGCGAGCGCCAGGACTATGAACTCCTGTTCAGCGAACCGTGGTTTCTAAATCGCAAACTCCGGCTGGACGTGGACCTGTACCGGCATCAATGGGATTTCGAAAGCCCCAACAACATTTTTGATGAAACCCGCACCGGGGTCAGCGTGAGCCTGACCCGTGCCCTGTGGAGCGACTTTTTTATTGGTACCCTGGGTTACACCCTCGAGGACGTGGGCATTGATTTGAACAGCGGCTGGCATGGGGGGGAAGCTACTTTGCCTTTCTTTACGCCGCCGAATGTGCCGGATGCCATTTTGGAGCAGACCGGCGATCATTTGTTTCATCATTTCACGGCCTCGCTCGCCTACGACACGCGGAACAGCAACCAACTGCCCAACGGCGGTCAGCGGACGGAATTCGACCCGGAATTCGTGACCGGTGACAGCACCTATTACAAACTGGAACTCAAATCCGCGTGGTATTTTCCCGGTTTGTACAAAGGCCATGTCATTGAGCTGACCGGACGGGCCGGGGTTGCGGATGGTTTGGGAACCCAGGATGTGCCTTTTTATGATCGTTATTATCTCGGCGGTCTCTACAACTTGCGCGGGTTCAAGTATCGCAATATCGCGCCGCGGCAGCCATTTAGTATAACCGAACCGCAAATTCCCAGTGAGCCGATTGGCGGTGACAGCTACTGGTTCGGTTCCCTGGATTACTACATTCCGATTCTTCAAAAGGATAACGGGGTCAACCTGCGCCTGGACTTCTTCTACGATATCGGGGCCGTCAGCGCGCAGCCTTATTCCTTGTCCGGAGGTGTTGATGACGATTATGGCATTGGCTTGCTCTTGGATATTCCCCATCTTGGGCCTCTGCAGCTATATTACGGCATACCCATTCAACATGACCAATTTAACAGCCCCGCCGGCAAGTTCCAATTCGGCTTTGGCTACTCGCGCGAATTTTAAGATGAAACGTGGTATGAAAAAGATTTTGTCGTGGCAATCCATCCTGGTCGGATTGATTTGCGCCGGGATGTTCAATTTATTGGCGCCGGCGGTCCGGGCGCAATCCCCGGTGGCGCTCGGCAACCTTCCGCTTTGCTTTGAGGCCGGTCCTGCTTCGGTGGCCGGCCCGGCCCGGTTCATCACCCGTGGATGCAATTACCAATTTTCGCTTTCGCCGGCCGAAGTCCAGATCACCTTGGGCAAAAACGGTGTCAAACCGGCGGAGGTGCGGATGGACTTCGCCGGGTCCAGCCCCGGGGCACAGATGTCGGGCGATACCGGGCTGCCCGGCAAGGTCAATTACCTGCTGGGAAACGACCCGGCGGTCTGGCGCACCGGCGTGCCGACGTTTGCCCGGGTGCGGGTCGGGCAGCTTTATCCCGGCGTCAACCTGGTTTATTACGGCAACCAACGGCAACTCGAATACGATTTTACCCTCGCGCCGGGCACCGATCCGGACGTGATCAAAATTCATTTTGCCGGGATGGACAAGATTTCGATCGGTGGGCGGGGGGAATTGATTCTGGCGCTGGGCCAGGACGAAATTCGCCAGCGGGCGCCGGTCATTTATCAGACGGTGGCTGGGCTGCGCCAGGCCGTTGATGGCGGCTATCGGGTCATCGACGCACACACCGTTGCCTTCGCCATCGGAAAGTATGATCACCAATTGCCGTTGGTGATTGATCCCGTTTTGAGTTTCTCGACCTACTTTGGTGGTAATTCCAGTGACAACGCGTGGGCGATTGCCCTGGACACAAACGGTTTTATTTATATCGCCGGGCAGACCTTGTCCAAACAGATGTCGGCAACCAATCCGGCGCCTTTTTCCACAGCGGGTGCGTTTCAAACGAATTTTGCGGGTGGGGGTACAACGGGCGATGCCTTTGTGGCCAAGTTTGATAACTCCGGTACCAATCTGATTTACCTTACCTATCTCGGCGGAAGTGTCGATGACGTTGCCCTCTGCATCTTCGTGGACAATGGCGGCAACGCCTTCGTGGGGGGGTATACCGATTCGGCCAATTTTCCAGTCACGCCTGGTGCGATCAGTACCAATATCTCGGGAGTACCGGACAAGTATGTCCATCTTTACCCGGTGGATGGTTTTGTTGCGGAATTAAATCCTGGTGGCTCCAGCTTGGTTTACTCGACTTATCTTGGCGGTGGTCAAGCGGACGGTGTTTACGGCATTGCCGTGGATTCGGCTGACAACGCCTACGTGACCGGTTTTACCAGTTCAACCAATTTTCCGACAACCAACGCGCTGCCCTTCCAGTTGGCGGGAACCACGAACACTCTGTTGAATCATCTGGCCTGCCCTTACTCGTATTATTTTAACAACAATGCGTTTGTCGCCGAAATTGCGTCCAACGGGACAGCCTTGAAATTTTCCAGCTATCTGGGTGGCACCAACTATGACTGGGGTAACAGCATTGCGGTCGACAGCTCCAATTACATTTACGTGACCGGCTTCTCCGCTTCGACAAACTTTCCCACAACCAATGCCCTGCAACAGCAGTTTGTTTACGTGACGCCTACCAATGCCGGGTCCACCAACCTAATCTTCACCACCAATTTTTCCAATGGCTATCTGCTCAATGGTTCCTCAAATCTGACCACTGCTTACGACGCCTTTGTAACCAAACTCGCTCCCGGCGGCACGGGCTGGGTCTATTCCACATTCCTGGGAGGAACGAACAGTGACGTTGCCAACGGTATCGCTGTGGACGGTTCGGGCAACGCGTACGTGACCGGCTGGACGGTTTCCACCAATTTCCCCGATACGGTCACGGGAATGACCAATTTGTACAATGGCCTGACCAACAACGCGGCCTTTGCTTCTCCGCTCATCACCAATGCTTTTCTGACGCAAATCACGTGGAGTGGCTCGAATGCGGCCATTGGCTATTCCGCCGTCTTTGGCGGGACTAACTTTGGCGGCGATGTCGGTTATGGTGTGACCGTGGACCTCTCCGGCAACGTGTATGTGGTCGGCGCCTCTTCCTCGACCAATTTCCCGGCCATTAACACGCCCGGCCTGCTCGGTCCGACGAATGCCGGCGGGAGTGACGCCTTTGTTATTGCCTTCAATCCAAATGCCACCGCCGTTCTTTATTCCGGATATTTGGGCGGCTCCGGCAATGACTATGGCTACGGCATCGCGGTGGACTCACAGACCAACGTGTACATTACCGGCCTGACCACCTCGGCAAACTTTCCGACCTTTTTCCCGTATCAGTCTTCCCTTCAGGGTCCCAGTGACGCCTTCCTGGCCAAAATCGGTTGGATAGTAGTGCTCCCGGATATCCCCACCACTGGCCAGCCAACAAACCAGACGGTGGGCGCGGGAACGACTGTAACCTTCGCTGTTACTACAACAAACGGCACGCCACCATTGAGTTACCAGTGGCAGTTTCAGGGAACGAATCTGATTTGGACAAACCTGGTGAATGGAGGCACAAATTTCCTGATAGGAGGAACGCACATCATTGGTGCGACCAACGCCACCTTGACCATCAGCACCGTAGAGTCGAATGACAGCGGAAACTATCAAGTCATCGTTACCAATTATGCGGGGTCGGTGACCAGTTCTGTCGCCATCTTGACGGTGACAAATAACCCGCCAACGATTACAACACAACCGATCAGCCAGACAGTGGGAATAGGTTCGAATCTGACGTTTTCCGTCAATGGTCCGGCGCCGTTGCCTCCTTACTTTTTCCAATGGCTAAGCAACGGGACAAACCTGACGAATGGAGGCCGTATTAGTGGAGCCACCAACGCCACGCTGCAGATCAATAACGCGCAGACAAATGACGACGGGAACTACTCGGTCATTGTCTACAATGTCGGGGGCTCGGTGACCAGTTCCAATGCGGTTCTGACGGTGGTCTCTTTCCCGACCATCACCGTGCCGCCAACAAACCAGACGGTGGGTTTGGGATCAACGGTGACCTTTGTGGTTACCGCTGTCGGAGTGTCGCCGCTGAGTTATCGCTGGCAGTTAAATGGAGCGAATCTGGTGAATGGGGGTCGCATCGGTGGCGTGGCCAATTCGGTGCTGACGATCACCAATGCGCGGACGGGTGATGACGGAGGCTATACGGTCATCGTCACCAACAGCGTCGGATCGGTCACCAGTGCGCCCCCCGCGGTCCTGACGGTGCTTACGGCTCCTCTTTTCGGGGGCATTACGGCTGGCACCAACGGCGGTTTCATCTTGAGCGGTGTTGGCGGCACCAACAGCGGCAACTATGTTGTGCTGACCTCGACCAACCTTGCGACGCCTGTGGCTTTGTGGACACCGGTTGCGACCAATCAGTTCGGCAACCTGGGCCAGTTCATTTTCACCAACACGCCGTCCACCAACACTTCCCAACAGTTTTACCTGTTGCAAATACCCTAGCCATGATGGGCCGGACCGGGGTTGGCACCCGCCAGTTTTCAGTTGGCGTCCGTTGGAAATTCTGCTTTCCTGTCCCCATGAGAAACATTTTGCGAATTATTTTTCCGGCGGTTTTGTTGATGACTTTTTTGAGCAGTTCGGCCCTGGCGCAGCAGAAAATCGCCACGGTGGACATGCGCAAGCTGTTTGACGGTTACTGGAAGACCAAGCAGGCCGAGACCGCGCTCAATGACCGCAAGGCCGAACTCGACAAGGAAGACCGCGGCTTTCTTGATAATTTGCAGAAGGACCGGGATGACTATCAAAATTTACTGGATTCCGCCAATGACCAGGCCATTTCCTCCGATGAACGCGACAAGCGCAAACAGGCTGCGGCGGACAAGTACACCGAGATTCAAAATTCGCAAACGGCCGTCGTGCAATTCGAGCGCCAGGCGCAAGCCACCCTGGCGGCGCAAACCCAGCGGATGCGCACCGATATCATTCAGGAAATCACCACGGTTGTGACGGCCAAGGCCAAAGCCGCCGGCTACACCATGGTCATGGACGTCGCGGCACAATCACTCAATCAAACCCCGGTCCTGTTGTACAATGACGATCAAAACGATTTGACCGCCGCCGTCCTGGCCCAGCTCAATGCGGGCGCCCCCATTGACCTGACCCCGGCCGCCCCGGTTGTGCCGCCGCTGACCATCAGCACCAATAGTCCGTAGTTGATGGGTTCAACCGGCGCTGAGCCGCTTCACCGGTTTCTCGCACAACATCCGGTGGGCGTCCTCCAGAATCCCAGGAATCCGCCCCGCGAACGGGCTGTGGGGGATCGCCTTTTCCAGGTCCAGCTCCCTGAGTTTTGCCGCGTTCTGGCCGGGAAACCAGTGGTCCGCCTGGCCGAGCAGGTTGTAGCGCATCTTTCCCCACGCCACCAGATCCAGTGATTTCGCGTACGTCCAAAGCCGTAAAATTTCCGAGACGTTGATCTCCCCGGGCACTTCCTCGAAATTGGGCAATCCCTCAAACCACCGCGCGCACCATTCCGCACCCAGCACGCGTTCCATTTCCGCGCGCAGCCGCTTTTCGATTGGTCCAATGGTTTCCGGAATCCGGTCGTAAAAGTCGAGCGCCCGGATGTGCTCATCGAAATCCGCCGGTTTGGCCGCACCGCAACTGAGCGTGTGGACCTCTGTCCGCGCCAGGCAGTAAAGGTCGTTGAATTGCATCGGGGTCAGCGGCGCACACAGCCCGGCCAGTTTTGGGGGCGGCGCGTACAGTTTCCCGCCCTTGTCGTTCGGGCTGATGATGAACACCCCCATGTCCTGCCGGCGTGCCGCCGCCACCGCCGGCCAGTTCAAATCATTCACAAAATACCAGTGGACGTTCAGGTAATCGAACTCGCTGCTGTTGACGGCCGCCAGGATGACGTCCGTGGTCGCGTGCGTGGAAAAACCGATGAACCGGGCGCGGCCCTGCTTTTGTAATTGTCGCGCGGCGGCCAGGGAACCGTTTTTCCTGAGCGACCAGTCCAGCAACTCGCGGTTGTTGATGCCGTGCAACGACAACAAATCCACATGGTCCAGCTTCAGGTATTTCATCGAGGTCTCAAAAGTCTCGAGGAATTCCTGCTGCGTGGCGCAGGGTTTGACCTTCGTCTGGACGATGATTTTCTCCCGCGGCAATTTCGGCAATACGTTGCCGAGTTGCATTTCCGAGGTGCCGTAGCCGCGCGCGGTTTCGATATGGTTGATGCCGAGTTCCACGGCGCGGTGAATGATCGCTTCAAGGTTTGCCTGGTTTTCACGCGGGACGGCCCCGGGTTCCACGTCCTCCCATTTGAATTGATACCGCATGCCGCCGCAGGAAATCACCGGCATGGCCAGTTCCGTCCGTCCAAAACGACGATATTTCATTACGGCGAAAATAAGTGACGCTCCCCCCTCTGGCAAGCAACCCGGCTCAATATGTTCTCAAAAATCGCTTGCCACCACCACCAGCAGCACGTATAGTCTGCGCTCTTTTGCGATTAAGATTTTATGCGACGACCCAAAGGCATTAAGACCAGAAAGTCCGTGGCCAAACGTTTCAAGATTACGGCCGGCGGAAAGGTCCTGCGCGCCAGCGCGGGCCGGCGCCATCTGGCGCAATCCAAAAATCCCAAGCGCCGCCGTTCATTGCGCGGCTTGACCGGTGTGGATCCCACCGACGCTTATCGGATCACGCAAAATCTGCCCTTCAGCCACTAACACCCCGGACCCAGGACGCCAGAACCCAGCACCGAGATTTTATGCGAGTTACCAACGCCCCCGCTTCCCGCAAACGCCGCACCCGGATGATCCGCGCCGCCAAAGGCTTCCGGATGCGCCGCTCGAAACTTTACCGCTATGCGTCCGACGCCGTGGACCATGGCCGCCAGTACGCCTATCGCGATCGCCGCGTCAAGAAGCGCACGTTCCGATATCTCTGGCAGATCCGCATCAATGCCGCCGTTCGCGCCGCCGGTCTGACCTACAGCCGGTTTATGGAAGGGCTCAAGGCCGCCCAATGCGCGCTCGATCGCAAGGTGCTCGCCGACCTCGCCGCGACGGATGCCGCTGCTTTCAACGAATTGGTGAACGTGGCCAAAAACGCGCTCAAGGCCAAGCCCGCCGCCACTTTGGCGACGGCGTAAAGGCTCCCAATTTTTTAGTTTCGATCGGGCGGCCGGTAATGGCCGCCCTTTTTGATGACCACAGGCTTGTCCGGACCGCCCGGAAATGTTCCCCGAATTTCTTTTGTGACTTTTGCGCCCTTTTGCGGCTAAATCTAGGCATGTCTTTGCTGGACGACATAGAACCCCTCAAGCAGGCCGCGCTCGCCGAATTGAAAGCCGCGCCGGACCTCGCCGCGCTCGAACAAACCAAGGGCGCCTGGATTGGGCCGCATGGCAAATTTACCGCGCTGATGAAACAGCTCGGCACGTTATCGAAGGAGGAAAAACCCGCCGCCGGCAAGCTCATCAACGCCGCCAAGGCCGGGCTTGAAGCCGCGCTGGCTGAACGTCGCGATGAACTGGAGCTGGCAGCCGCGTTGCCGAAGGAGCCGACCGATTTCAGCGCGCCCGGACGCCGCCGCGCGCTCGGCAAACTCCATCCCCTGACCCAGGTGACCGAGGACATCGTTCGCAGCTTCCGCAAAATTGGTTTTGTCGTCGCCGACGGCCCGGAAATCGAGGACGAGTATTATTGCTTCGACGCGCTCAATACGCCCGCCGACCATCCGGCTCGCGACTCACAGGACACATTTTATCTTGGCGTAGGACAGGCGTCGCGCCTGTCTCAAACTTCAGAAGACACAAAGTCAGAGGCAGGCGCGACGCCTGCCCTACTGCTTCGAACTCACACCAGCTCCGTCCAGATCCGGGTGATGAAATCGCAGCCGCCGCCGATCCGCATCATCGTTCCCGGTCGCGTTTACCGCCGTGATAATGCCGACGCCACGCACAACCCGACCTTCCAGCAGATCGAAGGGCTTTACGTGGACAAAAACGTCACCGTGGGCGATCTCAAGGGCACGGTCGAATTTGTCTTCAAGGAACTGCTCGGCGAGGAGACCAAAATCCGGTTCCGCCCGCATTACTTCAGCTACACCGAGCCGAGCTTCGAGATTGATTTCAGCAATGCGCTCGTAAAAAAGCTGGGCAAGGAATGGCTGGAAATTGCCGGCTGCGGCATGGTGCATCCGCAGGTGTTCGAGAACGTCGGTTACGACCCGGAAATCTGGACCGGCTGGGCCTTTGGCTTCGGGATCGAGCGCATCGCCATGATTCGCTACGGTATCAATGACATCCGCCTCTTTTACGAAAACGACGTCCGGTTCTTGAGACAGTTTTAAGGTTCCAATTTGGAACCTTAAAGAATGGGCAAAACAGAATGGGCAAAACCAGCTCCGTTAGGAGCAAAATATTTGTAGCACCGAAAAACAAAAATGGAAAAGCTCCGTCAGGAGCGATATAGAAAACCTATGAAAACCTCATTGAATCGCCTTTCCCTGTTTGCCGGCCTGATTACATCAGTTTTGCTCGCTACGGGCTGTCATTGTTGCCAGCCAGCCGGTCACTCGACGGCAGCTCTGGCATCGCCGCCCACGAAGGCATCACAGGCGGCTATGACGCCGCAGCAGGCACTGGCGGAATTGAAGGCAGGCAATGCCCGGTTTGTGGCCGGCCACCCACTGAGGCGCAATCTGCCGGCGGACGTCAAGGCCACCGCTTCCGGTCAATATCCCATTGCCGTGGTCCTGAGCTGTCTGGATTCGCGCCAGCCCATCGAAATCGTCCTGGACCAGGGCATCGGTGATATTTTCAGCGCGCGTGTCGCCGGCAACGTGCTGAACGACGATGTGCTCGGCAGCATGGAGTTTGCCTGCAAGGTTTCCGGCGCAAAATTGATTGCCGTCATCGGCCATACCAACTGCGGCGCCATCAAGGGCGCGGTGGACGACGTGCAGCTGGGCAACCTCACCGGCCTGCTCGCCAAAATCAAACCCGCGATGGACGCGGTTCCGGCCGGTGTCCAGCCGCGCACTTCCAAAAATCCCGAATTTGTGGACCAGGTGGCCGAGGCGAACGTGCGGCTGGTCATGCAACAGATTCGCGACCGCAGCCCCATCCTGCGCGACATGCTCGATAGCGGTCAGATCGGGCTGGTCGGCGGCATGTATGACCTTTCCACCGGCGAAGTTCGTTTCTTCGATAAATAGTTGGCTCACGCGGTGCCTTACCCACAATTGGTCACCGTGAAATAGCTCGGGTGGCCCGGGACAGGAGAAACAAGAGATTGATTCCCGCTGCATTCGCGGATTCTCCCCAGGCCAGGATTCCGTCCGTGTGGCCGCCCATGGCCAGTATGCCTTTCCAGTAATTGTCGCGGTTTTTGAGCAGCCGCTGCACCTCGTAAAACATCTCGACGGTTCCACCTTCAATGCCCGGGTCAGTGACGGGAAGGTCCAGGTCATCCCTGGCATTCCAGATTTCCGGACTGTGGACGTGAAACACAAATTGGACGCGCGGATTTGAACCGTAGGCGGCGAGATGCGTCATTGTTTCCGAAGAGGGATGATTCATTCCTTTTGACCGGACGAGGTTCTGGCCGAGGTCGAAGTCCGTGATTCGGGCGTATCCGGCCGGGGTTAATGTCTCCCAATGGCCGGTCTGGCTGGCGGTGATCAAAAAAGTTCCGTCGTCCATCCGTTTTGACAAATTGCCGAACCCCAAACCTCCGTATCGGGCCAAATCCTGTCCGACCAGACCTGCCGTCCGAAGTTCTTTTCTCCATTTCGTCAATTCCACGATTTCCGATTCCCCGCAGCCGGCCTCCGGCTCATGCTCGACGTGAAATTTTATGACTCCTTCCAACTTCATACGACTGGGTGCGACATCTCAAAATACATCAGGACAAAAGGGCGCAACCAATATCGCAAGATTTCCCGGATAATTCCAGCGAGTTCATCCGACTGGATTGCAAAATCCAGGTGTCGAACCGGTTGCCGGTTTTGGTCGGAACTCAGGGCATTGACTGGCCGGGGCAACCTGTTTAACGTGGCCGTCCCGATGAAAGTCACGTTCAACTGGCTCAGACAATACGTTGATTTCGACTGGTCTCCCGAGGAATTGACCAAACGGCTTACCATGCTCGGTCTCGAGGCCGAGGGTGTCCATAAAATGGGCGGCGAGTTTGAAGGCATCGTCATCGCCCAAATCCTCACCAAGGACAAGGTGCCCGGCTCGGACAAGCTGACGGTCTGCAAGGTCAACGATGGCAAGGGCGAGCGCATGATCATCTGTGGCGCGCAGAACCACAATGTCGGCGACAAAGTCCCCCTCATCCTGCCAAACTTTGCGCTGCCGTTGAAACCCGGCGAAAAAGAACCGTTCGTCATCAAGGAACGGAAAGTTTTCGGGATCACCAGCCAGGGCATGATGTGTTCGCCGCAGGAACTCGGCCTGCCCGATAACGTGGACGGCCTGCTGATCCTCCCTCAGGACGCTCCCATCGGAAAACCGTTTGCCGAATATCTCGGCCGCGCCGGCGGCGACGTGGTTTATGATTTGGAAATCACACCGAACCGGCCGGACTGGAACAGCGTCATCGGCATCGCCCGCGAAATCGCAGCGCTCACGGGCAACCAACTGAAGATGCCCGACGTTACCGTAGGACAGGCGTCCCGTCTGTCTCAAACTGGAAAACACAAATCAGAGTCGGGCGCGACGCCTGACCTACGCTGTGAAGATCTCGTATCCGTGTGCATCGAAGACGCCGAACTTTGCCCGCGTTACACGGCGCGCGTCGTCAAAGGCTTGAAGATTGGGCCGAGCCCGGATTGGCTCCGAACCACGTTGGAGAAAGTGGGATTTCGGAGCATCAACAACGTCGTGGACGTGACCAATTACGTCATGCTCGAAACCGGCCAGCCGTTGCACGCGTTTGATTATCATCTCATCGTCAAGGGCAGGGATGGCAAACCGACGATTGTCGTTCGCCGGGCCGCTGCCGGCGAAAAATTCAAGACGCTCGATAACCTCGAACGCACGCTCACGAACGAAATGCTGTTGATCACCGACGGGCAAAAAGGCATCGCGCTGGCCGGCGTCATGGGCGGTCAGAATACGGAAATCAACGGGCAGACCACGGAGGTGCTTATCGAGAGCGCCTATTTCTCGCCGACCAACATTCGGCGCACGAGCAAGGCGCTCGGCCTGCGCAGCGAGTCCAGCTACCGGTTCGAGCGCGGCGCGGACATCGGCATCTGCAACTGGGCCAGCCAGCGTTGCGCGCAGTTGATTCTGGAAACGGCGGGCGGCCAGCCGGTCGACGGCGTTGTGGACGTCTATCCAAAACCGGTTGAGCCAAAGCAAATTACCCTCCGGCATCACAAGGTGAATCAACTGCTGGGCATCCAGCTCAAACCGGAGGAATGTGAGTTTTATCTCGGTCAGCTCGGCTTGAAGGCCGTGAATCGCAAGGCGCGTCCGGTCGGATCGGGCGGTTCGCCGGAGCCGATGACGTTTCAAATTCCGACCTTCCGGGTGGACCTCAAACGCGAGGTGGATCTGATTGAGGAGGTTGCCCGGTTGCACGGTGTCGAAAAAATTCCCGCCACCCCGCCACGCGGTGCGATTGGCTCGAATGCATTCGATTTGGTCCATGACCAGATTGCCGAAGCGCGGCGGATCCTGAGCGGGCTGGGATTGAATGAGGCGCAGGGACAAACGCTCGTCTCGAAGTTGGAGGTGAAAAGTGCGAAGGACGAAGAGATTGTCGCGCTGGCGAATCCGTTGAGTTCGGACATGGACGGGTTGCGGCCCAGTTTGCTGCCCGGATTGATTCATTCGCTGCGGCACAACCTCAGCCGGAAGAATTACGACGTGGCGTTGTTTGAGGTCGGGCGGGTATTTGCGCAGGGGAATGGAAAGTCACGTGAGGAACGGCGGGTGGCGATCGCGTTGACGGGCCGGCGCCAGCCACCATTCTGGAGTGGTGCGGACCGCGATGCAAAGTTTGACGCCCATGATTTGAAGGGGGTGCTGGAGGAGTTTTTTGACCAATTCGGACTGCGCGGAATGACCTTCAACCGGCGTTCCGACCCGTCGGAATGGTTCCTGGAATCAGCCATGATTCAGCTTGGCAAGCAGATGCTGGGCGAATTCGGCCAGCTCACCCCGACCCTTGCGAAGCGATACGATTTGCGCGACGCCGTGTGGCTGGCGGAACTGAATCTCGATTTGCTGCTGGCGCGGCGGAACCCGGCCAAATCGTTCAAGCCGTTGCCGCAGTTCCCGACCATCCGGCGCGACGTGGCCATGCTCGTGCCGGAGGCAACGACCCACGACGCCGTGCTGCAAGTTGTGAAACAGGCAAAACCGGCCAATCTGGAGGCAATCGAGTTGTTCGATGTGTTCCGCGGCAAGAACGTGCCGGCAGGTCAAAAAAGCCTGGCTTACGCGTTCACTTATCGGAATCCCGAGCGCACGCTTACGGACGCCGAGGTGAACGCGGCGCATGAAAAACTCGTGGTGCAGTTCAAACAGAATCTCGGCGCAACGGTCCGGGAATGATTTTATTTTGCGATTTTCCCCTTAACTCGCCGGCGCCGCCGCGCCCTCCACGATAAATGGCGGCATCGGGCAATCGAGGGTGTCGGCGATGGCCCGGAGCAGTTCGGCTTCCGCTTCCAGAATGACGCCGTCGGCGCCGACGGTGTGAATGCAGGCTTCAATCAGGTTTTTCTTGATCGTCGGCACGGCCTGCGCGAGGCGGTTGAGCGCGGGGTCCATCTGGTTTACGTCGCATTGTTCGCGTGGGAGCAATACCAGATCGGTCTCGTCTGGCGCGCGCAAATAGGGCATGCCGGTCGCAAAAGCCTTTTGAATTTCCGCGGCATCATTGCTGCCGACGCAGGCCAGCGCCGAAAGCAGCACGGCGCAATCCGGCACCAGCGGCTTGATTGAATAATATTGAACCACGGCGCGCCGGCCCTGGTCAAATTGCGGGCCGAGGTGGTGCAGGACGATTTTTTGGAGAACGAACTCAAACAATTCCACCCGGCCGTCGCTTTCGATGAGCCATTGGAGTGTCTGTGAGAATTGCGTGAACTGGTCGGCGGTCAAATGCCGCAACGCGCCCAGGGCGAGGTTGATCATCGGCAAATGCGCGTGCGCGGCGGCCGAGGTGACATCGGGAAACAGTGTGGCGGTCTTTTGTTGAATCGCCGGGTCCACCCGCTGGGCCAGCCCGGCCAGTTGCGTTGCGCGCGCCGGTTCGTCCGGACTCAGCAACATGGCGTAAATCAGCGCAACGGCGTCTAGGGGCTCGCGCGCAGCCGCTTTGACGCTGTCGGGCAGCGAATCGCGCAATTGTTCGGCGTAACGCAGATGCAGCGGCGTCGGGTTGCCCAGATTCGGCAGGACGGAATGCGATCGGATGACCGGCGGTTTTTCGGTGTCACCGGAGGCAAGAATGGCGCCGCCGAGCACGGTGCCGAACAGATTGGGCAGGGGCGGGCGTTTGGGTGATGGAACTGATTCCGGCGGCCGGTCGCGCCCGTCGTAGCGAAGGTAGGCAAATTTTCCATCAAAATTCGGGTCGAAAACCCGGATGCGGTCCGTGAGCGGCGGATGGGTTTCGAGCAGGCCAATGAACGGTTCGCTGACGCCATTTCCGAAAAACATGTGGGACAATTCCTCGGCATGGGCGTGGCTCAGGCGCGAGCCCGTTTCCCCCAGGCCGCCGATTTTTTTCAGCGCGCCGGTGATGCCTCCCGGATTGCGCGTGAACTGAACGGACGAGGCGTCGGCCAGAAATTCGCGCTGCCGGCTGACGGCGGCCTGGATGAGGCGTCCAAAAAAAACGCCGATGTAGCCGATGACCAGCAGCAACAAACCGAGCAGTGGCAGGGGATTTTGTCCACGCCCGCGCCCGCCGCCGCGCGCGGTTTGCAGGAGAACCCGGCCGATAATGGCGAGGCAAAGAATGCCGAAGATGATGCCCATGAGCCGGAGGTTGAGCCGCATGTCCCCATTCAGAATATGGCTGAATTCGTGGCCGATAACGCCCTGTAATTCGTCGCGCGACAGCAACTTCATGCAGCCGCGGGTGACGGTGATGGTCGCGTCCCCGGGTTTGTGCCCGGCAGCGAAGGCGTTGATGCCATCCTCCGCATCCATGACATAAACCTGGGGCACGGGCACACCGGAGGCGATGGCCATTTCCTCGACCACGTTGCGCAGTTTGCGCTCGTCGGGATCGTTCGTGTTCGGGTTGACGAGCCGGCCGCCCATCATTTCCGATACCACGCTGCCGCCCTGGGCCAGCGCCATGGTTTTATAGCCGCTGCCGATGAGGATGACCGCCAGCACACCGGCGGCCACGGCCAGGAACAGTTGCGGGTTCCACAGCGCGAATTGCGGTTCCTCGCCGTAACGATGGTAGTGCGATTGCGCGCCGGTAAAAATGACGAGCGAGGCGAAATAGGCGGCGACAATGAGGGCCGCGATGGCGAGCGCAAAATAAAAAACAAGCAGCTTGGTTTTGCGGCGAGTCTTGTCCTGCTGCGCGAAAAAATCCATTTGGGGAGGGGTGGCCGTTCGCCGTCCCGGGAATTAATTGGGGAGGGCGGTCCGCCGTCCCTCCCGCGATTTACGAAAACGAGACCTTCGGTGCGTCCTTTTGTTCCGGCTTGTCGATGACGAACAGTTCCGCCGGGCCGAAGTTGAACATGCCGGCAATGAGGTTGCTGGGGAAAACCTCGCGATCGGTGTTGTAGGTCATGACCGAGTCGTTGTAGGCCTGCCGGGCGAAGGAGATTTTGTTTTCCGTGGAGGTCAATTCCTCGGTGAGTTGCATCATGTTCTGGTTTGCCTTCAGGTCGGGATAGGCTTCGGAAACCATCATCAGCCGGCTGAGGGTGCCGGCCAGGCCGGTTTCGGCGGAACCGAGACTTTTCATGGCGCCGGCATCCCCGGGATTGGCGGCGGCGGCTTTTGCGGCAGCATAGGCGATGTTGCGCGCCTGGGTGACGGCTTCGAGTGTCTCGCGTTCATGTTTGATGTAACCCTTGGCGGTCTCGACTAGATTGGGGATGAGGTCGTAGCGGCGCTTGAGCTGCACGTCAATTTGCGCATAGGCGTTCTTGAACCGGTTGCGCAGCGTGACCAGTTTGTTGTAACCGCCGATGACAAAGCCGATGAGGCCCAGCACCACGACCAGGACAATGACGATCGAAATCAATATAACAGGCATATTTTCCCTTTGTTCAAGTTGTCTAACCATTAGGTCAAAGCCCGTCTCCGGGCAATGATAATTTGACCGTCTTTTTGGAATCGGCCCGCGGCTTTAACATCGGCCGCCGGCGTCATTCAACCGGACCGGCCGCCGCGATGAGAGTCTTGCAGGAATCAGCGGCTGGCTTTTGGCTGGGCCTTATCCGGGTCGGCTGGGGGCATCGCCGGCAGGTAAACCTGGAACGAGGAGCCCTTTCCGGGTTCGCTTTCCACCGTGATAAAACCGCCATGGCTTTTGACAATGGACAGCGTTGTGGACAGGCCCAGGCCGGTGCCTTTGCCGAGTTCCTTGGTGGTAAAGAAGGGTTCAAAAATCCGGTCACGAACCTCCGCCTGAATGCCATGGCCCGTGTCCGTCACCTCAAACAGCACGTACGCCACCGGCTTGGCTTCCGGGTTCCGGCTGGTGAACTGGGCGTCGGCGACGAAATGGCGCACCCGCAACGTTAATTTGCCGCCCTGGGGCATGGCGTCGCGCGCGTTGACGCAAAGGTTCAGCAGGACCTGGTGCAATTGCGTCAGGTCTCCGGAAACCAACCCGGCATCCGGGGCAACAGTGGTTTCAACCTGAATGGATTTACTGAAGGTCTCCGTGATGATATGTATGACGTCTTTAATCAGCAGCCGGGGGTTCACCGGCATCCGCTGGCCTTCCAGACCACGGCCGAAACCCAACACCTGTCTGACAATGTCGGCGCCGCGTTTGGCGCTGGCCTCGACCCGGGCCAGCATTTCCAAACCTTGATCGTCCTGGATCTTTTGCCGCAGCAAGGTGGTGGAAATCAAAATGGGCGCGAGGATGTTGTTAAGGTCGTGAGCGATGCCGGTGGCCAGGCGGCCGATGCTTTCCAGCCGCTGGGCGCGCAGGAACTGTTCCTCCAGAAGCTTTTTATCGGTGATGTCGCGGCCGATGCCGACGAGACCAATGATTTTGCCGGCGGCGTTGTGCCACGGGACCTTCGTGGTGAGGAGCCAGCGGATGCCACCGTCCGACCTGACCACCTTCTCTTCCCGGTTGACGACCGGCTGCCCGGTTTTGAGAACCGCCTGATCGTCGGCAAAAAATGCCGCGGCGATGTTGTGGGGAAAGATGTCAAAATCGGTTTTGCCCAGTACCTCGGCCTCGCTCCCGGATCCCAGATTGTTTAAATCGGCCTTGTTGGTCAGGGTCTTGCGCGTCTCCGCGTCCTTGACGTAGATGGCGTCCGGCAGGTTGTC
This sequence comes from Verrucomicrobiota bacterium, assembly GCA_049516255.1. GTDB lineage: Bacteria > Verrucomicrobiota > Verrucomicrobiia > Limisphaerales > UBA11358 > UBA11358. The sequence continues at coordinate 41,058 of JBEKTH010000007.1, forward strand.
AATGACGGTTCGCAGCAGGTTGCGTTCAGCCGTCAATCTAAGTTCCGCCTCCTTTTGCCGGGTGATGTCGCGTCCGCCGCCGACGAGGCCGATGATGTTGCCGGTGGCGTCACGCCGGGGAACCTTGGTGGTGATCGTCCAAAAGACGTCCCCTTTGGCGTTGACGATTTTTTCCTCGCGATTGATATGGGGATGTCCTTTCAACACCTCCATGTCATCCTTATAAAGTTGTTCGGCGATGTCCTTGGGGAAAAAATCGAAATCGGTTTTCCCCAGGACCTCGGCCTCGCTTTTGCAGCCCAAAGCCCGGACGTCGGCGGCGTTGGACAGCGTTTTTCGCGCGGCCATGTCCTTGGCGTAGATATAGTCCGGCAGGTTGTCAATCAGCGTGCGGAGCAGATTGCGATCTTCCTTCAATCTGGTTTCCATCGCTTTTGACTGGGAAATGTCCGAAAGAGCGCCCACCATGCGCACGGGCCTGCCCTTCGCATCGCGAACCACATAACCGCGGTCCAGCACTTCCGCGTACAACCCATCCTTGCACCGGAAACGATATTCTTCCCGCCAGAATTCCTTGCCGCTGTTAATCACCGCCTGGATGCCTTCCTGTACCCGGCTGCGATCTTCCGGGTGAATGCGGTGGATCCAGATATTGATGTCCGAGACTAGTTCATCCGGCGGGTAACCGAATGTTTTGCTCGCGCCTTCGCTGCGCCATACCGCATTGGTTTCCAGGTCCCAGTCCCAAAAAACGTCATTCGTCGCGCGGGCGATCAATTTGAAACGTTCATCGATGAGTTGCGGTGGCTCCGGACTTTTTCCCCGGGCCCCCTGCATTTTGGAAGGTTTCTGCATCGTCATCCCAGCCTGCGATGACGTTCCGGGGTGTGGCGGTTCCAGATTTGGTCCATGCTGGCTTGTTGTTCGATTAACGCCATTCCGGCCCGGCGCGTCCCATCGTCAGGTCTGATGGCGGATTCTTAACCATGCATTAGTTGGGTGCAAGTTCAATTCCCGGTTACGGTTCCACCAGCACCGGCATGCCCGTCCAGGCCAGTTGCATCAGGTATTCAGCGTCCCAATTCGCCAGCCGGAAACAGCCGTGTGATTCCGTGCGTCCGATTTGTTCGGGGTTGGGCGTGCCATGAATGCCGTAGCCGGTTTTATCCAGGCCGATCCAGGCCACGCCGACGGGGTTGTTCGGTCCGGGCGGCAAAATCAGCTTGTGGCCGATGGCCTCCAATTCGGGCGATTCGGGGAAAAGTTCGGGGTCCACGGTATAATTCGGATTCGGCGCAATGACAACGACATGCAATTCGCCCACCGGCCGTTTCTCAACGCGCGCCGCGATGCTGCACGGAAAGTGGGCCAGCAGGTTGGTTTCGGACCCGAACGCCTCCAGAAAGTTTCCATCGAGGTGGATGACCACAAATGCCGCCTTGTCCGCCGGTGCGGGATAATTCACATCGGGAATTTTCAGGACCGTGCCCGGCGCGACATTCGTCCAATTGACCCCCGGGTTGAGACGCTGAATCAATTTGGGGTTCGTATGGCTCTTTTCGGCCACCAGCTCGAGTTCCGTTTCGAAATCCAGCGCCGTTTGCTGAGATTTGGCCAGCCACGTTTTTCCAAGGGGCTGGAGCCGCGCCAGATCATTCGTCGTGACGGTATAAGTCGTCAACAGCGGCGCGTCGAGCGTGAGCTGTGCGCACGTATTGCTGTCCAGCCGGCCCGTCGCGGGCAGGTTTTGAATTTGTTGAAAGACCGTGATCGCCGCGCGGGTCTGGGAACCGAGCGCGCTATCAATGGAACCAGGCGAAATCGCCCGGCGTGCCAGCGCGATTTGCGCCTCCAGCACGTCGTGGACTGGCCGTGGAAAATCACCCGGCGATTGGCGTGTCAAGACCAGCGGCTGTGCCCGCTTCACAGCGGCGGCAGTTGCGGGCCGGACAATTTTCCCCCGGTGTTCATGCCCCCACCAGAGCCAGGCCAGCAGGATAAGGCCACCCACCACGGGCAGCCACAACCAGCTGCCGTGTTTTTTGCGCCGTACAGGGTTTGAATGATGCCGGGTGTCGTGAGACACGCCGGGATTAAGCCATAGTCCCTGCGCCAACCCAAGACCGAACTCGAAGCCGGATCAGGCGGCCTTTTACGGGCCGGGAGCAATTCCATCAGGCCGGATTCAAAACCGCTTCTCCAATTATTTTGGCTGCGGCATCATAATTCATCTCCCCGGTGTTGATGACCATATGATAGAGGAGTGGATCGTTGATGTCGGCGTCAAAGTGTTTCTTCAGATAGCGGGCGCGGCCCTGGTCTTCCTTGAGGCAGAATTTGTGCGCCTCGGCCCTGGTCATGTTATAATATTTATGGGCGTGCTCGACGCGTTTCTCAAAGGGCGCCACCAGGCGCACGTGCAGGACGTCCGGCAATCTGGACGTCACCACGTTGCCCCCGCGGCCGATGAGAATCACATTGCCCAACGCAGCCAGCTTGAGCAACGTCTCGGCGGTTTGATGGACGATGGTTCGCACCGGAGGATGCAGCTCAAACATTTCATCCAGGAAATCCTCGAGTTGCGAGATGCGGTCCTCGGGCAGGAACCTGGCCAGATAAGCGGGCAAATTATGGTCCTCCAGGACCTTGTCCATGAGATTGCGGTCAAAGACCGTCCAGGCAGCGGCGCGCTTGGAATGTAGTTGCAAATAATGCGCCAGCTTTTCAGCAACCACCAGCGCTCCGCAACCCGTCTGCCGGGAAAGGGTCACCGCCCGCCGAACCCCGTTTTCTGCGCGCGCCCCGGCTTCGCCGGCAGACTGCAACTGGCTGCTGATGAACGACAGACAGGGATCCACGCTGCGAGTTTCAATCATAACGACTTCCTGATCTGGAGGGGTTGGCGTGGAGGGTTGCGGAAGCCGCCGCCTTTCCGTTCACGCAAGGCTTCTGGCACCCGTTGGATTCGTGTTTCAACCATAAACGGCCTCAACGGTTTCAAGCCGGCGACGCGTTTCCAACTCGACTTCGCCGTTCTCCAACTCAAATTACTCCTCCAATGCCATGAATTTCAAGGGCGTCCAGGCGATTTGATGGTGACTAATGCGGATGATTAAGCCGATTGGCGTCCTGAACTTTGCGGTTATCATCGTCTCGACGAATATGAGTGCCGGGCGCCCTGCGTGATGGTTCGGCGTCTAGGGTTTGGCCAGCGATTCACGATACGCGGAGTAAATCTGGTCCACCAGCGGCGAGGGGGCGATCGGCTCGCCGTCGAACGTTGCCACGGGGACAATCCCCAATGCGCTCTGGGTGACGAAGATGCCTTCGGAATTTCTCAGTGCCTCGGGCTTGATGACCCGTTTATTCGTCGGCAAGCCCAGGGCCTGACAAATTTCCAGCACCACCGCGCGCGTGATGCCCGGCAACACGCCGCGGCCCGTCGGCGTCGTGCAAATCTTGTCGTTATAGACCCAGAACAAATTGCCGCTGGCGGTCTCCGCCACTTCACCGTTTGTATTGATCAACAGCGCCTCGTCCGCGCCCTTCTCCACCGCCTCGGCGCGCGCCATGACGTGCGTCAGCTTGTTCAGGGTCTTGAAGGACGACAATGGATCGGCGGCCGGCACCCGGAATGCCGACGTGATCAAACTCCAATGAATCGGGTTTTGCGAGGCGGGTGCGGCATGCAACGTCATGACGACCGTTGGTCTGCCTTCCGCGTTCGGCGTGTACCCGCGCTCTCCCGGTCCGCGGGTCAGCGTCAAGCGCAAAACCGCCTCCGGCATTTGATTTTGTTCGATGAGTTGTTCCGCGAACTGCTGCAATTCCCTCGGCGCGAACGGCGGTTTGATCTTCAGGAAATCCGCACCGCGCGTCATGCGTTCCAGGTGCTGTGCGAGGCGAAATGGCCGGCCGTTCACGACGCGCACGGTCTCGAAAAGCCCGTCGCCGTACATGAAACCACGGTCATTGACTGGAATGAGCGCCTGCGCTTCGGGCACAAACCGGCCGTTGAGAAAGGTGATCATGCGTTCCTAATGCGTCTCCCAATATCCGAAACCGGGTCGTTCCGCGAGTGGAAAGATTTACCTGCTGATTTCGCCGATTTCAGGGATTCAATTCGCGTTCCCGGGGCAATTTGCGTAAGGAACAGGAGTTTTCATTTGTAGCGCCGCCAGAAATCCCGCGGCTTTTGCCAGCGTTTCCTCGTATTCCGCCTCGGGATGGGAATCGGCCACAATGCCCGCGCCGACGTGAAAATGCGCGAGGCCGTCCTTGCATATGGCCGTACGGATGGTGATGCTCAACTGGCTTTCGCGGTTGAATCCCAGATAGCCATGACAGCCGCAATACGGCCCGCGTGCGATCGGTTCGAGTTCATCGATGATTTCCATCGCCCGGAACTTCGGCGCACCGGTGATGCTGCCGCCGGGAAAACATGAGCCCAGCGCGGCAAAATGGGTCACGTCCGTCCGCAATCTCCCCTCGACCGTGGAAACCAGATGCTGCACCTGCGCGAACTTTTCCAGCTTCGCCAGTTCCGGAACCCGCACCGAACCGAACTCGCAGACCTTGCCAAGATCGTTGCGCAACAAATCGGTGATCATCACCAGTTCGGCAAGCTCCTTGGCGCTGGTCTGTAGTTCGTAGGCGAGCTGCGCGTCGCGGGTCGGGTCGGCATCCCGCGGGCGCGTGCCCTTGATGGGCCTGGTTTGAATGTGCGAACCGCTCAGGCGTAAAAACAATTCCGGCGACGAAGAGGCAAGTTGAAAATCGCCACAATCAAAAAATGCAGAAAAGGGCGCGGGCGAAACGGAACTCAACCGTTGGAACAGGTCCCAACCCGGCTTCGCCAAAACGCTTCGCCGCGGCGAGCCGGGCAATGGGTATTGTACCGTCAGCCGCTGCGAAAGGTTGACCTGGTAAATGTCGCCGGCGCGGATGTAACGCTGGGCGCGCTCGACGCGGTCGAGAAATTCGGCGCGGGATAAATTGGATTGAAGGTGGGGCGCGTCACTCCGTGCGCGCCGCTGGTTGGCAAGCGATCGGCCGGCGGCGGGCGGAGGACTGCCCGCCCTACCATGACTGTTGGCAGACAAGAGTGCCCACCACGTTTCCATTTGCTCCCGCGCCCGGGCTTCGCTCCGCGAGCCGTCGGCATCGAGACCGGTGGAAACAACACAAACTTTCCCGAGATGGTGGTCAAACACCACCAGGCTGTCGTAGAAGCCGACGTGGCAGTCGGGCAGTTCCAGGTCGTTCACCGCGCGGCGCGGGAGTTTCGGCTCCGTGAAATTTTTCAGATCGTAACCCCAATAACCAAGGCAGCCGCCAAGCGGAAACGGCAGGTCGATTTCGTCCAGCAATTCAAACCGCGACATCAAGGCGTCCAGCACCTGCCACGGGTTGCCGAATTGCGTCTCGGGACTGGCGTCTGGCGTCCGGGGTCCGGCGGCGTCCGGGGTCTGGCACCGGGTGATTTCACAACGCGAGCCGGACGAGCGAAAGGTGAGAAACGGATTTGCCGCCACCAACGAATAGCGCGCCTGCGGTGAGTCAAAAGACGAGCTTCGCAGCAGAACCATTCCCGGCCGGCCGGACAATGCTTCCACGAGTGACTCCGGCGTGTGTTCGGTGGCGGTCTCCTGGATCAGCGGGTGCATGGTTGGTCACGTAAACGCCTTGGGGAGAACGCCGGGCTGGCCGACGCGGCGTTCGTATTCCAGGATGATATCTACGGCCTCCCGCGGCTCGTCCGTCACGGCGATGAGATCGAGATCGCTGGGGCCGATGAATTTGTTTTTTCCCCGCAATTCCGCCTTTAACCAGCGCAACAGGCCGCTCCAATGGTTGCGCCCGAACAGGATGAGAGGGAATTGGGGAATGCGCTCCGTCTGCACGAGCGTGACGATTTCGAAAAACTCATCGAGCGTGCCGAACCCGCCGGGCATGAAGACGAAGCCGAGGCTGTATTTGGCGAAGCAGACCTTGCGCGCGAAGAAATAATGAAAATGCAACGGCAGATTGGTAAAACGATTGCCGGATTGCTCGTGGGGCAGCTCGATGTTGAGGCCGATGGATTTGCCACCGCCCTGGGCCGCGCCCTTGTTTGCGGCTTCCATGATGCCCGGGCCGCCGCCGGTGATGACGGCGAGGTTGTGCTGGGCCAGACCTTTGGCAATCGCCACTGCCGCGCGATAATATTTGTCGTTCGGGCGCGTCCGCGCGGAGCCAAAAATGGTGACCGCGGGGCCCACCTGTGAAAGCGTCTGGAAGGAATCCACAAACTCGGCCATGATGCGGAAGATGCGCCAGGGGTCTTCGCGGATGAAGGTGGTGGTTTCACTCATGGGTGCAGAATAATCAAGCACCGGGAAATGAAAAGGCCGGAGAAACGGCAAATTCTCCGGCCGGTGCTGCAGCCCGGTTCCTCAAGAGCAGCCGAGGCTTTCGCCGCAATTCAGGCACTTGTAACACGCGCCATTGCGCACGGCCACGTGACCGCAGTTCGGACACGTCGGCGCGTCCTGTTGGAAGTGCGCGACGGAATCGCTTAAATTTTTGACGACCCGCCCGGCAGGCGCCGGGTGACCATTCCCCTTGCCGTTGCCATTGCTGGTTTTGACTTCAATGACGTCGGCGTCCTCGGCAATCTGCAACTCAGGCACCGGGCGGTTTACCTTTTTTTTTTCCTCTTCCAGCAATCCCGGCATGGCCAGTTCCGGTTGATTGCGCGCCGCCAGGAGGTTTTCGCGGTAACTGGGGATGAATTGCAGCGCCATCCAGCGGAATACATAGTCCGTGATGGAGGCCGCATTGCGGATTTCGGGATTTTTCGTGAAACCGCTCGGCTCGAACCGCTGGTGGGCGAATTTTTTGACGAGCGCTTCGAGCGGCACGCCGTATTGCAGCGCCATGCTGGTCAATGTGCCGATGGCATCCATCAACCCGCCGATGGTTGAACCTTCCTTGGCCATGGTGATGAACAGTTCACCGGGCTGGTTGTTCCCGAACAATCCGACGGTGAGATAACCTTCATGGCCGGCGATGTCGAATTTGTGGGTCACCGCCGTGCGCGTTTCCGGCAGACGACGGCGAAGCGGCTTCCCGGATTCGGCGCGCAATCCGGCAATTTCAGTTTCAAGTTCCTTGATGCGGGATACCAGCAGCGCGGCTTCGGGGGAGACTTTTTCGCCGCCGTCATTGGTCTTTTGGGTGTTCAGTGGCTGCGAACGTTTCGAACCGTCGCGATAAATGGCCACACATTTGAGCCCCATCTTCCACGCCTGCACGTAGGTGTCGCGAATTTCCTCCACCGTGCATTCCCTCGGCATGTTGACGGTCTTGGAAATGGCGCCGCTGATGAACGACTGCGCGGCGGCCATCATCTTCAAATGCGCCAGATAATGAATGCTGCGTTTGCCCTTGAATGGTTTGAACGCGCAGTCGAAAACCGGCAGGTGCTCCGGCTTTAACCCGCTGCGCACCGTTTTGCCATTCTCTTCAACATCTTCAATCGTGTCGAATTTTTCGATGTGGGCGATGATGTTCTTGTTTTCCGCCTCACCATAGCCAAGCCGGCGCAGCGCGTCGGGCACGCCACGATTGACAATCTTTAACATGCCGCCGCCGGCGAGGAGCTTGTATTTGACGAGCGCAATGTCGGGTTCCACGCCCGTCGTGTCGCAATCCATCAGAAATGCAATGGTCCCGGTCGGCGCCAGCACGGTGACCTGGGCGTTGCGGTATCCGTGCCGCCGGCCCTTGGCCAGCGCGCTTTCCCAGGTCTTGCGGGCCTCGTCCTTGAGATAACCAAATTCCTCGCTCGGATGGATGTCTTCCACGGCGTCCCGGTGCAACTGAATGACGCCAAGCGTCGATTCGATGTTGTCCGGCTTGAGCGGCTTGGAAACGTGTGCGCAACGGGCGTCGCGGTAGCCCGGGAACGGACCGATGCCGGCGGAGATTTCCGCGCTTTGCTCGTAGGCATGGCCGGTCATGATCGCCGTGATGGCGCCGGCGAGCGCGCGGCCCTCATCGCTGTCATACGGCAGGCCGTAGCTCATGCACAGCGAGCCGAGATTGGCGTAACCCAGGCCGAGCGTGCGGAAAATATGCGAATTTTCGGCAATGTCCTTGGTCGGATAACTGGCGCTGTCCACGATGATTTCCTGTGCCGTAATATAAATGCGCACGGCAGCCTTGAAACGTTCGACGTCAAAGGTGCCGTCTTCCCGCTTGAACTTCATCAAATTGAGCGATGCCAGATTGCAGGCGGTGTTGTTGAGGAAGACGTATTCGCTGCACGGATTGGTGGAGTGGATTGGCTCGGTGCCCTTGCACGTGTGCCATTTCTGAATCGCGCCGTCGTATTGCATGCCGGGATCACCGCAAATCCAGGTGCCTTCGGCGATTTTGTACAGCAGTTTGGCCGCGTCCTTCTTTTCGAGCGGTTTGGCGGTGGTCACGGCGCGCGTCTGCCATTCCTTGCCCGTGAGCGCGGCTTGCATGAATTCATCGCTGGCGCGCACGGACAGGTTCTCGTTCTGGTACATCACGCTGCCGTAGGCGTCGCCGTTGTAGGAGCCGTCGTAGCCCTGTTCGATGAGCGCCCAGGCCTTCTTTTCCTCTTTTTGCTTGGCGTCAATGAATTCCTCGATGTCGCCGTGCCAGTCACGCAAGGTGTTCATCTTGGCGGCGCGCCGGGTTTTGCCCCCGGATTTCACAACGTTGGCAACCTGGTCGTAAACCTTCAGAAAACTCATCGGGCCGCTGGGCCGGCCGCCGCCGCTGAGCTTTTCGCGGGCGGACCGGAGCGGGGAAAGGTCCGTGCCGGTGCCGGAACCGTACTTGAAGAGCATGGCTTCGCTGTGGGCGAGGCGCATGATGTCTTCCATGTTGTCCTCGACCGATTGAATGAAGCAGGCGCTGCCCTGCGGATATTCGTACTGGGTCGTCGCGCGTTCAGCCTGTTGCGTCTTGCGGTTGTAAAACCAGTTGCCCTTGCCGGAATTTTTGCCCACGCCGTATTGATGATACAATCCGACGTTGAACCACACCGGCGAATTGAATGCGCCGTACTGGTTCAGGCAAAGCCAGGTCAACTCGTCGTAAAAAACCTCCCCGTCGGCCTTGCTGAAATAACCGTCCTTCACGCCCCAGTCCGCAATGGTCCGGGAGATGCGATGGATGAGCTGGCGCACGGAAGTCTCGCGTTCGGAGGTGTTTTGCTCGCCGTAAAAATATTTGGAGACGACGACCTTGGTCGCCAGCAGCGACCAGGTCTTCGGCACCTCCACATTTTCCTGCTTGAAAATCACCTTGCCGGCGTCATCGGTGATTTCCGCGGTGCGGCGGTCCCATTCGACCTGGTCGAACGGCTTGACCTTCGCGTCGCTGAAAATGCGTTCGACGCGCAATGATTTTTTCGCCGTGCTCATGTCTTTGTTTTTAACATTACGCCCCGCGGCCAGCGGCGCGGTACGGCGTCGGCTTTTATGCGATGCCGGTGCCATAACCTCTTCCCGTGCGTCAATCATGGTTTTCCTTTTTTCAAGATGGTTGAAATTTCGCTTTCAGACAAATCACCCGACCGCCCCAGAACAGAAGAACGGTCGGGAAAATCAACTTTTTTGGCCTGCTTTGTGAGGTTTTGCCAACCTGCTCACTTCCGGCAAAACCCCATTTAGTGGGCAACGGTGCGACCTTATACCCAACCTATTGTGGTGACAAGGAAAATTTTCAAAAAAGTTACACGAACGATATTCCCCGCGCAAAACCGGGAGAATCCCGCATCTCCGTTGCCTGAACCGCAACTTGTTCGCCCCTGTGAACAAGAAATTTGTGAATTTTGGGGATAATTCCGGCGCGCTTTGTGCCGTTAGGACTCAATCATTCCGCAGGGGCGGTTTTAGCACGCGCAAGTCCACCAACTGCGATGGGGTCAGATAATTCATTCCCACCTCGAAGGACGCATTCATCCAGCCGAAGCCCTCCGTGGCAATGTAGGCAAATTTCGTCCCGACGTTGCCATATTCAACAAACACATCATGCGAGCCGGTGACGACGTTGTATTTTTCAGGAATCACGCCGTTGTAGTCGTGCGCATTTTTCGCGATGGTGTAAAGCCAGCGGTAGGCCAGCCGCCCGGCGTCGGCATCGAGGCCGTAATTTTTCAATCCCCGCCATGCCAGCATCTGATGTGGCGCCCAGCCGTAGGGATAATCCCATTGCCGCGCATCATGATGGCGCGCGGAGGCGACCGATTCCCTGGCCGTGGCCGCGAGGCCGGCAGGCTGCTCCAGTTTTTCGCGGGCGAAAACGGCTGTCCGCCGGACATCTTCCATTTCCTTCGGATTGTTCGCGTCGAGCATTTTTGCCCACAGCGGCCACAGGCCGGTGGCGCTGATGTAAGTGGAGCGCCGGTGGTTGGCGAAATCGTAATCAAAAAAATAACCGCGCTGTTCGTCCCACAGCAACGCCAGCATCGCCTTCTTGCGGGCGGCGGCGCGTTGCCGCCAGAACGCCGCGTCGCCGTAATCCTTGCCGAGGCTCAACAGCTTGCCGCCGAATTCATTTTCGAGCAGTTCGGCAAAATCCATCTCGTATTTGTAGAGCAATGAGTTCAAGTCCACGGAAACGAAATCCTCCGTGCGGTCATCAAAACGGTGCGTGGTGTCGTGGCCGGACTCGCGCACGGCGCGGTCGTGCTTGAAAAATTGGTCGAGCGTCATGCCGTCGGCCTTCAAATCGGCATATTTGCCGGCATAAAGGTATTCATTTAGAAAACGGAATGGCGTCAGCGGCACGTCCGGGTTTTCCGGTTTGACCTGCGCCAGCCACGGCTGGATTTTTTCGTCGTAATGACCGGGTTCGACTTCCGGGCAGGGGCCGTTGCCGCTGTCATAGTAACGGCTCAACTCAAATTGGCCGATTTTCACCAGCCGGTCTTTGCCGAGCCAGACATTTTGATATTCGCTGGCCGCAATTTTCAGCGCGGATGCCAGCCAGCTTTTGTCCACCGTCCCCGAATCATAGACCGCGCGGATGATGCTCGTCAGGAACGGCGGCTGTGAGCGCGTGAGATAATAGGTGCGGTTGGCATTGGGAATTTTCCCGTAGTATTGCACTTCGTAGAGAAGATTGTCCGCCATCCCGCGCGCCAGGTCGTTGCGGTGATCCTGCAAGAGTCCGAGCACGATGAAATAGCTGTCCCAGGAATAAAGCTCGTTGAAGCGTCCGCCGGGCACGACATAAGGCACGCCGGAAATTTTTCCGTCCGCGTTCGTCTCCAGCGCGAGCGACAAAAGCCCATGCGCGCCGTCAAGGTTGCGGACGAATTCGCCGGTGATTTTGTCCGGCGGGGGCAGCAGCACGACTTTCAGTTCGGGCGAACGGTTTTTGGCGAAGCTGGAATTTCCGATTGACTGAAAATATTTGACCGCGACCTCGTCGGCGGCGGGCACATAAAGATAATCATATTTCGCTGCCATTTTGGGATCGCGGACGACCTGGTCCAAATGCTGCGCGTCAACGCGCCGTGTCAGCGCGGCCCAAAAGTAATCTTTGATGAACCGGTGCGTGCGATCCACGGCGGATTCGTCGAGTTGCAGATTGTCCATGGTCGTCTCCTTTTCATGTTGGTCGTCCGCGCGCTTGAGTTCCTGCAACAGCACGGACATCTGGTAAAAATTGGTGAGTGTGCGCGCCGCCGCGCCGTTCTGGTCGTGGATGACAAACGGCGTGGTGTGGTCGTGAACGGTGATTTTCCGGTCGCCATCGGTGTCTTCCTGCGCAACCAGCCGCCACAAATTGTCCGCGACGGGCACGGTTTGGGAAAACGCCGCAACGGCCGCCAAAAGGCAGGCGGCGGATGCGCCGTGAAGAATTAGGAATGCCGGCTTCATGTTTCATGCCGGCTCTTGGGATGGCTGTGGGCTGGATAACTCCCGCAGCATTCGCCGCACGGCGGCGGTAGAGACAAGAAAAAAGCGCGCCGCCGTCGTGGCGACGCCAACGCGCACGGAGCAGGCGCTGGGTGGCAGCGCGCGAAACAAATCCTCGTCCGTCCAGTCGTCGCCGATACAAAGGATGAAATCCGGCGGCCGGCCGGACAGCCATTCCATTCCCGCCGAACCCTTGTTGACTCCGGCGTTGCGAATCTCAATGACCTTGTTGCCTTCGAAGACCTGCACGTCAATGTTGCGCGTGTAGCCGGCAAGGTCGTCGAGCAGTTCCTTCGCGCGAAGCGAAGCCTGTTCCGGGTCGGCGCGTCGGTAGTGCCATGCGAGCGAAAACTCCTTTTCCTCCAGCAGCGCGCCGGGCAAACGGTCAACATAAAGCTGAAGAATCGGCCGCACGCGCTCCTTCCAATCGGCGGTAATGGCTTTCAACATGCACCAGTCTGAATCTGGGTTGCGCAACCAGACGCCATGCTCCGCAATCAATGAAATCGGCAGTTTGCCAAACCATTCTTCGAGCGTGCGGCGCGGGCGCCCGCTGATGATGGTCACCCGGTTCGCCGGATCGGAACCGAGGGCGGCAAGCGTTTCAATGAGTTCCGCGTCCGGCCGGGCCGGTTTCGGCTCCGATGCAAAAGGCACCAGCGTGCCATCATAATCCAACAACAGCGCGCGGCGGGTGGCGGAACGATATTGTTGGACCATGCCGGAATAAGCCTTGCCGGTCAGCACCCGCGCGCGGCGCGCGGCTTCGGTTTTTTGAGTGGACAGGAGCGCCTGAACAAAATCATCCGCCCAGCGAACCACGTTGTAGCGGCGCAGCCGCTCCTGCAACAACTGGTTGCGCCGGATTTGTTCCTCGACCGGCATGGTCAGCGCCTGTTCCAGCGCCTTCGCAAAATCTTCCCGGTGAAACGGATTGATGATGAGCGCCTCGCCCATTTCTTTTGCCGCACCGGCCATTTCACTCAGGATCAAAACGCCGGTTTGATCAGGGCGTGAGGCGATGAATTCCTTGGCCACCAGATTCATGCCGTCGCGCAACGGCGTGATGAGCGCCACGTCGCACAAACGGTGGAGCGGGACTATTTCGTCGAAGGTCAGGTGGCGCAATTGATAGACCAGCGGCGTCCATTGCACGTTGCCGAAATCGCCGACGATACGGCCAACCGTCTGCTCCAGTTCCAGCTTCATCGCCTGATAGCTGTCCACGCCGATCCGGGACGGCGCGACGGAAATGATGAACACCACCTTGCCGTGCCATTGTGGATTATTTTTTAGAAACGTTTCGTAGCCGCGCAGCCGGTTGATGAGGCCCTTGGTATAATCCAGCCGGTCCACGGAAAAAATGACCTTCTGTCCAATGCACTTCATCCGCAATTCCGCCACGCGGGTTTCGGTCGCCCCTGATTTCGCGGCTTCCGCAAAGCGGTCATACTCCACGCCCATTGGAAACGTGTCCACCTCCACCACGCGGTCGCGCAGCGTCAGGTTGCCGAGCTGGTGTTCATGGCCGGCGGTGCGCAACACCGAGGTCAGAAAATCCCGCACGTAGTCGTGCGTGTGAAAACCAATCAGGCTGGAGCCGAGCAGACCCTCAATGATTTCCTCGCGCCATGGCCGCGGCAGCATCCGGAAAACCTCCCACGACGGAAACGGGATGTGCAGGAAGAAGCCGATGGGCATTTCCGGAAATTTGTCACGCACCAGTTTCGGGAGCAGCATCAGATGATAATCGTGAATCCAAAGAACATCGTCCGGCTGTAACGCGTTCACCACCGCCTCGCCAAAAGCGCGGTTCACGTTGCGGTATTCCTGCCAGTTCGCCTCCTCATAATGTGTCAGCACCGGAAAATAATGGAACAGCGGCCAGATGGTCTTGTTGCAGAAGCCAAGATAAAACCGATCCATGCTTTCTTCCGGCAGATAAACCGGTCTGGACTTGAACTGTCCGGCATGGGTCCTCACCGCCGTCTCATGTTCAGGCGGAACACTTGCGCCGGGCCAGCCCATCCAGAGAAAATCCGGGCGCTCCGTGCCCTCCAGCGCCTTGCGTTCCAGGTAGCTCCACAATCCGGTGGTCAACCCCCCGGCACTGGGCTTGAATTGCGGCGAACCTTCTTGGAACGACACTGTGAAAGGCAACCGGTTTGAAACGATTACCAACCTCATGAAGTTAAATTCCACCCTTGACGCCATGGTTGTCAAGCCACAGCCCCGGAAATTTAATCAGCGCGACTTTTTCCCGCGGACGTGGGAATATCTTTCGGGCTGCGCCTTCCGGTGGGTGTCAATCTTTCCCGCTGATTTAATGTGCCCCGGCTTGAATTTCCGCACCGGCTCGATGGTTTTGGGCCGTGCCTTCGGCGCCAACACGATGGGACAACCCTCGTAGCCGAAGGCGCGCCGCATCTGGCTGGCCAGATATTTTTTGTACTGGTCGGACAATAGTTCGTCGCGGTTCACGAACAGCAGAAACGTCGGCGGCGCCTGCCGGACCTGCGTCGCATAGAAAAATTTCAGGCGGTGTCCCATCACGCTGACCGGCTGGCGGCGCTCGACGGCATCGCGCAACGTGCGGTTCAGGATGGCGGTCGGAATCTTTTGCTGCAACTGCGCGCTCACGTAGCGAATGGCTTCGAGCAGGCGTTCGAGGTGAAAACCGGATTTGGCCGAGGTGAAAATCACGGGCGCATAGTCGAGAAAGAACAACTTTTTCTGCACCCAGGCGCCGAATTCGCCGAGCGTGGACATTTCCTTTTCCTGTCCTTCCCGCCGTACCTTGTTGTCGCGCCGGACAATTTCCTGTTCGCGGGCCTGGCGGACACTTTGCTCAAACAAATCCCATTTGTTGACGGCGATGATGCAGGCCTTGCGGTTTTCCACGATGACATCGGCAATTTTCTTGTCCTGTTCGGTGATGCCCATGTCCGCGTCCAAAACCAAAATGGCGATGTCGCAGCGCGCAATGGAATCCTCCGCGCGCTGGACGCTGAAAAATTCAATCGAATTGTCAACGCGCCGCGCCTTTCTCATGCCGGCCGTGTCAATCAAAACGTACCTTTGCCGCACACCGGCCGTTTCGACCTCGAACGGCACGTCAATCGCATCGCGCGTCGTGCCCGGAATCGGCGAGACAATGACGCGTTCGGATTGTGTCAACGCGTTGATAATGGACGACTTGCCGACGTTCGGCCTCCCGATTATCGCCAATTTCAATGCGGGCGAGTCAGTGGTTGGTGGTGGGTGGTCAGTGGCCGGTGCGTTCGTACCGTCGTTTCCTTTGCTACTATCTGCTGACTGCTGACTGCTGGCTTCAGGCAAAAGTGCAATCGCGGTTTCCATCAAGTTTTCGATGCCCTCGCCGTGGATGGCGCTGACGGGGAAGATCTTCTCGAAACCCAGCCCGGCAAATTCGTCGGCGTCCTTTTCCGCGCGGCTCGTATCCACCTTGTTGGCGGCCACCAGAATGGGTTTTCCGCTGCGCCGCAGGCGTTCGGCCACGTCGCGGTCGAGCGGCACCACGCCTTCCTGCACGTTGACGACCAGGAGGATGACGTTCGCCGAGTCAATGGCCAGTTCGACCTGTTCCAGCGCGGCCTTGATGATGGCGTCGTTGGCTTTTTCGCCGCGCGACAGACCGATGCCGCCGGTGTCCACGAGCGTGAAGGCGTGTCCCTGCCATTCGGCCTCGGCGCTGATGCGGTCGCGCGTGACGCCGGGCTGGTCATGCACAATGGCGATGCGCCGTCCGACGATGCGGTTGAACAAGGCGGACTTGCCGACGTTGGGGCGGCCGACAATGGCAATCAGGTTTGACACGCGCACAGGATGAAGCAATTCGCGCTGCAGCGGAAGTTTTTCCCTGCAACTGAATTGGCTTGCTTTCAGGAGCGATTGTGTCAGAAAGGCCCTGGTGAACTGCGAAAGGTTCACTGCCTCACCAAAACCAACGCTAACCCTGAGAGAAAGTTATTATTTATGAATGATACCGGAAATACGGCTTCCGTCGCGGCCATGGGTCTGGGAATGATGGTGTTTGTCGTGTTTGCTTTGCTTATCGGTCTGGCGGTTTATGTGTTCTTCTGTTTTTGCTACAAACGCATCTGCGAAAAATGCGGTGTCATTCCCGGAGTGCTCATCTGGATTCCCATTGCCCAACTGGTTCCCCTGTTGCAGGTGGCCAAGATGCCGGTCTGGATGATTATACTGCTCCTGATTCCCCTGGTGAATATCGTGGTGTTCCTGATGATGTGGGTGAAAATCTGTCAGGCCCGGGGCAAAAGCGGATGGCTGGTGATTTTGTTGTTCGTCCCGATTGTCAATTTGATCTTTATTCCTTACCTGGCATTTTCGGAATAAAAAATCAGTTTAATTTTCGCATCAAATTTTTCGCGCGCCGAACCCAGACGCGGTCGCGTTTGCGCTGGAAGGCCGGTGCATGCTGGTCGTCGCTGAGGACGTCCTTCAATTCCGCCCGCGCCAAGTCCGGCTGATTCCTGGCCAAATAAAGCTCGGCCAATTGCACCTTGGCGCGCGGGTAGGAATGGTTCTGGGTGATATGCTGCCAATACTGAAGCGCGTTGTCAGTTTCGCCCAGCGCGGTCAGCGTTTCCGCCAGCGCCATCATGGTGTGGCCGTAATCATGGTCGGGCTTTTCGTGCATGACGCTTTCGAGTAATGGCCGCGCCTCGGCCGGACGATTCAGGCGGACGAGGCATTGGCCAAGATGCGCGCGGGCGTCAAGGTCGGTGGCATCGCGTTCGAGCGCGGCCCGGTAACATTTTTCCGCTTCGGCCAGTTTGCCGCGTTGAAAATAAACGTCGCCCAGTTGAAAATAGTGGTAAGCGTTGTCGAGGTGATGGATTTGCACCTGAAGTTCCTTGATGCGTTTGCGGCTTTGCGCGCCGGGCAGTTCAAACCCATGGGTGGCTGACGCCGCCGCAGCGCGATGGACGAGAAAGAAGTAAAGCACCGCGTTCAGCAGGGGAAAAATGAAGATAAAGACGGCCCAGAACCACTCGCGGCGGCGGATGGCGTCAATCAACATCCAGATCTGAAAAATTGCCAACGCCAGCCAAATTGGACTGCTGATCAGATAATTCCACTGCGTAAAGTTGGTCAGCAGCGAGGCGAACATGGATGCTATTTTTAACGCAAAGGCGCGAAGACGCAAAGACACAAAACGGGGGAGGGTCGTAAATGGACGAACTGCGCGTTTGGATTCGGCTGCCCGTTCTCATTTTTCGCTTTTACTTTGCGCCTTCGTGCCTTTGCGTTAATGCTTCAGAAATGGTTTCACGAAAAGTCGGAAGGGATTTGGGCCGTGCCTACAAACTCATGCGGGCGCGCTTTGGCCACCAACACTGGTGGCCGGGGGAAACACCATTTGAAGTCTGCGTTGGCGCGATTCTCACCCAAAACACCGCTTGGACCAATGTGGAGCGTGCGCTGGCCAATCTCAAGGCCGCGTGCGTGCTGGAACCCGCCAGGCTGTTCGCGTTGCCCGAATCAAGGTTGGCAGGCCTCATCCGCCCCGCCGGTTATTTCAATGTGAAAGCGCGGCGGTTGCGGTCGTTTTTGCGCGTGCTCGTCGAGGATTTCGGCGGTGATTTGAAGCGATTGTTTGACGGTGAACTTTCCACCGTCCGCGCGCGGTTGCTGGCGATCAACGGCGTCGGACCGGAGACCGCGGACAGCCTGTTGCTTTATGCCGGGGGGCATCACAGTTTTGTGATCGACGCCTACACCCGGCGGATTTTTCAACGGCATGAATGGAGTCCAAAGCCCACCCGCCTGCGCTTCACCCCGGCGCGGCAAGCAGTCCAAAGTCCAAATTCTTCGGCCGGCTACGATGATTTGAAGCTGCTTTGCGAATCGGCGTTGAATCAAAAAGCCGGCGCGGCGCGGCTGGATTACTGGCAGGATTATCATGCGCAACTGGTGATGGTGGGCAAGCATTTCTGCCGGCCCCGCGCGCCACTGTGTGAACAATGCCCCCTCAAACCGCTGCTTCCTAAAAATCGTTAAAGACGATGTCCGTTGATTTAATGGAGGACAGTGATTAGAACTTGCTCGGTCTTTATTATAACTGCAACTTGCCCTTCTGAACCATCAAGACGCCGGTGAGCCACCAAGAGACATATCGTCATAATGAAGCTTACGCAGAGTTCCTTGCGAATGAGCGCCCTCATTTTCACGACAAATATGCTGATTCGCTTTGTGTCAGCCGGCCTGGCGTCCGGATACTCGATGTCGGATGCGGTGTGGGGCAGGTCGTCCAATATCTGGCCCGGCGAGGTTATGAGGCTTGCGGCGTGGACGTGTCGGAACCCAATATTGCCCGCGCGCAAAAGCTCTGTGGTTCCTGTCAAATATATGACGGCAAACACCTGCCATTCCCCGGCGGGTACTTCGCCGCCGTCGGCGCATTTAATGTGCTTGAACATGTTGAGGAGCCGGAAAATTTTATTAAAGAACTCGTCCGTGTCGTTGAGATAACGGGGCGGACCATAATCTCCAGCCCGAATTTCTTCCGGGTTGTTGGTTTCCGCGATTACCATCCGAAAATGCGCGGCGTGAAGAACAAGTTTTTGAATTGGCGACGCCTTTGTGAAAAGCGCCGGCAAATGAAAATGGATCCAAAGGCTGTGCGTTTTGACCGCATGCTTCCCATTGTAAAGGAGTTATTTTCTCCAGATGATGACGCCATTGTGGCAACCAATCCCCTGGAAATCAGTTTTTTCCTGCAACAATCTGGATGCGAGGTTGAATCTGTGGCCTGCACGGATCGTTACGTGGCAGGGCCGGTTGATTTTGCTTTAAACCTCACACCTCTCCGCTATTTGATGTTCAATGCGTTTGTGGTCGCGCGCAAGATTCATTGACGCCATTTGCCGAAACGAGCCGTGCGTATTCGCTCCGCTACCGCCGGCAGCCCGCCGGCCGCAACGCTTGCGGCGTTGAAGACAGATTCTCAGATTGCAATAATTTGTGTCGTTACCCTGGCATGTCTGTTTGTCAATATATCAATAAAATTCCGCCCTGGTGCGGACTTCAGGGTCCTTCATCGAAAATTGAAATAAAAGAGGTGCGCCAACGTCCATTGGTGCCAGTGAACTGTCCACTTGTTTTCAACGTGGTTCGCGGTAATCATCTGCGGGTTTGTCAGTATGAATTCAACGCTCATCGTCGTGCCAACTTACAATGAAGGGGAAAATCTGCCCCGACTGACGCAACGGCTTTTGAACCTGCCCGTGCCGGTGGACGTTTTGGTGGTGGACGACAATTCGCCCGACGGCACGGGCAAACTGGCTGACGAATTGGCGGCCAGGCATCCGCAAATCCATGTTTTGCATCGGGCGGAGAAAAATGGTTTGGGCCGCGCCTACGTTGCTGGCTTCCAGTGGGCGCTGGCCCGCGGTTATGAATTCATCTTTGAAATGGACGGTGATCTGTCACACAACCCGGATGACGTACCGGTGTTTCTGGAAGCCGCCCAAAATGCCGATCTGGTGCTCGGTTCGCGTTATATTGGCGGCATCCGCGTCATGAATTGGCCGCTGAAACGGCTGATGCTGAGCCGGTGCGCCGGTAAATATGTGGAATGGGTCACGGGCATGCCGTTCACCGACCCGACGGGGGGTTACAAATGTTTTCGTCGCCACGCGTTGCAGGCGGCCCGGCTGGAAGACATTCGCTCAAATAATTACAGTTTTCAGATTGAAGTGACGCATAAACTCTGGCGGCAGGGATTCAAAATCATCGAGGTGCCGATTATTTTTACCGAGCGCGCCGAGGGCCGGTCGAAAATGGCCGGACATATTATCAGCGAAGCGTTTTGGATGGTCTGGCGGTTGTGGTGGCAGAATGGTTTTCGGCGTCGCCCCCGTCCAAAAGCCTGAACGTTTGCAACGCCATTCCGTCAAACCCAGGAAACCAAAGGAAAATGCCGTGAAAATAAATCTGATGGCGCTGCCCATGGTGGCCGGCTTGATCCTGATGGCTGCTTCGGTTCAAGCGGCGCCGCGACCCACAGTCGGCGACGTCGCGCCGCTTTTTAGCGGCCGGGACCAGGACGGCAAAACGGTGGTACTGGCCGATGTGATCGGCAAAAAAATCGTGCTGCTCTATTTTTATCCGAAGGACTTCACTTCCGGATGCACGAAGGAGGCGTGTGGCTTTCGCGACCGCATGGGCGAACTGCAGAAAGACAATGTCGAGGTCGTTGGCGTCAGTTTTGATTCCGCCGGCAGCCACCAGAAATTCATCGCCCAATACCAGCTGAACTTTTCCCTGCTCGCCGATCCCGACGGGAAAATCGTGGACCTTTACGGCGTGCGGCTGGATCACCTGAATCTGGCGCACCGGGTCAGTTTTCTCATCGGGTTGGATGGCAAAATCGCCCACGTTACCGATGCGGGCAATCCCAACGTTCATTTTGAACAAATGCAGGCGGCCATTGCCGCCCTCGGAAGGAAGTAACCCCTTTTTTGTGCCACTTCAAATCGGTGACCGGCTGGATTTGACCATTGATGACATTGCGTTTGGCGGCGAAGGCGTCGGACGCGTGGACGATTTTGTCGTGTTCGTGCCGTTCGTGCTCGTCGGCGAGGCGGTCGAAGCCGGGGTCGTCGAGGTCAAAAAGCACTTTGCGCGGGCCCGGCTGTTGCGCGTTGCCCGACCTTCGCCGCACCGGGTCGAACCGATCTGCCGTTACTTTGGCCAATGTGGCGGTTGCCAGTACCAGCACGTTGAATACGCCACGCAATTGCGGCTTAAACAAAAGCAAATCGCGGATTTGTTTGAAAGGGTGGGAAAATTCCCGGCCGGCCGGGTGGCGGAGGTGATTCCCTGCCCGCGACCGCTGGGTTATCGTAATCGCATCATGGTTCGCAGCCAGTGGAACAAGCCGGAACAAAAATTGAACATCGGTTTTGTGCGCTGGGACTGCGGTCTGGTCGAGGACATTGAGGAATGCCGGATCGCGGAACCGGCCCTGAACGAACAACTCCGGCAGGTGCGCGCGCACCCGCCGCCGCGCGGCGGTTTGAAGGTCGTCCTACGCATACCGCCGGAAGGCTGGGACGTTCCCCCGGACTCTTTTTTTCAGAATAATGTTTTTCTGCTGCCGAAACTGGTGGAAACCGTGCGCGAATTTCTTTTGGCCGGCGGCGCGCGGCATTTGGTGGATTTGTATTGTGGCGTCGGCTTCTTTGGAATCGAACTCGCGGAGGCGGTGGAATCCTTCCTGGGCGTGGAATATGACCGGCGCGCAATCCGGTCGGCGCGGCACAACGCCGCGGCGCGACAAATCAGCAACGGGGAGTTTATCGCCGGGGCGGTCGAGGAGGTTTTGCCGGAATTGTGGAAACGGTTTTCGCCGACAACGGCGGCGGTTTTGCTGGACCCGCCGCGCAAGGGCTGTCTGCCGCGGACGTTGGAAGCGTTGCGGGCGGCCCGGCCGGCGCAGGTCATTTACGTCTCCTGTCATCCGGCGACCATGGCGCGGGACTTGAAAATTTTGTGCGCCGACGGTGTCTTTGAATTGGCCCGCGTGCAGCCGCTGGACATGTTTCCGCAGACACAGCACGTCGAGTGCGTGGCGGATTTGCGCGCTGGAGAAAAGCTTGCCAAGTCGCCCAACATGGATTCAACTGAATGAACCCGATGACGATGGACGCGCAAACGGATCCGCGCAAAAATTTTGTGCTGCGGGTATTGCCGTGGTTGCTGGCGGCGGCGGCGTTGGTGGGTTATGTGCTTACCCTCAATCACTGGGTTTCGCTCTTCAATCTCCCGGCGGTGGCTGAAACCGCCGGTTGGACCTGGCAGCCGGAGGTATACCAGCCCGTTTCCTTTGTGGTCACCTACCCGTTCCGCTGGCTGCCGGCAACACAGATTCCGCTGGCGCTGAATTTGTTTTCCGCGGTCTGCGCCGCGTTGACGCTGGGATTGCTGGCGCGGTCGGTCGCGTTATTGCCACACGACCGCACCGAGGCTCAACGCCGGCGCGAACAGGGCCCTTTTTCATTGTTGACCATTCGCAACGCATGGCTGCCGCCGGTTTTCGCCGTGATGGTATGCGGGTTGCAATTCACGTTTTGGGAAGACGCGACGAATCATACGGGCGACATGTTCAATCTGTTGTTGTTCGCGTTTGTGATTTGGTCGCTGCTGGAATATCGCCTGGATGAACGCGAGGGACGCCTGTTTCTGGCTGCCTTCGTGTATGGCGCGGGCATGACCAATGACTGGGCGATGGTGTGTTTCCTGCCGGTGTTTCTTACGGCCCTCATCTGGATCCGCGGCCTGGGCTTTTTCAATTCACGTTTTTTCGGACGCATGGCCTGGTACGGGCTGCTGGGCACGTTATTTTATCTTTTGCTCCCGCTGTTGGTGGTGGTTTCCGGCAAAGTGCCGGTGACGTTCTGGGAGATGCTGAAATTGAATCTGGCCTCGCAGTTTCCGGTGGTGAAGGCCTTTTTTGTCGATGGCGATGTGCGGGTGACCCTGGGGCTGTTGTCGTTGACCTCATTGGTCCCGGTGTTGATGCTGGCCATTCGCTGGCATGCGTCCTTTGGCGACAGCAGTCAGATGGGCCGCGCGCTGGCATCCTTCATGTTTCACTTTGTCCACGCGATTCTCCTGGTTGTTTGCGTCTGGGTGGTTTTCGACCCGCCGTTCAGTCCGCGGGAAAAAGGTTTCGGACTCACGCTGTACTATTTGAGTGCGCTCAGCGTGGGTTATTACAGCGGATATTTTTTGCTGGTCTTCCGGGGGGAACTGGGCACCCGCTTCCAAAAGCAGGGAACCTCCTCGTTTAATTTTTTGAATTTTCTGGCGGTGGCAGCGGTGGGGCTGCTGCTCCTGACGGCGGTGGCGGGGTTGATTTATAAAAACGCGTCACCCATCCGGGCGGCCAACGACGACACGTTCCAACGCTACACTTCACTGGTGGTGGAGAGTATGCCGGCGGCGGGCGGGATGTTGTTGAGCGATGACCCGCAGCGTTTGTACCTGACCGAGGCGGCGCTCGCGCGCGCTGGTCGGACGAAGGATTTTGTCTTTCTGGATACGCAATCCCTGGCCTGGCCGGCTTACCACCGGTTTTTGCACGAGCAATACCCCAAACGCTGGCCCGACACCGTCAGTGCCGGCGAAACCAACAACTTCAGCCCTCTTCAGTTGATTGTGCTTTTGACGAACCTGGCCAAAACCAACGAGCTTTACTATTTGCATCCCAGCTTCGGCTTTTACTTTGAACAGTTTTATCCGGAGCCGCAGGGTTTGGTTTATCAGCTCAAAACCTTGCCGGTCGATACGCTGCTGCCGCCGTTGCCGGCCAGTGATAAGATCGCCGAAAACGAGGCGTTTTGGTCGCGCGCGGAAGTGCAAGCCTTTGCTCCCATTGAACAAGCCCTGGCCGTTCCCAAACCCGGGGAATCCCAGCCGTGGGGTGAGGGGGTGCTTGACGCTTTGCGCGCCGCGCGTGAACAAAATGTGAATGCGCTTGTTGCGGGAAGCTACTATTCGCGCAGCCTGAATTACTGGGGCGTTGAACTGCAACGCGCCGGACAGCTGGTTATTGCCGCGGAGCATTTTGCCACCGCCCAAAAACTCAATCCCGACAACCCTGTGGCCGGGATCAATCTCCAGTTCAATCACAGTCTGCAGGCGGGTGAAACGGTGCCGGTGGATACGTCCAAAACCGGCCTGGATCAATTTGGCCGGTACAATTCCTGGAGCAGGCTGCTCGATGTTTTTGGGCCGTTCGACGAACCGAGTTTTTGTTTTGTGAATGGTCTCGTCTGGGTGCGCAATGGATTCTTTCGACAGGCGCTGGCATCGTTCACGCGCGTTTGCCAGCTCGAGCCGGATAATCTGGATGCGCGGCTCTGGCTCGCGCAACTTTACGATTTCAACCGTTTGCCCGATCAGGCGCTGGCGGTGATTCAGCACGTGCGCCGGCAGCCGGAAAAATTCCCGCTGGATGAGACCAGTCAAATGCAGCTCGCGACCGTGGAGGCGGCGGCCTATTTCCAAAAAAACGATCTGTCGCGCGGCACCCAGCTGCTCAACGCTGAAATTTCACGCAACCCGACCAACAATGATTTGCTGGTCACCGCCATGCAATTTTATACGGCCAAGGGACTCTTCACCAATGCGCTCGCCGTGATTGACTCCAGATTGCGGGATGTCCCCGACGACACAAACTGGCTGTTCAACAAGGGCTACGTCTGCCTCCAGCTGAAAGACTATGACCCGGCGATTGCCGCGCTGACCCGCGTCCTGTCCCTGCAGCCCGACAACAGCAACGCGCGGTTCAATCGCGCCGTTGCCTCTCTGGGCAGCGACCGGCTCGACGACGCCCGGGCCGATTACGAGAAACTAAACCAGGTCTTCACCAACTCATTCCGGATCGAATACGGCCTTGGCGAGGTTGCCTGGCGCCAGCACCGGACCAACGATGCCATCAAGTATTACAAACTTTATCTGGCCGACGCGAACACCAACACCGCCGAGGCCACGAATGTCATCCGGCGACTTCGCCAGCTCACAGGTCAGTCGCCCTGAAACCACGGCCCCACGGGGTTTTGTCAGGTGCGCCGCGCCCGCCGTCCCATTCGTTCAAGCTTCGTTTCTTTCGTGTGTCGCGCCTGTTTTGCCGCTAAAATCGGCCTGTGAAACTGCTTTTCATCGGCGACATTGTAGGGCAACCCGGCCGGCACGCGGTCCGGGAACTTCTGCCCCGACTTCGTGAACAACACGCGCTCGATTTTGTCATTGCCAATGGCGAGAACTCGGCCGGCGGCTCCGGCATCACGCCCAAAACCGCGGCGGAAATTTTTTCGGCGGGCGTGGACGTCATCACCAGCGGTGACCATCTGTGGGACCAGAAGGAAGTGATGGAATTGCTGGCCGGCGAAAAACGTTTTCTGCGCCCGCTAAATTATCCGGCGGATGTGCCCGGACACGGCAGCGGCGTCTTTGAAGTCCAAAGCCCCGGGTCCAAGGTGAAAGGTCCGCTCTCGGTCGCGGTTTTGAATTTGCAAGGCCGCACCTTCATGCAACCGCAACTGGACAACCCGTTTCCGCTCGCGGCCGGGACGGTGAAACGTCTGCGGGAGCAGGCGAAAATCGTCTTTGTGGATTTTCATGCCGAGGCGACTTCGGAGAAAATCGCATTGGCGCGTTTCCTGGACGGGCAGGTCAGCGCGGTGGTGGGGACGCATACCCACGTGCAGACGGCGGACGAGCAGATTTTCCCCGGCGGCACGGCCTATTTGAGCGATGCCGGTTTCACCGGTCCGCACGAAAGCGTCTTGGGCCGCGAAATTGGGCCGGTGATCAAGAAATTCCTCACCGCCATGCCACAGCGGTTTGAAGTGGCGAAGAACCGCGTGCTGCTCCATGGCGCGGTGATTGAAATCGATGCAGCCACCGGCAGGGCCGTGAAAATTCAGCGTGTCCAGGAAGGTCCCGTTTAGTCACCTCATTTACCGCTTGATTCATCAGGTTCCCGTGCGATGTTGGCGCCGGAGGTCCGGTCAGACTCATGATTCGTGTCAACCCTCTCCAAGACACACTGTCTCAATTTCTCTGGTTGGGCTTGCCACCGGGTAAAGATCACGATCCCCCGTTGACGGAGGAAAACCCGGTGGTAGGTTCTAACCACCGTTTAGAAGACTTAAACCCATGAATAAGTTTGTACGTGAAAGAGGTTTCATCGTCAGCCGCCTCTGCCAACTTCTGGGATTCATTTTAGCCGGCCCGGGGAGGTTTGCGGTTGCGAAATGGCTGGTCCTGGCGGCAGTGGTTATGTCGGTCCCGATATCGCCGGTTCAAGCCCTGACCATCAGTGTGACCTATGATTCCAGCGTGAGCAGTTTGACCAACGCGGCACAGGTGGAGGCGGCGGTTGCCACGGCCGCGCAGACGCTCCAGGAGTTTTATACTAACTCGATTACCGTCAATATCACCGTCTATTTCAGCAGCAGCGTGGGCCTTGGCCAGAGCAGCACGCAATTGACGGGAAATCCCGCCTATTCCGATCTGGTCAACGCCCTGAGCGCCGCCGCCAAGACCGCTGCGGACAGCAATGCCGTCGCCAGCCTGCCCGCGAGTGATCCGACCGGGAGCGGCCTGTGGTGGATTCCGACGGCGGAAGCCAAGGCGCTGGGGTTGATAGGTGGCTTCGTGTACGTGGCCCCGAATGATCCCGGCCAGGACGGTTCGGTCTATTTCGCGTCCACCGTCAATTACACTTTTAATCCCACCAACCGGGCGGTGGCCGGCGACTATGATTTCATCGGCGTGGCCGAACATGAAATCTCCGAGGTGCTTGGCCGCGGTGCAGGACTTGGTACGATCGGTGCAAATGGATATGTGCCTTACGACCTCTTCCGTTTCACCAGCAGCGGCGTGCGCAGTCTTAATACCACGGATAGCGGGGTCTATTTTTCCGTTGATGACGGCGTGACGTCGCTGAAGGCGTTCAACCCCCCCGGCGGCGGTGACCTCCAGGATTGGCTGATGAGCAGCCCGGCGGACTCCTACGATGCTTTTCTCACCGCCGGACAGAAAGCGATTCTGTCCTCCTCCGACCTTACCGCGCCCGATATCCTGGGTTATGACCTGAATTTTTCCCCGCCGCGGGTGATGGGTGTAAAACTGGCCAATGGAACCTTCCAAATCAGCTTTACCAATGCACCGGGCCTGGGTTTCGTTGTCCTAACCAGCACGAACATTGCCTTGTCCGTAACCAACTGGACCGTTCTGGGCGCGCCGACCGAGAGCCCCGCCGGCAAGTACCAGTTCATAGACTCGTCGGCGGGCAACCAACAACGTTTCTATCGCGTGAAATTGCCGTGATGCGGCCAGGAAAAGAGCAGCGCCGGCCGAATTTTCAACCTCGGCAACGGGCTACCTGAACTTTTGGACATCGCTCGTGGTTTCGTGATAATCCACAATGCGGTTGATAATCACTTCGCGGCCTTCCAGATGCCAGTCCACTTCGCTGGGAAACCAAAGTCCATCAGGAGTCCGTTCGCGCTCGAATCCATAATGGAATTTCCATATCGCGCCGACGAGGCCCCAGCCGACATTCACCTGTTGCGTCAGGTGCAAATCGGCCTTCACCAGGCTGTAATCGGCCGCGTCGATCCAGATCCGGCCCGCAGTCTTGTTGATGAACCGTTCCTTGAGGTTCCGTTCCGGCAGGGTTTGGTTTGCCGGAACGAAATCCACCACCAGCGCCGGCCGGCCATTCAGCAGGTCGCGCCCGACGATCGTGAATTTAAAACGACTGACCAGATCTTCGTTCAACAGGAAATCGCTCTTCTTGAGTTGCTGTCCGCGGACGTTGGAATGGGTGTCCGAGACGGCCTCGGTCTTTTCCGGGTCTGGTTTTGGCGCCGCGGCCGGTGCCGGCGCCATCGATGCCGGAACATGCACACTGGTGTTCGCCTCACGACTTTTAAGCTGGCCGGCCGAATTCCGGAATTCGGTGACCTTGGTGCGCGCGTAGCGATAGCGCTCGTCAAACGCGTGGTCGTTGTCCCCCTCGTCTTTGGCCCGTTGCAACACGTGTTGCAGCACGGACTCGAAGGCCGGCAACGGCGCGTTGGTGTCGGCTGCCGACAAGAACCCGGTCGCCGCCAGCAGAACGGCGACGGCTGTTTTCCACCAAAAACCTTTCCCGGTACTCATCAAGGCAAACTCATTTCGTGGCGAGCCACCGGCCAGTTTCGGCAAGGCCAACCGGCGCGGCAAGCCTGGAAACAGTGTCCGAATTTGCTGTAGCGTCGAGCCTTTGGCTCGAAATCGGCGCACAGCGCCGACACTACAACAGCTAAATTGGGACACTGCCAGCCAGGAAATAGGTTGCCAGCCGGCGCGTTACTTTTTACAACGGGTCCGACATTTCAACATGGCCACCATTGTTTTCGACATCGAGACCTCCGCACTGCCGCTCGAAAATTTTGACGAGACGCAGCAGGAATACCTTTTTCGCGAGGCCGAAAAGCTGGCCGATCAAACCGCCAAAAGCGCCAAACGCGAGGAAATCACCAAATTCATGAGCCTGTGGCCGTTCACGTCGCAGGTCGTCTGCATCGCCATGCTCAACGCCGAATCCTTGCGCGGGCAGGTGCAGTTTCTGGCGGAGGATTTTGAAGAAGGCGAAGGTGAGGCCGGCCCCGTGGAATTCGTGCCCTGCGCGGACGAGGCCGAATTGCTGACGGCGTTTTGGGACGTGGCGAAGCACTACGATTCGGTCGTGACCTTCAACGGCCGCGGCTTCGACGTGCCGTTCATTTATCTGCGCTCGGCGCTGCTCAACGTGCCGATCTCGAAAAAGAACTGGCTCGGCTACCGTTACGCCACCGAGCCGCACTGCGACCTTGCGGAGCAACTGACGTTTTACAGCGTGAGCGGACGCGACGGCGCGGCGCGGCGGTTCAACCTGGATTTTTACTGCAAAGCCTTTGGCATTGAATCGCCCAAGAGCCACGGCGTCACCGGCATGGACGTGGGCACGCTGCTGGCCGAAAAGAAATTCCGTGAGATTGCCGAGTACTGTCTGCGCGACGTCCGCGCCACCGTCGAGCTTTACAAAATCTGGAAGGAAAGACTGGCGGGAATAAAATGAAGGGCGAGATCCGAGATGAAGGGTGTAACCTGAAAACGCTCATTTGTTTTGCGCTGAAGGAAGAAGCCGCCCCGTTTCGGAAAATGGCGACGAGCAGACCAGGGCTTTCCGTTCTCATTACCGGCATCGGTCGCCGGAACGCCGAAACATCAGTGCGCGATTTTCTGGCCGCCGGTTCACCGGAACTGGTGCTTACCTGCGGTTTCGCCGGCGGACTGAATCCGGATTTGAAGCCCGGTGAGGTGGTTTTCGAAGTGGCAAACGCGCCCCTCTCCCCGCCTGGCGGGGAGAGGGTGTCCGCCAGGACGGGTGAGGGGTTGGTCTCCAAACTTTCTGCTGCGGGTGCTAAGTCGGCAAAATTTTTCTGTGCTGACCGCATCGCCACTACCGTCGCCGAAAAGAAGAAATTACGCGGCGAAACCGGGGCGGACGTGGTGGAGATGGAATCAGCGGCCGTTCACGCCGTTTGCCGCGAACGCGGGATTTCATGCGCGACGGTGCGGGTGATTTCAGACACGGCCAATGGAGATCTGCCGCTGGATTTCAATGTGCTTTCCAAACCGGATCAGAGTCTGGATTACGGTAAACTGTTTCTGGCGATTGCGAAATCACCGGGAAAGCTCGGCGCCTTGATGCGATTGCAGAAGCAAACCCGGCTGGCTGCCGAACGGTTGGCGGAGGTTCTGGCCAGGATTTTGTAGCAGTCTGCGCTTATTTTCGATTTACGATCTGCGATTTACGACGCAGGCGGGGATGGTGGGGCGGTTCGTAAATCGTAAATCCAATATCGTAAATTGGATTAGTTAAGAGCCTCGTCACCTCGGCTGCTACAAGTTATTGACGCGTTGCTGAAGATTGATTGGCCGGAGGCGTCTCAGGTTTTTCCTTCACCTGCTGGCTGTAGCTGATGAAAGCCGCGCCGAGAACGATGAGCGCCACGCCGATCCAGCGCACCAGCGAGACGCGCTCGCCCAGGAACCAGATGGCGGCGAAAGTGGCAAACACAAAGCTCAAGCCCGTCAGCGGCCAGAGGAAACTGATGTCGCTTTTCGACATCAAAATCAGCAGGCAAAGGAAAAACAGCGCCTCAAAGAAGACCCCGAGCAGGATTTGCGGACTGGTGGCGCCGGCTTTGCAGACGCGGAGGATTTCGCCGGCAGTAATGCCGTTCAGGTCGCCGATGTGGGTCATGCCTTTTTTCAGCAAAACGACGCCGGTGGATTCGAAGGCGAGACCGACCAGCAGAATCAAAAGCAGTTTTACCATATTCTTGAGCCACAGATGAACACAGATTGAATACAGATTCAAAGAAACAATTATCTGTGTTTCATCTGCTAGAATCTGTGGCTAAATCCTGGTAACGGATCAATTCAATGCCCAGTTTTCCGGCCCGTTCCTTCACGCGCGGACTGATCAAGGCACCGAATTCATGCTTAAATTCGTCAAGCGATGGATGCGAGTAAAGCTCCGAATCGCCGGGCGGCAATTCCGGCAACAGTTTCAAGATGTATTCCTCATCCACCCGGGCATTTTGCAGCAGCCCGAACGTGATTTGCGCGTGGCGGATGCCGCGTTGTTGCAACGGTCCGCGCGCGCGGCGGGAAAGCCATTCATAAATCGCGGCGTGTGAAAGGCGATAAAACCAATGTCCGCGCGTCATCCGGCGGCTGCGCGACAGACAGTCGCGCGTGAGCCGCAGATGCCGAATGCCCAGCGGCGCGGCGTCTTCCATCAAAATGCGAAAGACGGTCGGGTGCAAATGCAGGTGCAAATGGCCGTTGACATGGTCAAGCGGCAGGCCGGTCGCGCGGAATTTTTCAAATTGCGCATGAATTTCCGCGCGGAGTTGCTCGCGCAGGTCGCGTTTGAAGAAGTAGGATATTCCGACATCAACCGGGCGATTGCCGAATTCACCTTGTGCGTTGACGAGGCCGGGAATTCGCTCCGGCGGCAGGGCGGATTTGCCGCAGAGCAGTGTCAAGTGCAGGCCAACGCCGAGTTTTGGGTTTTCGCGTGCCAACGCGACGGCTTCGTTGCAGGCGGTTTCATTCACCATCAGGCTGGCGGTGGTCAGGATGCCTTCCCGGTGCGCGCGCACAACGGCTTCATTTACGGAATGCGAGCGGCCGAAATCGTCCGCGTTGACGATAAGCCGGCGGCCGGGGTTCGGAGTTCGGAGTTCGGAGTTCGGAGTTGAAGCAACCGGCGGCATGGCCTGAAGTTTGGTGCAAATGTCTTACGGCACTCCGTAGTTCGGGGTCACCGCGCCGAAGGCGAGGCGGAGCCAGGCCCCCAAAATCAACAAGGCCTTTTGAACCTTGTTCAGGCGGGCGGGTTCCGGGCCAAAAACGTGGAATTGCTGCTGTTCCAGCTTTTGCAACAGCCGCCAGTAAACCGAGCCCATCAATTCGGCGGCTACCATCGCATGACGGTCTTCGGCGGGCAGGGTGCGGCGCGCCTGCCGGTAAAAGTCTTTTGCCCGCACGGCGACGTCGCCGGCCAGTTGCGCAAAACGTTCGGAGTATTCGTGCCGCAAAATTTCGTCGGGCGAAACGCCGTGTTTTTTTAGTTCATCCAACGGCAGATAAATTCTTCCGCGTCCGGCATCGGTTTTCACGTCGCGCAGGATGTTCGTCAATTGGAGCGCCTTGCCCAGGCAAACGGCGTAGTCCCGGCACGCCGGATTTTGGTAGCCAAAAATTTCGATGCTCAGGAGTCCGACCACCGAGGCGACGCGGTAGCAGTAAAGGTCCAGCTGCTCAAAATTCTCATAGCGCTTGGTGTCGAAATCCATTTCGCAGCCATTGAGCAGTTCGTCGAAGAGCGGGAAGGGCAGGCGATATTCGCGGATGACCGGCTGGAGTTCGCGATTGACGGTGAACCGCGGGGTTTCCCCGGCGCAGGCGCGGCGAACATCGGCGCGCCAGGCGGCCAGTTGTTCACGACGTTCTTCGACGGGCGCGGATTCATTGTCCGTGAAGTCGTCCACCTCGCGGCAGAAGGCGTACAAGGCGGACATGGCATCCCGTTTGGCGCGCGGCAGCAGCAGGAAAGCCAGTGCCAGATTGGAGGCACTTTTACGGGTGATTACACGGCTGTGCATCACGGTGGGGACGTTGGCGTTGGCGGTTCGGAAGATTTTTCCTCGTCCCGTACCGGGGGCAGGCCGCCGACTTGCGCGAGTGTGGGATTAAGCCGGTGGCGCCGCTGACGGCGGCGCGGCTTCCGGTGGGAAAAGACAACCCAGATCGATGCCGCCAGCGCCGACACCATGGCGGTGCCGAGAATGATAAAAAAGACCGACCAGGCTGAAGAAATTTCACTCATGGTTTAAAGCCAGTCAGATTTCGGAACTCTTTTGCTCGGAGGCGCCGGGCAATTCATTGGTCGCGCCGTCGCCGGGGTTCAGGTTCAGCCGCTGCATTCGATAACGAAGCGAATGACGGGTGAGCTTAAGCTGTTCGGCGGCGCGCGTCAGGTTAAAACCGCTCCGTTCCAGGGCGCTGGTGATCAACTCACCCTCAATGCGCGACAGCGCGTCGTCAAGCGATTCGCCGGGCGCGGGCTGCATCGCCGCCGGGGTTTTCTGCAAGCGCGACTCGATCTGGAAATCCGGCAGGCTGGCCGGTTGGATTTCCTTCGTTGTCTCCAGAATCAGCGCCCGCTCAATGACGTTGCGCAACTCACGCACATTCCCGGGCCAGTGGTGTGCCAGCAGCTTCTGCCGCGCGGCGGGGGTGATGCCCTGTACGTTTTTGTTCATCGCCACGCGGAACATTCTCAAAAAATGCTCCGCCAGCAACAGGATGTCGCTGCCCCGTTCCCGCAGCGGCGTCAGGCGGAACTGCACGACGTTCAACCGGTGAAACAAATCTTCGCGGAATTGTTCCACGGCAATGGCCTGGGTGATGTCACGGTTGGTGGCGGCAATCAAACGCACATTGACGCGCAGTTCCTGTGTACCGCCGACGCGCACGAAGGTGCCGTCCTCCAGGAATCGCAACAATTTGGCCTGGAGCGATTTGCTCATGTCCGCAATTTCGTCGAGAAAGATCGTACCCCCGTCGGCCTCCTCCACGCGTCCGGGTTTTTGCCTCAGCGCGCCGGTAAATGCGCCCTTTTCGTGGCCGAACAATTCGCTTTCGAGCAGCGTTTCCGGAATGGCGGCGCAATTGATGCGGACGTAATGCGCCTCGCGCCGCAGGCTCAGGCTGTGCAGGGCGCCCGCCACCAGTTCCTTGCCGGTGCCGCTTTCGCCCAAAATGAGCGCCCGCGTATCGGTGGGCGCAACCGTTTGAATCAATTTCCGCAATTCGCGCATCTTCGGCGATTCACCGACGATCTGATCGAGGCTGAAAACCTCGCCGGCCCGCAAACGCAGGGCGGCGTTCTCCCGCAGCAACCGGTGGCGTTCAGCGCAACGCGCGACCGCATGGAGCAGTTCTTCGGGCGCAAACGGTTTGGCCAGATAATCCATCGCACCGGCTTTGATGGCTTCCACGGCCAGTTTGGGTGTGGCGTAAGCCGTGAGCATAAGCACCGGCAACTCGGGCCACTGCTGGCGGACCTGGGTCAGAAAGTCATAACCGCTCATGCCGCCCAGGCGCGCGTCGGTGATGACCATGAAAAATTCCTCATGCCCGAGCAGTTCCAGTCCTTCCTCGGCGGACTCCACCGCGCGGGCGGCATAGCCCTCGTCGCCCAGCACCGTTTGCAGCGACCGGCGCATGTTTTTTTCGTCGTCCACCACCAGGACGGATGGCAGGGGCGTGCTCATTTTTTGAGTTTCATCAGCGTCTTTGCGGGAAAGACTAGAGTGAAAGCCGCTCCCTTTCCAAGCCCGGATTCAACGCGCACGGTGCCGCCGTACAGTTCCGCGTTGTGTTTGACAATGGCCAGACCGAGGCCCGTGCCGTGTTCCTTGGTGGTATAGTAGGCTTCAAAGACCCGTTCGATCTTATCGGGCGGGATGCCCGGGCCGTCGTCGCGCACGGATATTTCCACCGCATAATCACGGCGGCTGTCGGCGGTAATGTAAACGTTTCCGTTTTCACCGACGGCTTCCCGCGCGTTTTTCAGCAGATTGAGCATGATTTCGGACAAATGGTGGCGCTGCATCAACAAAGGGGGAAAGGTCCGGTCGAATTCGCGGTGAATGTGGATGCCCGTCGGCACGGCGGGCGGAAAGACCTGCGTGATGGCGCGTTCGAGTTCCTCGGCCACGTTCAGTTTCTCCACGCGGCCTTCGGTCAATTGCGCGTAACCCATGATTTGCGTGACGATCCGGTCGGCGTGCGAGACTTCCTCCTGGATGATTTCAATTTGCTGTGCGGCCCCGGCTTTGCCATCGCGCAAGGCGCGTTGCAGCGAGAAGGTGGCATTGTTGATGACGGCGAGGGGGTTTTTGATCTGATGGGCGAATTCGGCGGCGAGCCGCCCGGCGGAACGCAACTGTCCTTCGCGCGTGACAAATTCATCGGCTTCCTCGGTCGCCAGCCGTTGTCGTTCGAGCAACACCTGGGCGCCATAACAGCAAATCGCCGTCAGCCAGAGGACCACCAGCCGTAGCACAAACGGCTGGCCCCAGTTCTCATTCGGCAGCAGATGCAGGCTTCGCAAAGTGGCGACATCCAGATTGCTCGATACGGAAAAATCGAGCACGCCCACCAGGACATAGCAGAGACTGATGGCAAAATTTAAAATCAACTGGGAGACCCCGGGCGGCACACTCACGGCGTTCCGGACGATCAAACCCACAAACAGCCAGAATAAGATGCTGTCCAGACCGCCGGTCAACAACGTCATCCCCGCCAGGAAAAGCCCGTCCACGAGACTGCTGGTGACCACCGTCCATTGCACAATCGCCAGCGGCCATCGCGCCGGGTTTAGCATCAACAAGGCAAAGAGGACGTTGGCCAGGACATAAAAGCAGAACAGGTATTGAACCGTTTCGACGGTGATGTCCAGCATGCTCGAGGTCAGGCCAAACCAGGGCGTGGAAACGAAGGAGTAGCAGATCATCCCGATGGCAAATGCCTTGAGCGGCAGCATGATGTCCCGCTCCATGATTTCCAGGCGGCGAAGCAAACGCGACGGGTCCGGTGCGGGTATTTCCATCAATGCCAGCACCCGCTTCAGCCATTGTTCATGGCTCGATTTCATAAAAATGGTCGGGAACGGAAAATGTCAACGCAGCCATTTCACGGCGCGTTCGGCAATGGCTTCCACCGGCCACAGCCGGCCAATACCTTCATAGCCGCAGGAGAGCATCCCCTCGTCCGGTCCGATGAATTCCACGCCACGAGCTTTGAGCGTGGCCGCATTTGCCTGGGTGGCCGGGTGCAGCCACATTTTTCCGTTCATCGCCGGCGCGATTAAAATTTTCGCCTTCGGATTCAGGGCCAGCGCGATGCAGGTCAGCGCGTCGTCCGCCATCCCATGCGCCAGCTTCGCGATCACGTTGGCCGTCGCCGGCGCAATCAACAGCAGGTCCGCCTCGTCCGCGAGCCGGACGTGGGTGGGTTGCCAGCCCTCCTCCTCATCGTACAGGTTGGTCACGACCGGCTGGCGCGTGAGCACCTTGAACGGCAGCGGCGTGACGAAGCGTTGCGCATCGGCCGTCATCACCACGCGCACCTGGCATTTCTGTTTGGTGAGCAGGCTCGCCAGATCCGCCGCCTTGTGCGCGGCAATCGAGCCGGTCACGCCCAGTACAATGTTTTTCTTCATCTTGATCCTAATCCTAATCGTAATCCATTTTGGATTTTACGCGATAAGAAATCGATGCTTCATGCAACCTATCCGCCGAGTTGCTGCGAATAAGCCCGATGAGCATTAAAACAATTTTCTCCAATACGGCCTTGTCCCTTGCCAACTCTTTTGGGTCAATCACATTTTTTACGGCAAGTAAATCAAGACCGGCCGCATATTCCAAAACTGATCCCCGTGCCGTGTCGAAAAACCGGCAGCGATCCGGGGCGGTAAATCGCCCGTTGCCCTCGGCGATGTTCAGAAGAATGGAAGTCTTGGCACGATCTAACTGGTGGTGAAGCGGACTGGATTTCTTTGCACGCTCCAAAATCGCTTCGGCCCCCGAGGCGAACGCCAAGACTTCCGGATACACCCGCAACTTCTCATGGTCGAACATGAACAGATTAGGATTACGATTATGATTGGGACGAGTTAAAATTCCGGCGCCGCTGCCCGCGCCGCGCGCATTTTCTCCGCCTCAACAATCGCCAGCATGCGCCGCAGGTCCTCCGGGACCGTTGAACTGATCAAAAGGTAATCAAAATGAGTCCACTGTGCGATTTCCTGTCGCGCGAGGGCCAGGCGTTTTTGGATTTCCTCCGCTGCCTCGGTGTTGCGTTTGCTCAAACGTTCCGCCAGCACGGTGACCGACGGTGGTGTCAGAAATACCGTTACCAGCGCGCGCCGCAATTCCGGCCCGGCCTGCGCGCGGTCACGGATCGTCGCCGCGCCCTGCACGTCCACGTTTAGCAACACATCCCGGCCTGCCCGCAGTTTGTCCAACAGTTCGGAACGCAATGTGCCGTAACTCCGGCCAAATACCGTCGCGTGTTCAATGAAATCCCCCGCCTGAACCCGCCGCTTGAATTCCGCTGCGTCACAAAAATGATAATCCACGCCGTCCTTTTCACCCGGTCGCGGCGGGCGGGTGGTGCAGGTGATGGCGCGCGTCATGTCCCGGCGCGCGGCCAGCAATTGCTGGCACAAGGTCGTCTTGCCGCCGCCTGACGGCGCGGAGATGAGAATCAGCAGGGGCGCGGATTTTTTTTCCGCGGTTGGCTTTGGACGTTGGACGTTGGACGTTGGACTTTTCACTCTACGTTCTGCGCCTGTTCGCGGAATTTCTCCAGTTCCGCCTTCAGCGTGACGACCTCGCGCGAGATGACGGCGTCGTTGGCTTTCGAGCCGATGGTGTTGACTTCGCGGTTCATCTCCTGCGCCAGAAAATCCAGCGTGCGCCCAACCGGTTCCTTCGATTTCCGGCAGTCTTCGAACTGCTGGAAATGGCTTTGCAACCGCGTCAACTCCTCCGAAATGTCCGACCGGTCGGCGAACAGGACAATCTCCTTCAAAAGCCGCTCGTCGTCCGGCGCGATGTTTTCAATGCCGGCACTCTTGATGCGTCCGAGCAATTGCTGGCGGTAATTCTCCACCGTCTGCGGCGCCTGTTGCTGGATCTTCCCGGCGGCTTTTCGCATGATGCGGATGCGTGCGGCGAGGTCCTGTGCGAGGTGCGCGCCTTCGCGCTCGCGCATTTTCACCAGCGCGGCCAGCGCCGGTCTCAACGCCTTTTCAATGACCGGCCAGATTTTTTCGGCTTCCACCAGTTCCTCGTCCGTCTGCAGCACGCCCGGCGCGCGCACCAGCTGGTCCAGGGTCACCTCGCCCGCGAGTTTGAGCTGTTTGGCCAGGCGGTTCAGCTCGGTTGTATAAGCCCGGGCGAGCGGCAGATTGATATGCATCCGCGCGGACAATTTACCGGCGCCCGCGTGGACCGATACCCGCGCCATCACGCGGCCGCGCGCGATTTTGGCGTTGATGGCGTCGCGGATGGGCGCCTCGAGCATCTCCAGTTCCCGCGGCAGGTTCAGGGAAATCTCGGTTTGTCGGCGGTTCACCGCGCTCAACTCGATGGTGATTTTGAAGCCGTTTTGCGCGCATCCGCCGCGACCGTAACCCGTCATGGATTTCATCCGGCGTAATATGCGAAAATCCCCCGCCACAGGCGAATCAATTTTGAATTCTCCTAATCCTAATCGTAATCATAATCTTAATCTGCTGAAACCGATTACGATT
The DNA here is from genome assembly GCA_049516255.1 of Verrucomicrobiota bacterium. Taxonomy (GTDB): domain Bacteria; phylum Verrucomicrobiota; class Verrucomicrobiia; order Limisphaerales; family UBA11358; genus UBA11358. The sequence continues at coordinate 78,498 of JBEKTH010000007.1, forward strand.
AAGAGCAGGATTAGGATTACGAACCGGAACAAAATTCCTCCTCGTCGTCGTCCTCGTTCTCGTCCTCGATCCGGGAAATAAAGTTCGAGGACGAGGACGAGCAGGAGCACGAGGAAGATGACCCGCCGCAAAATGAAACTCAAAGCCCAATAAAAGCTGGTTACTTTCAATTGATTAATTCTGGCGCAAAGACAGATTTGTTACTGGATTTAGCCACGAATCGTCAGGGCGTTTGGCCGATGGGAAAATGATTTTCGATTTCAGCTTCGCGTCAGAATTTCGGAGCGCAAAGATTTCAGCGCCTCCCGAAAATCCTTTGGCAACGGCGATCTAAACAAATTCAAAATCCAGGTCGGGAAATGATTTCGTTTGGCGACGGTCGATCGTCAGGTGGGAAAGGTTCAGCACCGCCGCCTGGGCACGAATGAAAAAATCCGGCAGCACGGGGTCATCGGAATCCTTGCGGCGATATTGGCGAAACGCCACACCCGCGCGCCAGGCGGCGTCTGCATCGAGCGGGATTTTTTCAAAATCGCGCAAATCGTCCTCCACCGCCTCGCGCGTGCGGCCACCCGCCGCGAGTTCGCCAAAAGTCACGGAACTGACCGCGAGCTGCTCACGTTGCGCCCATTTTTCAAGGGTCTTTGCGCAGGCGCGATGTTGGGGATGATTCTTGTCCAACCAGGCAACAATTACCGAGGTGTCCACGAGAATCACGGACGCGTCCTCCGCAGCAATTCCTCACCGGAAATGTCGCCATCCCAGGTTCCGGCGCGGGCGCGGAGGTGTTCCACCATGGCATTGCGCGCCACCGGGTCATGGCGGACATAATCCGCCGCCGCCCGGCGCAAAACCTCGGTGGGATTGGTGTTGGCAGCGCGTGTCTTGGCGCGGAAATCCCGCGCCAGCGATTTGGGCAGGCGAATGGTCAGTGTCTCTGTCATACACTCATTGTAACACAATGAGGCAATGGGTCAAGCCCGCAGAAACTTCAGCGCCTCCCGGAAATCCTCCGGCAACGGCGCTTCGAAGCTCATGGGTTCCTTGGTTCGCGGATGAATGAATGAAAGCTCATGCGCGTGCAGCATCACGCGCGGCGGTTCGTAGCCGGTCAGTTCCGTGAGCTTCCGGTTCGGCCGCGCGCCGTAGGTGGCATCGCCCGCCAGTGGATGGCCGAGGAACTCGAAATGCACGCGGATTTGGTGCGTGCGGCCCGTGTGCAATTGCGCCTCCACCAGCGTGGCGGCCTTCAGCCGTTCGAGCACGTGCCAGCTCGTGTGCGCCGTGCGGCCGGAACTGTCGTCGCGGACGGCCATGCGCTTGCGATGCGACGGGTGCCTCGCAATGGCGGCACGGATTTCACCCGATTCACGCGCGAGTTCGCCGCATACGATGGCGATGTAGATTTTTTTGACTTTTCGACCAGCAAACTGTGCGGAAAGGGCCACGTGCGTTTCATCGTTTTTGGCGACGACCAGGCAGCCGCTGGTTTCCTTGTCGAGCCGGTGGACAATGCCCGGGCGCGCGACGCCGCCGATGCCGCTGAGTTCACCACCACAGTGATGCAGCAGCGCGTTGACGAGGGTGTGTTCCTCGTGCCCGGCGGCGGGATGCACAACCAGCCCGGCGGGTTTGTTCAACACCAGCAACGATTTATCCTCAAAAATAATGTCGAGCGGGATTTCCTCCGGTTGCGCGCTGGCGGGCCGGGCTTCCGGCCAGTGAATTTCAATTTGCTCGCCCGCTCGCGGCGCATGCGTCGGTTTGACCGTCCGGTGGTTAACACGAACGTGGCCTGCCTCAATCAATCGTTGCAGCGTGACCCGTGAGACCGCGGGAAATTTCCGGCGCAGAAACGTGTCCAACCGCTCGGACGGGAGCGATTTCTCGACCGTGAAACTTTCCGTGTGCGTGGACATTTCAACGTGACAGGTGGCAGGTGACAGGTGGCATGGAAAGCACAGTTGACACCTTTTGGGTATTTTTCATGTCACTCGTCACTTGTCACTCGTCACGTTTTTGGACGCGTGCTCGCTTTTCCAGGTGATGAGAAAAATCAGCGCCACACCTGTGCAAATCGCGGTGTCGGCGACATTGAATGCCGGAAAGCCGACTTCATCGCCGCCTCGTTGTTGGATGTAAAAATAGATGAAATCAATGACCTCGTGGCGTCCCGGCAGGAGGCGGTCGGTGAGGTTTCCGGCGATCCCGCCAAAAATCAGGCCGAAGGCGATCTGGCCGGGCAGGGTATTCGAGCTGAAATGATGCCGCGTGAGAAACAGGGCCACCAGCGCCAGCAACGCCACCAGCGCGAGCGTGTTATTGTTGCCGCGAAAAAGGCTCCAGGCCGCGCCGGTATTGCCCCAATGAACAAATTTGAAAAAACCATCAATGATGATTTTTTCATAGCCCGGCGGCAGCATTCGCAACACCAGCCATTTGGTGAACTGGTCGAGGGCGAAGACCGCCAGCGCGATAACGGCAATGCGGCGGTTCGAGACCTGAAAAATGGATTGGGCGGCAGACATTCAAGTCCAAAGTCCAAAGTCCAAAGTCCAAAGTCAAGCCAGCCGCGACTTTGGGCTTTGGACTTTGGGTCCTTTCGACTAGCTTCCCGGCATGGCGTTGGCACGCATCCTGGTGGACGGCTACAGCCTGTTGCACAGCTGGCCGGGACTGGCACCGGGCCAGCCACGGCATTCGGCACGGGCGCGCGACGAGCTGATTTACGTCCTGACCCGCTATCACGACGCGACCGGCGAGCCGATCACGGTTTTTTTTGATGGCGCGGGCGCGCCACTCCACGTCCCGGCGAATGAGTCCGGCACCGCAGTGGAGGTTTTATTTTCGCGCGCGGGCCAGACTGCCGATGAGATGATTGAACGCGCCGCGCACCGGTTTCAGGACTACGGCGAAGTGCTGGTGGTGACGGACGATCATGCCGAACGCGACATGGTGTCGGGCATGGGCGGCATGACCTCGAGTTGCGCGAATTTTATTCGCACGATTGAGAGTGCGCTGACGGAATTGCAGGACGAATTGCGAAATTACAACCGGGCGGAGCGAAATCGTTTCAGCCGTCCGCAAAAAAACAAAGGCCCATGAAGATGTTTTCAAATCCATTTGCCCGGGGCGCGCGGGTTCTCGCCGCGCTGGTCGCCGGATGTTTTATGGTTTCCGTCGCGACCGCGCAGCCGGTCGCGGGCAGCGTGGACAGCCGTTATCTGCTCATCTTCGACACGTCGTCGGCGATGAAGTCGCGCGTGCCGGCGACGCAATACGTCGTGGAACGGCTCTTTTTTTCCATGATGAACGGGCAATTTCAGGCGGGTGACAGCATTGGGGTGTGGGCCTTCGACCGCAAATTGCGCCAGGGGGAATTTCCGTTGCAGCACTGGCTGCCACAAAACGCGGCGACGATAGCGTCGGATATCACCAACTTTGTAAGGATCCAGCGCTACTCCAAAAGCACGCGCTTTGACGTGGTTATGCCGGAGGTCAACAGTTTGGTACAGGATTCCGAGCGGCTCACCGTGTTGATTTTCTGCGATGGTGACGGGGAACTCAAGGGGACGCCATATGACAACGCGATCAACACCGTTCTCAAGCAAAACCAGAGTGCGTTGAGCAAGGCGAACGAGACATTCATCGTCGTTTTGCGGTCACAACTGGGCCGGTACATTGGTTACACTGTGAATTCCTCGGCTGTGGGAGTGAATTTACCCAATTTTCCGCCCTTGCCGGCGCCGCCTCAAGCCATGGCACCGGTTCAAACCGGTCCACCGCCAGCGCCGCGCCCGCCGCCGCCCCCACCGGTCATCCAAGCCGTGCCACTCATCATCATTGGCACCAACGTCGGCACCAACCCGATCCCTTTGGTTCCGCCCAGAGTGGTGCCGCCCAGTCCGCCGCCGGCCAAAATGGCATCAAATCCGCCGCCGGCCGAATCGCTGTCAAATTCGACGAATGCAATTTCAACAAATGCCGCCCCGCCTAAAATTGCGGAAACGCAAACGAACGTCCCGGCGCCGTTGTCCGAAGACCACACCGGCCTGAGCCGCAAAGGCGCGCTGGCAGTTGGTGCGGGGCTGCTGGCTGCCGCGGTCGTGTTGATAATTCTCGCACTGGTTCGTTCGCGTCAAACCAGCCGGGGAAGCCTTATTACGCGTTCCATGAAAAAGGATTGATTCCGGGCGTGACTTTTTGCCGTGGTCATGGAAGATTTTTCGGCCATGAAAGCATGGAATTTAATTTGCGCCATCAGTCTGGTCGCTGGTCTGGCAACGGCTTCGGCCGCCGATACCAACACGAACTCCCTGTCCACCGCGCCGGCGGCCAAATCGCCGGCGACCAATGAAGTCGCTCTCATCGACACCACGGAGGGTAAGATGGTCGTGGCTTTCTGGCCCGAGGCTGCGCCGAATACGGTCGCCAATTTCAAGAAGCTGGCCGGACAGGGTTTTTACGACGGCACCTGTTTCCATCGCATCGTCAAGGGATTTATGGTTCAGGGCGGCGACCCGTTGACCAAAGATCCGGCCGCCAAGGACCGCTGGGGCACCGGCGGACCGGGATACAGCATCAATGCCGAGTTCAACGACCACTCCCATCAACTGGGTGTCCTCTCCATGGCGCGCAGTTCGGATCCGAACTCCGCCGGCAGCCAGTTTTTTATTTGCGACGGCGACGCGTCATTTCTTGACCATCAATACACCGCGTTCGGCCACCTGATCAAAGGCGAGGACGTGCTGCAAAAAATTGCGGATACGCCCGTCGGGCCAAACCCGTCGGGCGAGAACAGCGCACCGCTCAAACGCGTCGGTGTCATCAGCATCAAAATCGTTCCCGCCACCGCCTTGAAGTAAACCCACCTTAAATTTTATGAATGAACTGGCCCAAATCACCACCACCGAAGGCGAAATCGTCATTGAATTCTGGCCGGACGTCGCGCCCAAGACCGTCGATAATTTCAAGACCCTCGCCCAGAAAGGTTTTTATGACGGGACCTGTTTCCACCGCATCATCAAGGGTTTCATGATCCAGGGCGGCGATCCGCTGACCCGGGACCCGGCGGCCGAAAATCGCTGGGGCACGGGCGGGCCGGGCTACCAGATCAAGGCCGAGTTCAACGACCGTTCGCACCAGCGCGGTGTCATTTCCATGGCGCGCAGCGCGAACCCCGATTCTGCCGGCAGCCAGTTTTTCATCTGCGACGGCGACGCCGCCTTTCTCGACCGCCAGTACACTGCCTTCGGCAAATTGATCAAGGGCGAGGACGTGCTGGCAAAAATTGCCGGCACGCCGGTTGGTTCCAGCGGTTCCGGCGAGCCGAGCAAGCCGAAGAAACGGGTCGGCGTCGTCAGCGTCAAAATCGTCCCCGCCGCCACCGTGAAATAATTTTAGCCACAGATTTACACAGATGCCCACGGATAAAAACCTGCGGTGCACGGCACAAAAACATCTGTGCCGATCTGTGTTCATCTGTGGCTGAATTTTTGTGGACATTTCCGAACTCGCCCAGGTCCTGACGGCACTCGGCTGTCCTGCCGAAAAATCCGCTGAAATGGCCGCGCAACTGGACAAGCGCGCGCGCCAGCTCGCCGAACAGAAGAGCCGTTCCTACGAAGAGGCCCTGCAACATTTGCTGACGTTGATGCGCAATGGTTGGGCCGCCAAGGAAAAAGGACTTTGAATTTACGATTTACGATTTACGATTTACGAAATCGCAGCAATTTGCCGTGCCAATCGTAAATCATAAATCGTAAATGATCAGGCCTTGGAAAACAGTCCGTTCAACGCCCATCGGCGATTTTCGCATCTTCAATCTGCGCGCCGACGTGAAAATCTCGCCGCGCACGGGCCGGGAACACGATTTCTATGTGCTCGAAAGTGTCGATTGGGTCAATGTCATTGCCGTCACACCCGGCCAGCAGCTTGTGATGATCGAGCAATTCCGGCATGGCTCGAACACGGTGGAACTGGAGATTCCCGGCGGCATGATGGACCCGGGCGAAACCGACCCGGTGGTGACGGCCGTGCGCGAACTGCGCGAGGAGACCGGTTACGCCGGCGAAAACGCGCGTGTGCTTGGCAAAATCTGGTCAAACCCGGCCATCCTGAGCAACACCACTTACACCGTGCTGATCGAAAACTGCCGGTTGCAGCACGAGTTGGATTGGGACCACGGCGAAGACCTGCTAACACGGCTGGTGCCGGTGTCAGAAATTCCGAAACTCGTCGCCGATGAAAAAATCGGCCACTCCCTCGTCGTCGTCGCATTGTTCCACTTCGATCTGTGGCAGAGGGGAATTAAGAAATTGAGCGCATAGTTGCCTTACCCCAAATTTACCGGATCGATGTCCACCGCCAACGTCACGTCATCCGGCAGTGCCAATGTTTCAATGATTTTCGCCAGTTGTTGGCTGAGTTTGCTCATGGTGCGTGTGCGCAGCATGATTTGGTAGCGATAAAACTGTTCCGCGCGCAGCAACGGCGCCGGCGCCGGACCGGCAATGATCAAATTTTTGAACGTGCCCCTCGCCCCATCCCTCTCCCCGCTTGGCGGGGAAAGGGTGTCCGGAGGACGGGAGAGGGGTTTTTCACCAACCAGAGCTCTTTCCAGTTCCCGTTTCAAATGCTCAGCGGAAAATTTCACCTTGTCCTCGTTGCGGCCTTTGAGCGTGAGCAAGGCGACGCGGCTCAGGGGTGGATATTTCAGTTGCTCGCGGAACTCAATTTCCTGCTCGTAAAAGCCGGTGAAGTCATGACGGCGCGCGTATTGAATGGCCGGATGAAATGGCGTGAACGCCTGCACGAACACCTCGCCTTCAACGTCGCCGCGACCGGCACGCCCGGCAACCTGGGTGAGCAATTGGAAAGTACGCTCGCCGGCGCGAAAATCCGGCTGGTGCAGCGCGAGGTCGGCGTAAATGATGCCCACCAGCGTGACGTTCGGGAAATGCAACCCCTTGGCAATCATCTGGGTACCGACCAGAATATCCGTCTTGCCGGCGCGGAAATCACCCAGGGTTTTCCGGTAATCGTCCTTGCGCTTCATCGTGTCGGCGTCCATGCGCCGGACTCGCGCATCGGGAAATAGTTTTGCGAGCGTTTCCTCGACCTTTTGCGTGCCGGTGCCGGCGAAGCGGATGGCCGGATTTTTGCACTTCGGGTTTGGACAAACAGCAGGGACTTTTTCGTGGTGACCGCAAATGTGGCAGGAGAGATTTTGTTCAATGCGATGGTACGTCAGCGCGAGACTGCAATTCGGGCAGTTTGCAACAAACCCGCACTTGGGGCATTGCAGGGCCGTCGAATAGCCACGCCGGTTCAGAAATAAAATCGTCTGCTCTCCGCGTTCGAGTCGCTGGGTGATGGCCTCCTTGAGTTGCGGCGAAAAAATCGGCGGTCCCTTTTCTTTTGCAGCCTGGCGCATATCCACGACGCGGACGTGCGGCATTTTCTGGTTGTCCACGCGCTCGGGCAGTTCGAGCAGGGTGTATTTGCCTTTTTTGCAGTTGTAATAACTTTCCAGTGACGGCGTGGCGGAGCCGAGCACGACGACGGCGCCTTCCATCTCTCCGCGCATGATGGCCACGTCGCGCGCGTGGTAGCGGGGTGCTTCCTCCTGTTTGTAGGTGTGCTCGTGTTCCTCGTCCACGATGACGAGGCCGAGCGGTTCGACGGGCGCGAAAATCGCCGAGCGCGCGCCAATGACGATGCGGGCGCGGCCCTGCCGGATTTTGTGCCATTCATCATGGCGTTCGCCGGTGGAAAGGTGTGAATGCAGGACCGCGACGAGGGTTTGCAATTTGCCGGAACTGAATCGCGCCTTGAACCGCTCGACGGTTTGCGGCGTGAGCGAGATTTCCGGCACGAGCACAATCGCGCCCTGGCCCTGTGCGAGCGCATGCGCAAGGGCCTGAAGGTAGATTTCCGTTTTTCCGCTGCCGGTGACGCCGTGGAGCAGGAAGACGGAAGGCGGAAGACGGAGGTCAGAGGTCGGACTTCCGGTTTCCGACTTCCGATTTCTGATTTCTGACATCCGGCTTTTGATTTCCTCCAGCGCCTTTTGCTGTGCCGGATTCAACAACAGCGGTTGGGACGGCAGGATGTGTTCGCGTGCGTAGGGGTCGCGCTCGGAAATTTCAGAGGTGATTTCCACCAAACCGCGGTCTTCGAGTTTGCGGACGGTCGCGGCGGTGGTTTCGGCCAGTTCGAGCACTTCCGTCAGCAACATTTCACGGCGTTCCTCGATGAGGTTCCAGACTTCCTGCTGGCGTTTCGGCAGTTTTGGAAATTCGCTGCTGGGCGGCAGGGCGCGGACAAACAATTGTTTTTTCCAACCTTCCTCCGTCCCCCTTTTTTTGCGGATGGCTTCGGGCAGAACCGACTTCAAGGCGGTTTCCGGTGCACAGCAGTAATATTCGGCAATCCAGCGCGCCAACTGCAACACCTTCGGCGTGACCATGGTCTGTGCGCCGATGACTTTCAGAATCGGTTTGAGGTTCGCGCGGGCCGATTCCTCGGCCAGCGCGGTGACGCAGCCATGAATTTTTCGCGGACCGAATGGCACCTGCACGCGGCTGCCGACTTCAATTTGTCCGGCCAATCCGGGCGGAATCAAATAATCGAACTCCTTGCGGAGCGCGATTTCGAGGCTGACCCGGGCAATCATGGCGTCAATCCAGCGTAATGGCACGCAATTCGGCTTCGAACTGTTGGCGCAATGTCTCGCGGCCGTCGTCCGAGATATCGCGCGGCACCTGGATAATGCGGCCGGCAAAAACATCGCAACGCGAAAACGGCAGTGGAATTTGAAAGCGGTCCCAGCTCTTCAACTGGATTTTCCAATGCAAATGATACGACGCCGGAACCAGGGGCAGCCCGGTGATTTGCGCCAGCGCCATGGCGCCGTCTTGCACCACATAGCGCGGGCCGCGCGGGCCGTCCGGGGTGATGGCCAAGTCGTAGCCGCGCTCGGCCCAGGTGGTCAGTTCCAGCAACGCCTGCGGGCCGCGCCGACTCGATGAACCGCGCACGGGTTGCACACCGAAACGCTCAAGAATCGCCGCGAGAAATGCCCCGTCGCTGCTGGCGCTGACCATTCCCGCCAGTCCGGCAGCCTGGTGGCGCCTGCGTCCGAAGGTGAAATATATCTTCAAGCAGAGCGCGAGGCGGTTGTGCCAGACGCAGTAAATCGCCTGCCCGTGATCCTTTCCAGCCATGAACCCGTGTGGATCGTTGATGCGATAACGCAGGGTCACTGCAATCAATCGCAACGCGGCCCAAATGATCCAAGCCGCAAGCCGTTGATGCCATTTCGGTGAATTCGGCACAATCACACCGGATTTCCGGCGCTGACGGCCGGCGGGCGGCACGGGTGACTGCGGAGGTTCAGCGTCCATCACGCTCCTTTTTTCAGGCACGCGCGCACGAGTTCTTCCACGGTTGCTTTTGCGCCCAGCATCGTTTGAGCGGCGCGGACGGCATCGTGCGCTTCGGCCTGCTTGAACCCGAGCGCCATGAGCGCAAGCACGGCGTCGTTGATTTTTTGGTCATCCGGCGAAAGTGCGTGCCGGGCGCTGGCGGCTTCCCAAGCGCCCGCCGCGCCGATTTTGTCGCGCAGCTCGACGACGATGCGCTCGGCGGTTTTCCTGCCGACGCCGGAGATTTGCGAGAGCGATTTCACGTCGCCGCCGGCCACCGCACCGCGGAAGGCGACCGGGTTCATGCCGCTCAGGATGTTGAGCGCGGTTTTCGGGCCGATACCGGAGACGGAATTGACCAGCAACCGGAACAAATCCCGTTCCGCCGCCGTCATGAATCCGTACAGCGTGTGGGCATCCTCGCGGATGACCAGTTGCGTGAGCAGCTTGACCAGCTCGCCCGGCGGCGGCAGCCGGTCGAACGACGATAAAGGAATGAGCGCCTCGTAACCGACGCCGTTGACGTCGATGATCACCTGCGTGGGCAGCGCCTCGACCAGTTTGCCGTGGAGAAAAGTGATCATGCGAAGGCAGCGTGAAGAATGGTCATATTCGCTTCGAGGGCGTGAGATGATAGCGGGAATTCCCCTGGGCGTGCGCCAGCGCCAGTGCCAGCGCGTCGGCGGCGTCGGGCGCGGGCGGTTCGGGCAGGTCCAACAGGCGCTGAACCATTTTGGCAACGGCGGATTTTTGCGCCGCGCCGTAGCCGACGATGGCCTGTTTCACCTTGCGGGGCGCCATTTCGAAAATTTCCAGACCGGCTTCGGCGACGGCCGCCAGCGCCGCGCCGCGCGCCTCGCCCATGATGATGGCCGTTTGCAGGTTTTGCGCGAAGAAAAGTCCCTCGACGATGCAGACGGTCGGTTGGTTTTGTTTCAAGACTGCGCGCAGGGTTTCCACGATTTTGACGAGGCAGCGCGAACGTTCCCAGTTTTGCGGGCAGGAGATCGTGCCGTGGCAGAGCGCGAGGGGATGCGGTTTGGCGAGGCGAATCACGCCGTAGCCGGTGCCGCGCAGTGACGGGTCAACCCCCAGGATCACGCCGTGCGCGGAGAGCGGCGCCTGCAAGCCGGCCGCCAGCACCGGTGCTGCCGCGCGCGTCGTCGCGCCGACGAGACGCTGCTGCATTTGCTCAAACTGCCGCCGGGTGATGCTCACGCGCCCATTTTGCCTGCCGCGGAAAAGTTCTGAAAGCAAAAAGCCACCGGCTTCCGGCCTGTAATGACCACTCCAACGAATCGAACTTCAATGTCCGTTTTGGTCTTTCCCCTGACCCTGGTTGTTGGGTTGCGGCGGCGGCGGAGGAGAGGGGTTTGACGCATGGGGTTGAACTACCTGTGGTGGTGGGTCGGAATGATAGAATCGCTGGCTGTTATTGCCCGATTCATTTGCCGGTGTGCCATAATTATTATTTGGCGTCGGCGGCGGAGAGTAGTGATTGACGGGTGGGGGACTGGAAAAAGGCTGTCCGTTGGCAGTGTTGCCCTGCGGTGGGGAGTTGTAGGTGGCGCCATGCGACGGTTGTTGTCCGGAACCAAACGCCCGCGGGGATAAAACCTTCCCGTCGGAGTTGTCATTGTGATTAGGCGTCTGATTTTGGGTCGGCCAGGTCTGGTAATTTTTGGACGGCGCGGTCACCGTGTGGTTATTGTAGTTTATCTGTGGATTGGACGGGGTGACATGCGTCACGTCCGGCTGCTGGGTCTGCGGCACCCGTGGCGGGGTCCGATACAGATTCGGTTGCGAATTTGGCTGTATGTCCCGGTGCGGGAGAGTGTTTTGCCCGGGATTTTCCACGTGCGGGGAAATGTTATTTTGATTTCCCTGTACGACCGGATGAAACTCATTTTGCCCGTGGCCGGTTGTTGGCGGAGTGCCCGGATGCAGGGAGAGCACCGGGGTGCCGACAAAGCGCGGGCGACTGACGGTCAGCGTGTTGTTGTTGCGCTCAAATTGTTCGCCCCGCCCGCCCCACGCCACGCTTCCGTTCCCGGTACGAATGGTGACCGGATGAATCGCCTGTCGGGTGACGGCGGTGATATCTTGCGGCGGGATGCCGGCATTGACGATGCCCTGGCGGTGACTGTCAAAATTGAAGTTATTGATGGCCGCGGTCTGGTTGTAAATGTGCGTTACGCCATCCGCTTTGATGCGAAAACGCCCCGGGTGCGGGTCGCAGAAATCCCGCGTTGGCACAAACGTGAAGACGCCGGCGCTCAAGCCAAAGTTAAAGCCGGCGCTGACTGCACGGCCCTGGTAAACGAATCCGACGCCGGGCTGATAAACCGCATGGGGCGGCAATGGCGCCCAGCCGCAATAATCCCGGTTGTAGCGCCAACACACCCACGACGGCGCCCAGGTCGTGTCCGGCCACCAACACCAGCCGTGGCGGGGAACGTGAAACCAGCGGCCGTAGTGAAAGGTTGCCCAGCCCCAGGAATAGCCGGAAATCCAATACCAGCCACAGTCGGTATAAACCCAATGTCCGTCGTCGCAATAAGGTTGCCAGTCGGTGTTGTAAACAACGATAGTTGGCTGCCAACACCAGCCGTAACCGGTCACATTCACCCATCCGCCATAAGGTGTTAACGTGTCATAAAAATAGTTCACCGTGACGTCGGCCGGCTGTGATGTCATGGTCTCGGCCGTGTCGGCCGGCGGCGCTGCCGAACTTTCCGCGGTGTTCCCAGGTTGGGCGGGGGGAACGTTCGCCGCCACGCCCGCTTGCTGCAACTGCCGGTCGTGCTGCATCATGGCGTTGGCGATCTCCGGCGGAGCACCCAGGTCGTTCAGGTAAATGATTTCGTCCGAATTGAGGCTGAACAGGCTCGTGGAGTTGCCGATGTACGTGAGAATGACACTTTGCTCGACGCTAGCCTGCACCAATCGGATGACTTGGGCGAGCGGGCTGTTGGGATCAACGTCCGGTGGCAGCGTGCCGGGTGTGGTCGCATTGTCCGGGGAAGCGGCGGTGATGAGATCGGTGCCTGGCGGGGGGGCGGTTTGTGTTGTTTGAGCACTGGCGTTTTGCACCGACTGGCTGCCACTCAATGTCCACGCCAGGATGGCCAGGCCTAAAATGGATTTAAGGGAAAGTGTTTTTTTCATGGGCGGCTTGGTTGTCGTCTGCACCATAACCTATAACCCCGTTTAATTCGACCGGTTGTTGATAAAAGCATTCAATGATGGCGGCATCCAGGCAAGCGGCGGGTTTAAAATGGCGTCCCCGTCCGGAATTGAACCGAAATCAACGGTTTAGGAAAC
>JBEKTH010000008.1:0-89626 GCA_049516255.1 Verrucomicrobiota bacterium
AGGTAAGGCGTTTACCTGCAATCATTGCAAAAGGTTTTTCACAAAACTTCGCCGCTGCAAGGTCTGGCGGCTCAATCGCAGGGCAAGCAAGAAAACAATTGGAAAAAGAAACGGGAGAAAGTGTTGTTACCAAGGAAAACAACCTCAAGCCGCTTCCGCCGTCGCACGACTTGCTACAATTACCGGAGTGCTATGATGAATCTTTGAGGATTTTAAAAACGGCCAAGAAAACACGGTAATTATCCTTTTATGCCAGAATCAGTGGCCATATCAGCGCACGGATTGAAGTTTGAGGACGCCCTCAAGCGGATGCTCAACACGCCCCCGCCGCCATCATCCAAGAAATCGAAATCCAAGAAACGGAAAAAGTAATTTCGATTCTATGCTAGAATGGAAATCGGATTATGAAACCGGCGTGCTATCAATTGATGAGCAGCACAAGGTTCTTTTCGAGCACATCAACCAGCTTGGACAACTTCTTGAAAAAGAGAGAATAGACCCCGCGGAAGCGCATAATCTGATGACATTTTTGGAGAACTATGCCAAGCGGCATTTCAATGGCGAGGAGAACTGTATGGCGCGCTTTCACTGTCCAGCCTACGCGAGAAACAAGGAGGACCATGCACTGTTTCTGAATATGTTTGAGTTTTACAAAGGCCAAAATGAAATCGCGCCCACTTCGAAGGCTATGCTGGAGAGATTGCATGAGACAATGGTTTGGTGGATTAACCAGCACATTCTCAAAGTGGACATCCAATTGAAGGATTCCGTTAAAAAATAACCCCGCCGGATTACTCCAGCGGGGCATTTTGGGCTTAGAACTCCGTTAGAGCCTAAGTGGCCTTCGTCCGATGTCTCTGCGCGGTGGCGGCCTAATCTTCGGCGGGCACTGTTTCCGTTTGACCGGATAGCAGGATACAGCCGATTTTATTGACCGCCGGACGCAGTTCTTTTGTGCGCTCATAAAACTCCTTTTGTGGAATTTTTGAGTTTTGTTTGACGCGCACGCTAAATGCTGTTAGCCTATTTGAAGCGTTAGTTGGCTAGCAGTTGTGCTGTGCGCACGATGTTGTTAAACGAGCCGGATCAAAATCCGGCTCTTTTTTATTCTCACGTTTTCATAATCATTAATTCCGTTCCATGCATGGCGGAAACTCAAGATTCCATCCGCCAAAAAACAAGACCGCCACAGTTCCACTAGAAAATCCCTACGGCGAGGGCATCGTTTGCACGATTGGAACTGAGGCGGTCTAAATTTCAAATCGCCGTCAAAACAGTTTTCTAGTCCGTTAATCCAACACTTATCAGAATTTATGAGGACGGCCTACGCGCACAATAGGCACATTGGACACTATTGCGCACATCGAGCCCACTTAGTGTTTTAGCAGATTTGTTACCAATCAAACTTCCAACATTGTGACACCTAAACCGTTGCCAGCAAATAACGCCGTATTCTGCCATCAAACCAATGGGGAAAAAATGAATGCAATTTGACCATGCTGACGTTCAAAAATGATACAAGCCACGCCAGCCATTGCCGTAGATGAAAATCCTCGAATTGGTCCGAAATGAGAACTTTTCCTAAATTATTGAGGCCGTTTTGGTAGAAACTAAATGGGGTCGTAAAGTATATATGCCCGAAAAATTTGCTCCGTGCTGGCTTCCAGAAATCAGCCCGATTGCGATGGTCACTTTAGGCCTTTGTTTTGGTTTCCGGTATGGTTTACACCCGCCAGAAACCCGTTCAAGGACATTCTGTCCTAAGTTATTGAGCCTGTTTTGCATGGTGACATTGTGCGTTTGGGAAGTACATAACCCCGTCGGTCAGCGGGATTATATACTTGACAGATGCAACCAAACATGCGATATTTGACGCATGAAAACGATAGATGCCGATGAAATAAACCTGATGACTCTGGCGCGGGAATACAGCGACGAGGCCAAGGCCCGTATGCTGTTTGAGTCTTGGCGCTGGCCTAATGGCCCAATTTGCCCCCATTGCAAGCATAACGAGGTTTACAGCATCACTTCCAAGGCGAACACCAAGGCATCAAACAAGGCGCGTCCGGGCCTGTATTGCTGCGCAGCTTGCCGCAAGACGTTCACGGCCACCGTTGGCACCGTGCTTGAAGATTCCCACATTCCCCTGAGCAAATGGGTGATGGCGATTTTTATTCTTTGTTCCAGCAAGAAAGCGGTGAGCGCATTGCAGCTTTCTCGAATGCTTGGACTGACTTACAAGTCAGCATGGTTCATGGCGCATCGGATTCGTTTCGCGATGGGCGATGACAAGAGCAAGAAATTGTCCGGCGTGATCGAAGTGGACGAGACATTCGTTGGCGGCAAGGTCTTGTGTTTAATTTCTTCCCAGCCCCCTAATTTGCTATTCCATTCCCCACTCGGCAATTGTTTTGCGGCGTGAGTCGGAGTTTTGGGCAATACCTCGGGATGCCACATTCCGAAATTATCAATGGCTTCAACGCAGCCAAGGGGATCATGATATATTGCGACTTTTTCAAACGACCGCTTTTTTAGAGAACATATACATTTCTGATAACCTAGTGATTCAAAAGCTTCGGTATAACACCTCACCGTGTATTCCCGATTAGGAATTGGCCAATAATACTGTCCGGACGGTTCCGGTTCCCACCATCTTGTTTTATCTCCGGCGGCAAGGCCTATGCAATTGTAATCATTTGTTTCATTGTCTGTAACTTCATACAATTGCCTTGTGAGATATGGGAAGTTCTTCTCACGATTCAGGCGAAGATATCTTTTAGCGGAGGTAGCCATTTTCCCTGCCCCAAGCAATCCATGCCTCTGTCATTTTCTTTATATTCCCAGCATCTTCGGGCTTAACGGGGGAATAATTTTTGGCGAGAGCTTTTAACGCAATAAACCAATGATTCGGTTTCACTTGCAAGTCCCTAAGAATAAAAGGAATCATTTTCTCCCCATGGCTAATGATTTCCAAATAAGCAGGGTGCATTACCATGCTGGCCACAGAAGAATACCCATTCGTTTCCGATTTCCATTTTTTAGCCAGCGCCTTAAACTGATCTTCAACATCAGATCGAAATTTCTCAGGCTCTTGAGATGAGGATTCATCATAACCAATCGTTTCTGGGTGTCTCCACCAATCCTCTGGACGTGTGTCCGCGTAGTAGTACGGGGCAGGCGTTAAGCAATTGTCGTGTATGTCTATGTCTATAGCCATGGCTATCCCTCTTTATCCTCAAAATATGAAATACCCGTTTTTTGGATGAAGGCCTTTAGCGTTTTGGTTTTGTTTTCAGCACGCTCTATGGCCATTTTAATCTTAAGAACATCATCGGGATTCATGGCCACTGAGAATTCCTTATGTTCTCCATTCTCGTGATATGCTATTCGCAAATTGTGTATTATTATCGCCGCTGAGATTGTTGCCGCAGTTATTGAATCTCGTGATTCTTGGAATACTGGCCGAACATCAGACAATACCTTAACACCGCAAAATAATCGGTCTTGGTCCGTCAACACATCAAAAGCTTTTGATGCCAGCGCCAGACCTTTACCAATGCTTAAAAGCTTTTGAATGCGCGTCCCGAGGAGGCCTGTCTTTTCAACGGGAAAAGTTTTTGGAGTTTGGGTTTCTATCGTCTCCTTCAAATCATTTCCGATGGTTTCCGGAGATTTTGACCTGTTATCCATTATGAGATATAACGAATACACAGTCTTGAAGATGTGTTTCAGATCATCGGGCTTAATGGAGGGCACTTTAGGTGCCAAGAGAGAAGCAAAATCTCCAGGGATAAATTTGGTATCGGTTTCCTCGATGGCTTTCACCAGTGACGAGAATACCGAATCTTCAAGTTCTACGATTTTTCTCAGAACCGCAAATTCCGAGTTTGGAATTCTCAATGTCGCCATTGCTCTGCAAATGCATATACGCATATTTACGGCTAGGATGACAACACTTTTTTTGCGTTGAAAAATGGGCTGTTTTGTGATTCACTGGCGTCATGCCAAAAGCATTGGATTTTAGAATTACTGGCCTCAGCTTCGAGGATGCTGGCAGGCGCATCGCCAATGCGCCGCCGCCGCCAGACCCCAAGAAGACGAAGGCAAAGAAGCCCCAAAAACGGAAGAAGTAGATTTCCGCCTAACCCGTTCTGGTCGTTTTTCCTGCAAACTATCTGCATCCGTGAAGTATATAATCCCGTCGGTCAGTGTCCCCAGTATTGACTACAAGCTGGGAGCGTGCATTGGCACTCTTTTTGATGTAAAGTTCCCCATCTACATCATGCAAAAAAGGCGTTTTTCGTACCGGGCTGGCGGCCTATGCCTGCTGGCCATATCCCTTTTCACCATGGCCGCACGCGCCGACCAGATCATCTACGATGACGCGCTGGAAAATAGCTGGCAGAACTGGGGCTGGGCCACTCTGAGTTACACGAATACTTCGCCGGTCCATTCCGGCAGTGATTCAATCAGTGTTACGATTTCCAGTCCGTGGCAGGGAATCCAAATCTGGCATCCGGACCAGGATTCGACGCCGTACGCCAGCCTCAGCTTCTGGTTGGATGGCGGCAGCAGCG
Organism: Verrucomicrobiota bacterium; assembly: GCA_049516255.1. Lineage (GTDB taxonomy): Bacteria > Verrucomicrobiota > Verrucomicrobiia > Limisphaerales > UBA11358 > UBA11358. The sequence continues at coordinate 4,578 of JBEKTH010000008.1, forward strand.
GCGGCCAGAGATTGCAGGTCTATGGATTATTGGATCTTGGCGGCACAAATAATTTCGCTGCCGGTCCTCGCTATCCGCTAAGCGTGTTGGTGGCCAACACCTGGCAGCGATTCACCGTACCCCTTTCGTCGCTCGGAGTTGCCGGTTCAAACAATTTCACAGGCTTCGTGATACAGGATTCGCAGGGCACAACGCAGCCGACATTCTACATGGACGATGTTTCGCTGATTGCCAGCTCCGTCACGCCGGGCACCAACGCGCCGGTTTCCATCTCGGTTGACGCGCAGGCAAACCGCCATGCGATCAGCCCGCTGATTTACGGCGTTGCTTTCGCCTCCTCATCCAGCGTATTGCAGGATTTGAACGCCCCCCTGCATCGGTCCGGCGGCAATGCAGAGACCCGTTACAACTGGCAGCTCAATGCCACGAGCCGCGCGTCGGACTGGTATTTTGAAAGCATTGGCGACAGCCCCAGCACGGCGGGCGCCGATGGCGACAGTTTTATCCAGGAATCGAAAAGCGGCGGCGCGCAGGCGATGCTGACCATTCCCATCATGGGCTGGGTGGCAAAGCTGGGGCCGGGTCAGGCCAGCCTGGCCAGTTTCAACACGAACAAATATGGCATCCAACAGGCCGCCGATCCGTACTGGTCTGCGGCTGGTAACGGCGTTTACACCAACGGACTGAACATCACCACCAACGACCCTACTGATGCAAACATGACCGCCGACACGAATTTTCAGGCCGGCTGGGTGCAGCACTTGACGAATCAGTGGAGCACCGCGACCAACGGCGGGTTGGTTTATTACATCATGGACAACGAGTGGAGTCTCTGGGATTCGACGCATCGGGACGTGCATCCCATCGGTGCGACCATGACCGAGGTCTACACCGATTTTTGCAACTACGCCACGATGGTGAAAGGAATCGACCCGAACGCACTGGTCGCCGGTCCGGAGGAATGGGGCTGGCCGGGCTATCTTTACAGCGGTTACGATCAACAATGGTCCGGTGCGAACAACGATTACAACCCGGCGGATTATCCGGATCGCAAGGCGCATGGCGGACAGGATTTCGGGCCGTGGTTTTTGAGCCAGGTTCAGCAGCGCAGTGCAACGGCCGGCCAGCGGTTGCTGGATATTTTTACCCTCCATTGCTACCCGCAGGAAAACGGCGTGGGTGGCAATGCGGTTGACTCCGCGACGGAGTTGTTGCGCAACCAATCCACCCGGCAGTTTTGGGACACCAATTACGTGGATCCGAGCTGGATCAACAGCGTCATCGCGCTCATTCCCCGGATGCGGAGCTGGGTGACGACCAATTATCCCGGGACAAAAATCGGCATCACGGAATACAACTGGGGGGCCGAAGGCTTCATCAGCGGAGCCACTGCCCAGGCGGATATTTACGGCATCTTCGGACGGGAAGGACTGGATCTGGCGACGCGCTGGACGACGCCGGCGACCGGCACGCCCACTTACAATGCCATGAAGATGTACCGCAATTACGACGGCAACCAATCCACCTTCGGCGACAACAGCATACTGACCTCCGTGCCCAATCCGGACGACCTCTCGGCTTTTGGCGCCGTGCGGACCAGCGACGGCGCCCTGACGCTCATGGTCATCAACAAGGACATCCTGAACGCAACACCCGTCGTGGCGACAATCACCAATTTCGCCAACAGCGGCACGGCGCAGGTCTGGCAATTGACTTCCGCCAACACCATCACCCGCCTGGCGGATCTTCCTTACTCCAACGGCGTTCTCAGCAACCAGGTGCCGGCACAAAGCATCACCTTGTATATTTTGCCCACGGCAAAAAACCTGACGTTGCAGTTCGGCGTCCAAACGTTACCCGGCCAGTGGCAACTATGGATGGAGGGTCAGGGCGGCCAGCGGTATGTTCTGCTGTCATCCACCAATCTGACGGCCTGGACGGCTGTCAGCACCAACTTGTTTTCCAGCAATTCCTATCCATTCACGGTTACGACATCCAATACGGCGACGTTTTATCGTGGCCAACTGGTCTCGCCATAGCGAAGTGAATGTGGGTGGTATCGACTGTACAGGTTCGACGCCATAAATCAGAACACCAACCTGGCCTACCGTTCTTTGACGAACGGGATGACATGCCCTATTCTTCGCCAATTGTGGCCACAACCATTATGAACGCTGCCGAACAAGCAGGATTCATCCGCGATTCAATGCCGCCCGGCGGATTGTTTGCCGGACTCGATTGGCGGATTTCGCCAGAGCCGTTTCCGCTGGGTGAAAATCCGGCAAAGGAAATTGAATCCCTGGGCCGCGTGTTGTTGCAGTTTTATCGCGCGGTCAACCTGCTCTACCGGCGCAGCGTGGAAGGCAAACAACCGGGGTGGATTGCGGAATTGCTGGACCGCGGCAAACCCGCGGAATTGATCGCACGGCAACGCTCGCCGGCATTCAAGAACGAGGTGCCGCGCGTCATCCGACCCGATATTCTTCCGACCGAAACCGGTTTCAGCATCACCGAACTGGATTCCGTGCCCGGGGGCATCGGCCTGACGGCATGGCTGAACGCGACTTACGTCGCAGCCGAAGGTCGAGAGTCGAAGGTCGAAAGCAAAATCATCGGCGGCGCGGACAATATGGTTCGCGGCTTTGAATCCATCTTTGGCGATGCCAAACAGGTGCATATCATCGTGTCCGAGGAAGCCGCGACCTACCGGCCGGAAATGGAATGGATCGCCGCCCGGCTCGGCCCACGATTCGCGGTTCACGATTCACGGTTCAACGATTTCGCCGACGGCGACGCGGTCTATCGTTTCTTTGAATTGTTCGACCTGGCCAACGTGCCGGATTCGAAACGCATTTTCGACCTGGCCGCAGAAAAGCGGATCCGGCTGACCCCGCCGCCGAAGCCGCTGTTCGAGGAAAAAATGCTGTTCGCGCTGTTGTGGAACCGGAACTTGCGCGACTTCTGGCGCGGGGAACTGGGCGAGGGATTTTTGGCGCGTCTGCACCAATGGGTTCCCTACACCTGGGCAGTGGATCCGTCGCCGCTGCCGCCGCACGCGGCGATTCCCGAATTGAACCTGACCGACTGGCAACAGCTCAAAACGCTGTCGCAACGCCAGCGTGAGTTGATTTTGAAAGTGTCCGGTTTTTCCGAGCACGCGTGGGGCGCGCGGGGTGTCCATCTCGGCAGCGATTTGTCACACGCGGACTGGAGCGCGGCGGTGGACCGGGCCCTGGCGGACTTCCCAACCTCGCCGTTTGTGCTGCAGCGTTATGAGAAACCAAGAACCGTCGGGACGGCCTGGTTTGATTTTGAAAAAAACACCGTCGAACCGATGAAAGGCCGGGTCCGTTTATGCCCCTATTACTTTGTGGCCGGTGAAGGCGACGCGGCGCGCCCGCAACTGGGCGGCGTGCTGGCGACCATCGTTCCCGCCGAAAAAAAATTTGTCCACGGCATGAGCGACGCGATTCTCGCACCGTGCGCGATTTAATCAGCAGTGGATTTTATTGACTGGCGCGCGGGCACTTTTGGTTTACTATCGGGGAGGCCCCATGCCTTCGAAAACACAGAGTGGTGATTCGAAAACGACGTCGCCGGAGCGCCGCCACGCGGCGCTGCTTAATCTGCTGGCCGACGAAAACGCGGAGGTTTATCAGGCGGTGCGCGGGCAGATTCTGGCCGAAGGCGGTGCCGCGAGTGAATGGCTGAAACCCCACGCCCTCAGCAACGACCCGGTGTTGCGCCGGCGCGTCCAGGAAATCCTCCGGCACGTGGACCGGCAGGCGGCCGACAATTGTTTCCTCACCTTTTGCCTCAACCACGGCGAGGAATTTAATCTGGAACTGGCCGCGTGGCTGCTGGCGCAGACGCAATTTCCCAAAATCAACGTGGAGGCGTACCAGGCGCTGCTTGACGGGTACGCAAACGCACTGCGCGAGCGCACCGACCGGCACGGGCGCGCGAATGCGGTGTTGGGAAAAATCAGCGATTACCTTTTCGGCGAACTCGGCTTCAAGGGAAACGAACAGAATTATTACGAACCGGACAACAGCTACCTGAATCGCGTGCTCGACCGGCGAACGGGCAATCCCATCACGCTATGTCTGTTTTACATGCTGCTGGCGCGGCGGCTGCGGTTGCCGATAGTCGGCATCGGCCTGCCGGGCCATTTCATCTGCCGCCACCAATCCGCGGCCGGCGAGATTTACGTGGACGTTTTCAACCGCGGCCGGCTGTTGACCAAGGCCGATTGCGTGCATTACCTCGTGCGCGGCAATTACGACCTGCGCGAGGAATATCTGGCCCCAGTCAGCCCGCGCCGGATTTTTCTGCGGATCTGCAGCAACCTGCACCAGATTTACCTCGAACTCGGCCTGAAGGAAGACGCCACGCGGGTGCAACGTTACCTCGTGGCACTGGCGCGTTGACTTGCCAAACCGCCGCTTGCCGCGTAATAAACAGTGTTGGCGCCAGCTTAGCTCAGCGGTAGAGCAACGGTTTTGTAAACCGTCGGTCGCCGGTTCAATCCCGGCAGCTGGCTCCACTTGAAGCCCGTCAATCATCAAACCCGGTTAATCGTCGGCGGGTTGCTTCATGGCATTCTGGATGCGCTGGTAATCAGGCATTTCCCCGGGAGGAACGGTCTCAACCCAGCCGGAAAATTTTTTGGGCATTTTCCATTTCCAATGTTCAACGTGGCCGTCGGCGAACGAAAGATTCGCGCCCTGAATGTGCCGGTCCGACGGCAGGTCCCACCACTCGTTTTGTGTAAAAATTGAGCCCACGGGAGGGTTGCCGAACTCCGCGTCTTCGATCGTGTCCGCGCTCTCATCAATGAAAACGAAAAGCCGGCTCGGGATGGGGTGGCGGATCTCGGTGTATTTTGTCCAGGCCGGGATGAGTTGAAAGTACAACGGATCGGCCTGGGGATCGCCGTTCACCGACTGGCTTAGATTGTAACTTCGCCAGCGCAATTGCGACAGGGGTTGTCCGCCGGGCGTTTCCAGCCTGGACCGGTCCGCCGGGCAATGATATATGGCCAGCGATTTGTTGTACTTGAACAACAGGCCGTTGATGATGTTGGAAGGGTCAATCTCCGTGACCGCGTCAAGGTCCGGGAGCCAGGACAATCCAGAACTGACGCTTGTACCGGGCTCGCCGGCCAGCGCTATGGAATTGTTGGGCACGAAATAATCGTTGTTGTCCGTGACATAAAGCTGCAGGCAAAGTTCAAGTTGCCGCAGGTTGTTCATGCAGGCGATGCTCTGCGCCCGTTTTTTGGCCGCGCTTAACGCGGGCAACAACAGCGCGGCCAATATGGCAATGATCGCGATGACCACCAACAGTTCAATCAAAGTGAACGCGTTGGCAAAAATCCACCGTGGGCGACAGCCTGTCGTCTGGTAGCGCATGGCTATTGATGGTAATGTATTGCCATCCCCATCATCTGCAACCGGATTTCTAAAAGTCACCGCCTTGTCTCCGGAGTTCCTTTGACTGAATTCTGCAAATGTGGTTTGCTCCCTCCGTCTACATAAGTTTTCATGCCACACGAAACGTCAACGCGACAAAAATCGGCGCCATTCGTAATGATTCTCGGCGTCGGCTCATTTGCGCACAGCCTTGGGCAGGCGCTGGCAGATGCCGGCACGACCGTCTCCACGTACCTCACGCGCAATTACGGCCATTTCCCGCCGTCGCTTGTCGGGCCGACCTTTTCGCGCGACGCTTTTCCCAGCCCCGTTCCGCTCATCAAGAAAAACGGCGTGGAGGTCGTCATTCCCCAATCCATCGACTGGGCGCTCGCGCCGTGGGCCAAGGATTTGTTGAAGTCCGGCGTCGGCATCTTCAGCCCCATACGCGAGGCGATGCGCATTGAGCGCGAACGGGATTTCGCCCGGAAACTGTGCGCGGACTTTAAAATCCCGTTTCCGCAGGCGTACGTGGCCTCGAACCGGCTGGAGGCCGAAAAAATTCTGGCGGACCATCCGCAGCCGTTTGTCATCAAAAACCCGCTGTGCTCGCCGACCAGCCCGATTCACACGATTCTGTGCGAAACCGTCGAGGACACGCGGGCGTGGTTGCGGCACGTCAACTATGCCGAGGGCGTCTTTTTACAGGAATACCTTGGGCGTGCCGAGGCCGGGCACATTGCGCTCGTGAGCGGCGGCGAGATTTATTCGCTCGTCACCAATCAGGAGTACAAGTACGCCTTCAACGGCAACCAGGGCATCGTCGCCGGGGCGCCGCTCGGCGGTTTGGTCGAGCGCGATCCGGACGACAAATACGGCCTGGCCCGGCAGCTTATTCATCCGCTGTTGCCGTGGCTGCGAAAAGTGAATTATCACGGGCCGATTCAAGTCACGGCCGTTAAAGTAGGACGGGCTTCCCACCTGGGAGCGCCGGCGTCTCGCCGGCGTGTTGCCGAAAAACCGGCCGGCGGGACGCCGGCGCTTCCAGGGCAATGGCACGTCATCGAATACAATATCCGCATCGGCGTCACGTCCGGCCCGATGATTTTGCGGATGCTCAAAAACCCGTTGGAAACAGTTTTGCGAACCGCGCGAAATGAAAAGCTCGATCCACAATTCAGGGGCAAATTAAATTTCGGCTGTTCGCTGACGTTGGCCGGTTATGGCTATCCGTTCACGCAGGTCCGCAGCCCGCATCTGCCATTGGAAGTGGACGGCCTGTTCGATTGCGATGTGTGGTGGAACGAGGTGGCCCGCGACACGGATGACCGGCTCGTCTCCACCGGCCATCGCATTGCCGATGTGATTGCGCTGGCGCCGGCATTGGACGCCGCGATTGCTAAAGCCTATGCCAACATCCGCAAAATCCGCGTCGTGGGCAGCTATTTTCGCACGGACATTGGCCGAAGTTTATGGCCGCCGGGTACCATTTAATTTTCAACCACGGATGGACACAGATGGACACGGATAAGGAATAGGCAGATGGATTGGTAAGCGGTAAGGCGTTCGCGATTTTCAATAATCCCATCATCCAACCATCCAATAATCCATTTCGGAAAATCCGTGTTTATCCGTGTCCATCGGTGGTTAAAGAACCGTTTGTTTTTCCGTGCCATTTGGCATGATTCGTGGTTAAACAGTCTCAACGTTTTATGAATTTCGATTCGACCAGTTTTCCCTTGCGGCCGGCATGGACCGAGATTGACCTAGGCCGGTTGCGAACCAATCTGCGACTCATCCGCCGCGACCTGCCGAAACACGTAAAATTGCTCGCGGTCACCAAGGACGAGGCGTACGGCCATGGCGCGCTCGACGTGGCCCGCATCGCGCTCGAAGAAGGCGCGTGGGGGTTCGGCCTGAGCACGCTCGAAGAGGCCATGGTGCTCCGCGACGCCGGGATCACCGCGCCCCTGCTGCTGCTCGGCGAACGGCAGGAAGCTGAACTGCCCTGGTGCGTCGAGCACGATCTGACCGTCTGCGTCAACGAACCTCACGCCGTCCGCAAGCTCGCGCGGATCGCCGCCGCCCATGGCAAACGGGTGCCGGTGCATGTGAAAATCCACACCGGCATGAGCCGCTACGGGGTGCGCTGGGACGAAGCCCTGCCGCTCATCGAACAGATTTGCTCCGAAAAATCGCTGCTGCTTGAGGGTGCCATGACGCACTTCGCGCAATCCGACGAAACGGACAAGACCTTCGCCAATCTCCAGTTCTCACGCTACACCGAAGTCCTGCAAGCGCTGGAGCAACGGAAAATTCCCGTCCAGCTGCGTCATACCTGCAACAGCGGCGGTTTTCTGGATTTGCCGCACGCCCACCTCGATATGGTGCGGGTTGGCATTTTGCTGTACGGCGTTTTTCCGTCGTCGGTCTGCCGCCGGATTCCTGGCATCGAACCGGTCATGTCGGTCAAGGCGCGCATCGCGGCGATTCAGAAGCTGAAACCGGGCGAAGTGGTCGGCTACGGCATGCGTTACGCCGCGCCGTCGGAGCGGCGCATCGCCATTCTGCCCATTGGTTACGGCGACGGTTTCCCGCGCGTGCGCAATCAGGGCGGCGCGCTCATCCGCGGCAAACGCGCCCCGCTCATCGGCGGCATCGCCATGGACGCGTTGATGGTGGACATCACGGACATCCCCGAGGCGCAGCTGTGGGATGAAGCCGTCATCATGGGCCGGCAGGGCAACGAGGAAATCACCGTGCACGACATGGCCAAGCTGAAGAACTCGGTGAGCTACGACGTGCTGACGAACTGGCGGCTGCGCCTGCGGAGAAAATCGGTGAACGGCAAATCCGCGCCTATTAAAACTGAAACTGTTTTAGCCACAGATGGACACAGATAAACACAGATTAAAAACTGATGAATTATCTCTCAATCAAAAGTTGGATTGGTGGATAGACCAGTGGTGTGAGCGGAAAGCGCTGCATCCGCTGCGGTATTTGTTATCTGCTTATCCCGGAATTCTGGCACATGCAGACCAGTTCGGTTTTTTGCTGGAAAGACTTCGTGACGTGAACGGTCTCCGCAGAAGTGAATTAGCTCCTGAAGAACTGGCTCGTGTGATTGCAGCAATCAATGAGGTTGAAGACTTTATGAAAGCCAGACTTTGATCATGAAAATCTGTGTCCATCTGTGTCCATCTGTGGCTCAATAAAATTGTGAAAATCCTTTTCTCCGAACAAAATTCCGACTACGAGCATTACCAGTTTCCGTATGCCATCTGGGCCGTGCCGGAGGACGGCGAATCGCCGTCGGACATTTTTAACGCGGGCTTCCTGCCGTCGTCGCGCAATCTCGACCGCTTTTATCTGTGCCGCCAGGTGCGGGTGAACCTGGCCAGGTTCCAACCCTCGTCCGAGAACCGCCGGATCCTGCGCAAGGGCGCGGGCATCGAGGTGAAACTCGTGCCGCGCGACAAATACAATTACACGCCCGAACGCCGCCAGTTTTTCAAGACCTATGCCGACATCAAATTCGGCAAGGACGTGATGACGTTCGAACGGCTCGACGCACTGTTCGCCTCACCCATCATTTCGCACCTGCTGGTGTTCGTGGACGCGAAGACGGGCGGTGAAATCGGCGCTGCCACGCTCTATCTCGAGGGCAGGGCGCTGGCGTTGTATTACTACGCGTTTTACGACCTGAATTATTACGCGCGCAACCTGGGCATGTTCATGATGACCTCGGCGGTGGCGTTGTTCGCCGGGCACGGCGTGAAACAGCTTTACCTCGGCACGTGCTATTCACAGACCGCGCTGTACAAGACGCAGTTCGCCGGCGCGGAATTTTTCAACGGGTTTCGCTGGTCGGACGATTTGAACGAGCTGAAATTCATCATCAAACGTGACAAAAAGGATTTGACCCAGCACCTGCTCGAAACCGACGAATACCGCGATGAATTTTACGACGGTGACCTTGGCAAAATCGCCGATGCCAGCCCATTTCACATCAAGACCAGGTGAGGAATTTTCAGGATTGAAGAGGCCCGCCGGTTACGGCTTGGGCGAAGATCGCTTGTTTGAACTGGAATTACCGGGTTTTGATTTCGGCTGGCCGGACTTTCGGGAAAAGGGGGCGGTGTGTTTCAGTAATTCTTTCACTTTCGAAATCAGTTCCTCCGGCAGATACGGCTTGGTGAGGAAGACATTGATGCCGGCCTCGAATCCCGCCACGCGGGTAAAGTAGCTGTCCATGCCGGTCAACATGATCACCGGAATGAACGCGGTGGCGGGATTTTCCCGCAACGTTCGGCAAATATCGAGTCCGTTCAACCGGGGCAGCATTAAATCCAGTACGATCAAATCCGGCGACACCGTGCGGGTTTTGGTGAGGGCGTCAACCCCGTTGGAAGCGGTGCCGATGGCAAAGCCGGCGTTTTTCAAGTTTCCACGAATTGCTTCCAGTTGATCCGGATCATCTTCTACGACCAATATTTTTCTAAGCATAAGGATGGGTTTGATCCATACGTCAACAGGCAACAGCACCCCGGTACGAATAAAACACTTCCCGCTTGGGAGCACAAACGATGCCGCCTCAAACCATTCGCTTTCTCGATAAACCAAGGGAAATGCCCGACTCAGACCGGCGAACACCGCGCGAAATTCCCTGACGGTAACCCCGGCTAATAAAGCAAGTAAATCAAAACGCCGTTGGCAAATCCAATGGCGTTTCCGAAACGGTCGGCGGTTCCAAAGTCAGCGGCCGATCGTGGTCCAGGGAGTTTTCGCAGACACGGAAGAAATCGGTGGTGGTCGCCACCCGGCGGATATCGTGCAAAAAACTTCCCTCCACGCCTTCGCCGATGAAGTTCATGAATTTTTTCATTCGCTGCACCTGTGCCGATTCCTGCAGGCTGGGCGTAATTTCGCTTTCCCAAAGCTCACGCACGTAAGCCAGCACGTCGCGGCCGGTTGGCCGTTTGATTTTTTCGCCGCGCAGTTCGGCACGAATCTGATCGAACAGCCACGGATTGCGAATCGCGCCGCGGCCAATCATCAACCCGTGCACGCCGGTTTCCGCGAGCAGTTGTTTCGCCTGCGCCGCACCGTGGACGTTACCGTTGGCGAGCACCGGACATTTCAATTCACGCGCCGCCAACGCGATCAGGTCGTAGCGCACACCGGGACGATACATTTGCTTCACCGTACGCGCGTGGATGGTGAGCAGGTCAATCGGATGTTTCGCGAACAACGACAGCAACTCGTCGAACTCGGTGGGCGATTCGAAACCGATGCGCGTTTTGACGGTGAACGGAACCGTCACGGCGTCGCGCAGCGCGCCGAGAATGGCATCAATCTTTTGCGGCTCGCGCAACAGCCCACCGCCCGCGCATTTGCGGTAAACGACGGGCGCGGGGCAGCCGAGATTCAACTCAATCGCCGCGACGGGATATTTTTGCAACTCCTTTACCGTGCGGACGAGGGCGGGGATGTCGTTGCCAATGAGTTGGGCCACAATGGGTTGGCCGGTTGGATTCTCGGTGATGGACTGGAGAATCCATTTGTCCAGGCGCGAATCGCCATGAACGCGGAAGTATTCCGTCCAATAGGCATCCGGGCCGCCGTACCGCGCGATAACGCGCATAAAGCTGAGCGTGGTCACGTCCTGCATCGGTGCCAGCGCGAGCACGGGCCTTCGCCACGAGGCTTCGGCCCCGCAAGCCGGCGCATCGCCGCGGAGCAGGCTGGAAAATGTTTCATGCGGAGTCACGCGGGCTGGAAGTCTGCCGAACGAATGCACAGAGGCAAGTGGCAATGTTCAGTTGAACTTGCCCCTGGCATCGGCTATGGTGTCAGTCTATGACTTTGACGGAAAAGATTCTCGCCCGGGCGGCCGGCAAGCCGCGCGTGCAGGCCGGCGACAACATCTGGGTGAACGCCGACGTGCTCATGACGCATGACGTGTGCGGGCCGGGCACCATCGGTGTGTTCAAACGCGAGTTTGGCAAGGACGCCAAGGTCTGGGACAAAAGCAAGATTGTCATCATCCCCGACCATTACATTTTCACCGCCGACTCCAAGTCGAACCGCAATGTGGACATCCTGCGCGACTTTGTGAAGGAGCAGGACATCGCGTATTTCTACGACGTGATTGACGACCCGAACGGCCACTGGGTTTTTGATCCCAAAAAGGGAATGTTGAACCGGCAATATGGTTCGCAATACGCGGGCGTTTGTCACACAGCGCTCCCAGCCAAGGGCCACACGCGGCCCGGCGAAATTTTGTTCGGCACGGACTCGCACACCTGCATGGCCGGCGCGTTCAACCAATTCGCCACCGGCATCGGCAACACGGACGCCGGCTTCGTCATGGGCACGGGCAAATTGCTCATCAAGGTCCCCGAAACCATGCACTTCCGGCTCGAAGGCAAGTTGCAGCCGGGCGTGATGGCCAAGGACGTGATTCTCCACTGCATCGGCGAAATCGGCTTTGACGGCGCGACGTATCGGGCGATGCAGTTTGACGGTCCCGGCGCGGCGTCGCTCTCGATTGACGACCGCATGACCATTGCGAACATGGCCATCGAAGCGGGCGGCAAGAATGCCATTTTTGAATTCGACTCGCGCACGCAGGAATACGTGGACGCGCGGGTGAAATTGAACGGCACCAAATCCAGTTACACGCCGGTGGAACCGGACCAGGACCAGAAATTTGTGTACGAACTGGTGGTGAATCTCGACCAGCTCGAACCGACGGTGGCGTGCCATCCCGACCCGGGCCAGCGCAAGAAGGCGAAGGAGATGGGGCACATCAAACTGGACCGCGCGTATGTGGGCTCCTGCACCGGCGGCAAGACGAGCGATTTCGTCGAGTTCGCGCGCGTGTTGCGCGGGCATCATGTGGCGATTGATACGTTTGGCGTGCCGGCAACGCCGGAGATCGTGCGCGACTTGCAGACGACTTACTGGGGCAAACAGACCGTCTGGGACATCCTGGTCAGCGCCGGTGTGCAGATGACGGAAAACGCCGGATGCGCCGCGTGTCTTGGCGGGCCGGTGGACACGTTTGGCCGCATCAACAAGGCCGGCATCAAGTGCATCAGCGCGACGAACCGGAATTTCCCCGGCCGCATGGGCGACAAGGAATCGCAGGTGTTTCTCGCCTCGCCGATGACCGTGGCCGCGAGCGCGATTGCCGGCAAGATTGTGGACCCGCGCGAGTATTTGGGAAATTAGTAGTGGCGGCTCAGCTTCTTATTGGCGGCTGAACTTATCCAGCTCCGCAATGAAAGCGCCAGGTCCGCCTTCGAGGTAACCCACCTGCCGGCCCAGTTCATTCCCGGCGTAATTCACCAGCACCAAGGTTGGATAGCCGGTGACATGGTATTGGTTGGCGAGTCCCCGATTGGCTTCTTTGAGTGCGTTATCCTGGGGTTGGGCGCGTGGGAAATCCACCAGCACCAACTCCAGTTTGTTCCGGGCGTAGGTGGCGAACTGGTCCGTGTCCAGCACTTCATGGTCAAATCGGTTGCACCACGGACACCAATCGGAACCCGTAAAGTGAAGCAACACCATTTTATTATCGGCCCTGGCCTGCGCCAGCGTTTGGTCAAAATCGGTGCTCCAGGTCAAATCCGACGCATGGACAATGGCGGGCGGGCGGGTGCGGGTTTCGTCGGGCGGCCCCGTCCCAGCCGGACCATAAATATCCGCCGGTTGATAATCTTCCGCTCGATAGGCGACGTTGGCCAGGGCTTGCTTTTGTTCCACGGTACCGGCGACGGCCGGGTTATAATTAAAATGCTTTTGCAGGTCGGGACTGAGATTCTTCAACTTCGCGTTGGCCATGCCTTTCCCGTTGTTATAGGTAAAATAGACGTCGGTGGCGGAAACGCTGAGCACGGTAACATTGCTATAAACGTCGGTGCCGGCTTGGAGCACCGGCAATTTTTCGTCGGCCCGGGCGGACATCGCGCCCAGCAGACCCAGTGCGGTAATGATTGTGAAACGCAGGTTCATACCCGTCTGGCAGCAACCCCTTTGCCAAAATTGAAGGCAAAAGAACAATCCTCTACTAGGAATTCAGACTGAATGAGCCTTATCTGAATCCATGCAATTCAGACCGAGCAGGTTGCGTTTCCAGCAACGTAGGACAGGCGTCGCGCCTGTCTCCATCTTTTCGGGATTCCGGAACCAATTAGTGAGTTAAATCAAGCCACTTGGAAACCGCTCAAGCGGAAGTTTTGAAATTAGAGACGGGCGCGACGCCTGTCCTACTGCACAGTTCCGGCTCATTTTTCCGCGCCAGGTGTGCCGGGAGAAACCGGCGGCGGCGGTTTTTCTGTGGATTCATCCTGCTCAGAATTTGGATCGGCCGGTGTGAGTTGAAGCGTCGGTTCTGCCAGCGGATGTTCGTGCTTCTGCCATTCTTCGGAAACGCGGCCATCCCAACAAGCCGGGTTCAATGGATAAACATCAGGATCAAAGATAACGTGATAGAAGTGCCAGACGACAATGGCCAGGCACGCCAGCAGGGCCTCGTAATAATGAATGGTCAGCGCCACGTCCACGATCCAGCGTGGCAGGAATACCGTTACGTCCATCTTAAACCAGATCATCAGACCGGTGACGCCCATGATGACGGTGCCCCACACCACGGCCCAGTATTCCATCTTTTCGGCGTAACCGAACCGGCCGATTTTTGGTTTCTCCCGGCTCCAGCCGGTGAGATAACGCGCGGCGCACCATAAATCGGCCAAGTCTTTTTTGACCGGGAACAAATCGTTCACCAACCGTCGTCCGTCCGGGGTGGTCAGCAGATAAATAACATGCCAGGCACCGACCAGCAACAGCACGGCACCGGCCAGGCGATGCGTCCAGCGGCGGAACGATTCATTGGCGCCGAGCAATCGGGCCAGCCACGAATCCGGAAATTTCAAGGCAAAGCCGGTGAGGGCCAGAACGATGAAACTGGACGCGAGCATGACGTGCTGCCAGCGCTGCGAAAGGCTCATGCGCAAAACCGTCCGCGTGCCGGCGCGATATCGCGCGGCGGTTTTTCTCAAAAACAGCAACGCGTTGTGGACAAACATCGCACCCACGACACCGAAAATCAGCGTCAGATAAACCTGCCGCACCCACCAGTTGATTGTTTCCGACAGGTCCCGTTCTCCGGATGTGGCGGCGAGGTCCACGTGGATTTTGCCGTTCACAAACATCCGGTTGGCGCCGGGATGACACTGGCCACAGGTGGCGACGAGGTGGTTCGTATTGATGGTGGAGTCCGGGTCGGAGGAGGGCAGGATTTTGTGGTAACCGTGGCAACTGGCGCAATCGGCGACCACGGTGGAACCGTATTGCGCGGCCAGGCCGTGATAGCTTTCGATGTAGGTCTTCACCCGGTCCGCCGGGAGATTGTATCGGGAATCCAAGGTCACGGACGCGTGGCATCGGCTGCACACGTCGGAAATTTTCAATGCCGAATCGCCCTTCAACGCCTCGATTTTATGCTCGGTATGACAATCGGTGCAGGTCGGCGCGTCGCGATTGCCGGCCGCCACCGCCCGGCCATGGACGCTTTTCGCCCAGTCCTCAGCCTCCTGAATGTGGCATTGGCCGCAGGTTTCGGCCTGGCGGGAAAAATACAACGGCGAAACGGGCGAGTCGGGCGGAAGAATGTCATGCGAATCATGGCAATCCTGGCAGGTGGCCGCGGTCTCATCGCCGGCCTTCAGCGCCAGACCGTGAACGCTCGCACCGTAACTGGCAGTTTGCCGGGGATGGCAAAGGGCGCAATTGACCGGCGCCACGGGCCGGTGGTCGTCCGGATGTGTTGCCGCGATGTCGATGTGGCAACTGACGCAGGCATTTGTTCTGTGGACCGACGCGGCGAGCCGGGCCTGGTCCACGAACAATGAAATTGCCCGGCCAGCGGCGTTGGTTGTGGTCAACGTATTGTCGGCATGGCAAACTAGGCAATCGTCATCTGACATTACCGGCGCGGCCATGGCGCCGGCGGCGAGGACCAGCCAGAGCGCGGCCAATGCCATTTTCAATGTTCGGTGGCCACTGCCCATACTCACCACTATCGGGCGGCACGAACCGAACCACTCTACACGGCTTGCCATTTGTTGCGCCTATTTTGACGGTGCCGGACCCGGGGATTCCGCCACCCTCAGTGCGTCAGGCGCGTCGCCATGGCGTAGATGATCAGAATCAGCAGGAGGATGCCGAGGCCGAAGAAAAAGTAGCCGAAAGAGCGGGCGATGTTCTTCCAGCGCTCCCATTCGTCCTTCACGCGATGTTCGTCCAGTTTGCCTTCCGCCACCAGCCGGTCATACCAGCGTTTGCGTTCGTGCAACATCTCGGTCTTGGAAACGCGGCCGGAGAAAATGACCGTGTCCATCGGGAATTTCTCGAGACGGAAATGGGTGTTGAAGAAATGAATCGAGAAAATGAAGCCTGCGGCCAGCAGCGCCTCGTCCGAGTGCAGAATCAGGGCCACATTGATGATCCAGCCCGGCAGGTACCGTGTGAAAAACTCCGGGAACCACATGATCAAGCCGGAGGCGCCGATGATGGCCACGCCCCAAAACACGGCGAAGTAGTCAAACTTTTCCCAATACGTCCAGCGGTCGAACTCGGGTTTTGGGCCTTTGCCGAAGAACCACTTGTTGTGCGCCACCAAATCGCGCCAGTCCTGGAGCGTGGGCACCATGGAGTCGGGGCCAAACAAAGTCTTCCACAAGCGGCTGAACCGGAACCGGCCGTTCGCGGGATCGCGCAACGATTTCCGTTCCTTCCAGGCCTTGCCCGTCAACGCCGTGAGGTGCAGGCCAAAATAGAAAAAGGTAACGATGGCGCCGAGGCGGTGCAATGTCCGCGCGGTTTCCGGGCCGCCGAGGATGTGAAAAATCATTTTGGCCCAGTCCGTATAGTAGAATTTCAGCGGCATGCCGGTGATCACCAGCAACAGGAAACTGGTCACGACCAGGAAATGCAGAAAACGCTCAAACGGGGAGAAACGCGTAAACCATTCGCCGTCCACCTGCGTCTGAATCTTGGCTTCGCGGAATTTCTTCGTGTCATGCAGGTAAAGATAAATGGCGCGCACCAGCCAGCCGAGGGTGTGCAGGCCAAAAAAGGCGAACGTGCCGATGAGCAGGCCGGTCATGCCCAGAAACACCGCGTGGAGCAGCGGGTAATTCTTCCCGTCCAGCGGATTGGCATGCGGTTGGTATTCGGTGAACTTGATGGTGGCGCCGGGATGGCATTGCTGGCACGTCGCCAGGATGTTGGTTGGGGACAGGTGCGACCGCGGGTCGGACGACGGCAGGACGTCATGATAACCGTGGCAGTCGTAACAGGCGGCCACCATGGGGGCCACGTTGGGCCGGCCGAGCGCCACGGCCTTGCCGTGGTAGGTGTCCCGGTAATGTGCCAGCCGGTCGGCGTGACATTTGCCGCAGCGTTCGTCGCTGAGGGCTTTGAAATTATTGCCCTCCGGGTTCACGATGTCGTGCGCGGTGTGACAATCCGTGCAGACGGGCCCGCGCGGATCCCCTTTGGCCAGCAATTGCCCGTGAATGCTCTGGTCGTAGATTTTTTCGACGCCGATGTGACATTTGCCGCAGGTTTTGGCGACATTGGCGTGGTTGATGGGCGAATCGCGGTCCACCGCGCGCTTGATGTCATGCACGCCGTGGCAATCGTCGCACGACGGCGCGACAATCAGCCCCATCTTGAGCAGCGCGCGGCCGTGGATGCTTTCCATGTATTGCGCCGCCGCTTCCGGATGATTGATTTCGTATTCCTTCGTCAGGCCGGCGTTGCTGTGGCATTTCGCGCAGGTGAAAGGCAGGTTCAGCTTGAATACCGGCGAGGCCGGATCACTGACCGGCAGAATGCCGTGCGACCCGTGGCAATCCCAACAATTCGCCGCGCCGGAGGCGCCGAGCAGATGGCTCACGCCGTGAATGCTGGTGGCGTAATCTGCGGCCTCCTTCGCGTGGCAAGGGGTGCAACTGGGCGGCCCCAGCGGGTCGTGGACGAGGTCCTTGATGCCGGTGTGGCAATCCACGCAGGCGAGGTTGGCGTGGACCGATCTTTGAAAATCATTGGTCGGGAAAACCAGCGATTCGCTCTTCCCGTTGACCACGCGCGTGGTGTTGGGATCGAGGTGGCAGGCCAGACAATCGCTGTTGGCAAACTTTTCCGGCGCGTTGGTGGAGGCGGTTCCCTGGGCAAACGCAGTGGCCCCCGCGAACCAAACCCAGGCCAGCAGATACATCCACATCGGCCCGGCGGTTCGCCACCAGCCCACAACCACACGATGGCGGGGCACCGGCATTGGGTGACAGCGGTTGGTTGTCATGGCAGTTGTTTTATTCAAAGCTGTCGGGCACATCCGCGCCGGGCCGGGCGAAAGACCATTCGTTCGCGGGCTTCATTCGCATGCCGCGTGGCGTAAATCGCGTGCTTCCGACGGCGCTACTTCTTAAAAGTCCGCAGGTAGGCCACCAGACCTTTGATTTCGTCGTCTGATAAATTTTGGGCCGGCCTCATCACCGTCTTGCCGTCTTTGTCCTTGAACCCTTCCTTGATGGCCTTGAACGCGGCATCATCCGTCAACGCGGCCTGAACCGCCGCGTCGCTGTAGTCCTTGGCGTTGAGCCGGTGGCCCATGTTGGTCTGGCCCTTGCCGTCCGCACCGTGACAGCGGGCACAGGAAGCAGCCCAGGTTTCCTTTGGTTCCGCAGCGGAAACCGCCAGCGCGGCGGTAAAACCGATGACGCTGGCAAGCAGAATTGTTCTTTTCATCGTCGTTGCTCCATTTCGTTGGTGTATGGTCGGCGCGGTTATCCGCGCTTTTATCAAGGACAACGTCGGAGAAAAGGCCGGAATGCACTACCCATGTTTTGGCCAACGAAGGGCATTTTTTGCGTCGATAGACGGGAAATCTCCAACGAATTGCCGTGGGGAACCGGCCGGAGGATGAAAAATCGGCGCTTTTTTAGCCCACTGTCCGGGTGGGCGATTTTTTCTCAACGGACGTCCGCGGTTGCCGTTTATTTGGGCAGGTATGCGCCGGGCAGATAAATGGTGAAGGTGGTGCCCTCACCGGGCTGGGTGTGAACGTGCAAGGCGCCATTGCCTTCCTTGATCAGCCGATGAACGATGCTGAGGCCAAGGCCGGTCCCCTGCCGCGGTCCTTTGGTGGTGAAGTAAGGCTGGAAAATTTTCGGCAGCACTTCCGGCGGGATCCCCAGGCCATTGTCACGCACCCACAGCTTGACCAGCGGCGGGGTGTTGCCCGCGCATTCCACGTTGAGCAGCCGGTCGTTCGGCGTGTCCTTGAACTTGGAGAGGTCCAGCGGCGTCCGCAGCATTTCGCCGCCGACCTCCACGCGATGTTTGTGCGGCACGCATTGAAAGGCATTCACGGCCAGGTTGAGCAGAATCTGGATGAGGTCGGTGCCGTTGACCTTGATGCTCATGTCCTCGGCCAGCGGCGTGATGCCGAATTCGTTCTCCTGCACGCTGGGATGCACGCGCATGAGTTGCTCCAGATCCTTGAGCAGTTGGTTGACGCTGACCCGGGGAGCGTGCTCATCCGACTGGCGGCGAAGAAAGCCCAGGTAACGCCGGGAAATTTCAATGCAGTTGCCCACCTGCCGCGCAATGATGCGCAAACGATCCTTGATGAATTCCGAATCTTCCGCTTCCAGGTGCGCAGTCCGGCCGAGCCGCTGGTTGAGCACCTGCACAAAACCGGAAATGACCGTCAACGGACCATTGATATCGTGAATGATGCTGGCATAAATATCGCCGCGCGTCTTGGCGATTTGCTCTTCGATGCGCTGGTTTTGCAACTCGGTGAGCAACTCCTGGACCTTGTCAGCACTGCTGTGAATTTCGCCTTCGAGGATCCGGCGTTGCATGGCCTGCGCGACGGCGGCGCGAATGGTCGCGATGTCGAAAGGCTTGTTGATGTAGTCGCATGCGCGCAATCGCAGGGCCTGCCGGATGGTGTCCGTGGTCTCGAAGGCGGTGATCATGATCGCCTCGATTTCCGGGTTCACGAATTTGAGGCGCTCCAGGGCTTCGATGCCCGACATGCCCGCCATGCGGATGTCCAGCACCGCCACGTCCACCGGATGTTTTTGCACCAGCTCAATCGCCGTCGGGCCGTCCTCAGCCATCAGCAAATCGTATTCATCCTTGAAAATGACACGCAACGACTGACGCGGCCCGTCCTCGTCGTCCACGATCAACAACAGACCGCGACGCTTCGCGGGCGTCGGTTCGGCGATTTCGGCGATGGCCGTGTCCAGCTCTGCCAATGGGTCAGCGGTCGAGATCATATTCAAAATTTAGTTGCTCGGTCCTACTCCACTGAAAACGTCTAATAATGTCATTTTACCCGAAACGCTCCCACCCTCAAGCGCAAAACGTGCCAGATTTAAAGGTGCGCAAGCAATAACGCGAGCGCCTGTCGCACGGTAACTTCCTTGAATCGCACGCGCTCATAACAATTCAATTTGCGCGCAACCGTCGTCCCGCAGGGGCCGGCCAGGGCGATGAAAACCATTCCGACCGGTTTGCGCTTCGTCCCTCCGGTCGGGCCGGCGACGCCCGTGATTCCCAGCGCGAAGTCCGCGCTGAATTTCTCCCGCGCGCCCTCGGCCATTTCGCGCGCGACGGCTTCGCTCACCGCCCCGTGCAACGCGAGAGTTTTTGACCGGACGCCCAGAAACTTCCGTTTCACTGCATTGCTGTAGGCGACCACTCCGCCCAGGAAAACCGCCGAAGCGCCCGGCACGTTCGTGAGCCGGTGCGCCACGCCGCCGCCGGTGCACGATTCGGCCAGGGCGAGCGTTTGTCCTCGTTTCGCGAGCAACCGGAGCACCTCCGATTCCAGTGCGAGGCCCGTCCGGACATTGACTTTCTTTCCGGTCAAGGATCCGGGCACGGCCGGGCGGCGGCGCTTCATGGCGAGAAGCGCGGCTGGGCGTTTCGGATCTCCGCGGTAAAGGTTCCGGCCATGCAGCTTTTTGCCTTGTCCGGCAGACAAAGATAAATTTTCCCCGGCAGTTGGTTGCTGGAAACAGCTCCAAATTCCAGTTTCATCGCGAAGCCATTGGTGAACATCTCCGTGATTCGCATGTCACCTTCCCGCCAAAACAACGATACTCCTGGTGCGAAACCGGCTTGATTCGTCACCACTTCAAAACTTTTTCCGCCCGGGACCCCGGTCGCATTTGTGGAAAAACCATTCGTGGTAAAAAAGATGTTCACCGCCGCCGCCACTTCCCGGCCCGATCCGGACCGCAACATCAGCAGGCCACCTTGAAAAACCGCGCGCCGGCAGACAAAATCCTTGCCATGAATTTCGCCCGCCGCCGGCCGGTCCAGAAAAACCATGTTGGTCAAATCCAGGGTCCAAAGCGGACTGACGGCAAAGGGAACCGTATTGGTTGTGCCGGCCCCCGCCGGCGTGGAATGCGATCCAATGATCTTTTCGCGGAGGAACAATGCCGTCACGGCGGCACACGCCAGAATCAACGCGAAAATGAGCACGGCAGATTTCCTCTGATGCGCCACCGGCAGCGGGGCCGCGGAGGAAGGCGGCGGCGGGAGGAGGATGGGTCTGATGTATTGCGTGGCGGACAACTGATATTTTGAACCCTCCGACGGCGCCTTGGGCACGATAATGATCTGGAAACAGGTCGGACATTCCACTTGCGCGCCGCTCGCACTCGAATCCACCGCCATGCGTTGGCCGCAAACCGGGCAGGCAAATTTGAACTCGCTCATGGCCTTGGGGGAAACATTTCACATCCGCGCCGGGGCGGCAATCAGCATTTTAAGCGATTTTAATCCGTCTTTGGGATTGAATTTTACCGCCGCATCTCAAAATCTGTGTTCATCCGCGGCCAGCGCGCGGTTTGTCAAAGCGCATGAAAAAAATCTCTCCCGTCTCCCGTAGCGGACGCTTCGTACGCGGCCCCGGCGCGGACGTCGCGCAATTCACCGAATCCATCTCGTTCGACCGGCGGCTCTGGCGGCATGACATCCTCGGCTCGCTCGTGCACGCCGAGATGCTTCACAAAATCGGCGCGCTTTCGCGCGCCGAACGCAATGCCATCGTGCACGGCCTCAAAACCATTGCCCGGGAGATTGAAGCCGGGAAGTTCCGGTGGAAGCCCGAACTCGAGGATGTGCACATGAACCTCGAGGCCGAACTCACCCGGCGCGTGCCCGCCGGCGCAAAACTGCATACCGCCCGTTCGCGCAACGACCAGGTCACCCTCGACCTGCGTCTCTGGCTGCGCGACGAAATCGTTCTGCTGCTCGGTGAAATCGTCCAGTTGCAGCGCGCGCTCGTCAGCCTCGGCGGAAAAAATGCCGGCGTGCTGATTCCCGGTTACACGCACCTGCAGCGGGCGCAGCCGGTCTATCTCGCGCACCATCTGCTGGCCTATGTGGAAATGCTGGAACGCGACTGCGAACGGTTCTGGGACGGTTATTCGCGCGTGAACGTCTGCCCGCTCGGCAGCGGTGCGCTGGCCGGCTCCACGCTGCCCCTCGACCGCGTGTTCGTTGCCAAACTGCTCGGCTTTGTGAACGCCGGCGGCCAGCCGCAACTCACGCAGAATTCCATGGACGCGGTGAGCGACCGGGATTTCGCCGTCGAATTTTGCGCTGCTGCCGCGTTGCTGGCCGTCCATCTGTCGCGGCTCGCGGAGGATTTGATTCTTTGGGCGAGCGCCGAGTTTAATTTCATCAAAATCGCCGACGCCTACACCGCCGGTTCGTCGCTGATGCCGCAGAAGAAAAATCCTGACATCGCCGAACTCGCCCGCGGCAAATCCGGCCGGGTCATCGGCAACCTCGTCGCGCTGCTCACGCTGTTGAAGGGCCTGCCGATGACCTACAATCGCGATTTGCAGGAGGACAAGGAACGGCTGTTCGACACCACCGACACGGTGCGCGCCACCACGCAAATCATGGCCGCGATGTTGCGCCATACCAAGGTCAATCACGCCGCCTGCGCCGCGGCCGCGAGCGACCCGGCATTGCTGGCAACCGACCTCGCGGATTATCTCGTCAAAAAGGGAATGCCGTTTCGGCAGGCACACCATGTCGTCGGCGCGGTGGTGACGCTGGCGGAAAAAACCGGCAAACCGCTGAACCGGCTCACGTTCGCGGAATTGCAATCCGTGCACAAAGCCTTTGGCCGCGACGCGCTCGGCGTGTTCGATTTGAAACGCGCGATGGCGAAGCGAAACCTGACCGGCGCCCCGGGAACGAAGGAAGTGGCAAAACAACTGGCCAGGTGGCGGGAGCAGCTTGCTTGATTTCGTGAACGCGGCACTCAGCGAACTGTTGAAGCGAACCTCGCGCTCGTTTTATCTGACGTTGCGTATGTTGCCGGGGCGGGTGCGCCGGCAAATCGGCCTCGCCTATCTGCTCGCGCGCACCACCGACACCATCGCCGATACTGAAATTGTCCCGCTGACACAACGGCTCGACGCATTGCAAAAGCTGCGCGCGCGCATCCTGGGCAAATCCACCGCACCGCTGAATTTCGGCGAACTCACCAAACAACAGGCCTCGCCCGCCGAGCGGCTGCTGTTGGAAAAGGTTGAGGACAGCCTGGCGCTGCTGCTGAAACTTACGCCCGCCGACTTGCAACGGGTCCGCGGCGTGCTCGACATCATCACCGGCGGCCAGGTACTGGATTTGGAGCGATTCGCCGGCGCCTCCGCCGAAAACATCATCGCGCTCAAATCCGGCATCGAACTCGACGACTACACCTATCGCGTCGCCGGCTGCGTCGGCGAATTCTGGACCCAGCTGTGCCGCGCGCATCTGTTTCCGTACGCGGAACTGGAGGACGCAAAACTGTTCGGCGACAGCATTCGTTTCGGCAAGGGCCTGCAACTGATCAACCTCCTGCGCGATTTGGCGGCGGACTTGCACAAGGGGCGATGTTATTTGCCGTCCCTGGAATTGGACCAGGTCGGACTCATGCCGTCGGTTTTGTTGTCGCCGGTCAACGAATCCCGGTTCCGCCCGCTGTATCATCGTTACCTCGATCTGGCGGAATCGCATTTGCAGGCCGGCTGGAATTACACCAATTCACTGCCGCGCGGGCAAATGCGTGTGCGGCTGGCCTGCGCCTGGCCGATTTTGATCGGCGCCAGCACCATTGAACAATTGCGCGCCGCCAACGTCCTCGAACTGCGACAAGGCGTCAAAATTTCCCGCCTCGAAGTTCGCTGGATTATGCTGTATTCGATGCTGGCTTATCCGCTGCCCGGCGTGTGGCGAAAGTTGTTTGTCGCGAGCCGGAAAGCTATTGCATCCGGTGAAAAATTGAGGTAAGGAAAAGCCATGCGAATTTCCAGGTTTTACCCCGTGGTTTGCGCAGCGGTCTTTTGTGCAACTATCGCAGTGGTACGCGCAGACGACAATCCTGCCCAGGCTGCCGCTCGCGCAGCAATGGAGGAGCAGATGCGCGCGCTGGACATGCAGCAGGCAAGCACGAACACGCAATCGTCGGCCCCGGCAGCGCCGGCCCAACCAGCCCCACCCGCCGCGGCCACCGCACCTTCGACTCCGCCACCAACGGAAAATTCTCACGCACCTGCCAGCACGCCAACGCCTGCCGCCGCGGCCGCCCCGCCCGCGGCCACGCCTGCGCCAGCAACCCCTTCACAACCGGTCCAACCCGTCGCTGCGCCGCCCGTGTCCGCGGCCCCACCGACGGCAGTGACGGTTACCCCGTCCGGCGCGACCGCACAGGAACCGACGAATCCGCCTCCGGCAGCGACCATGCCGGCGCCACCGCCACCTGCGACCACTGCCGGGTCAACGACTTCAAGTTCGGGGAGTAGTTTTTTTGCCCCGGTGCCACCGCCTTCAGGCAGTATGACGTCGGGCACGGCACCGGAGGAGAGCCTGCCGCCATCAACGGCCACCACACCCACAGCCGCGCAAACCCCGTCGCCGGCTGTCGCCCAGCCTGTTCCCACGGAACCGTCGCAAAACAACAACAGCGCGGCCATCCCGGCGAGCCGATTGGGATTGCAGCCGATGGTGGCGCCGCCGCTCCCGGTTTCCGCCGCTCAACAGGCGCAGCTTCAGGCCTTGCTCGAACAATACGACAACAACGCCATCTCGGCGGTGCAATACCAAGCCGAGCGTGCCAAAATTCTGGCCGGACCCCGTTAGGAGCCGCCCGCTTTTCCGCCCGCCGGCTCCCGTCGGCGGGCTTTTCCTTTGCCACTCAGAGCCGCCAACTTTAGACTGGGCACGTCGTCATGCATGATTTTCGTTACCTCGGCAAAAAATTGTTCTGCGAAGGTGCCGCCGTGGACGCGCTCGCGCGCCGGTTCGGCACGCCGCTCTACATCTATTCGCAGCATACGCTGACGGACCATTTTCAAAAACTCGACCGCGCCCTGGCGCCGGTGGAGCATCTCGTTTGCTTCGCGGTCAAATCCAATTCCAATCTTTCCGTGTTGCGCGTGCTCGCCGGACTCGGCAGCGGTTTCGATATCGTAAGCGGCGGCGAATTGCGGCGGGTGATCGCGGCCGGGGGCGATCCGCGCCGGTGCGTGTTCGCGGGCGTGGGAAAAACGGGGGATGAAATTGAATTTGCGCTGCGGCAGAACGTTTATTCGTTCAATGCCGAGAGCGAGGCGGAGTTGCAGCGCATCCAGCGGGTGGCCGCGCGGCTGGGAAAAATCGCACCCGTCGCCGTGCGCGTGAATCCCGACGTCGAGGCGCACACGCACGCCAAGATCACCACCGGCACCTACGAGAACAAATTCGGCATCGCGTTCGAGCAGATCGAGGGTGTTTACGCCCGGGCAGCCCGGTTGAAAAACCTGCGCCTGCGCGGATTGCAGATGCACATCGGCTCGCAACTGACCAGCGTGGCGCCGTTTGAACAGGCTGTGCGCAAGGTCCGGCCGCTCGTGCGGCGGCTGGCGGAAAAATATGGCCTGGAATTTCTGAGCATCGGCGGCGGACTGGGCATCGTTTATCAGCCCGCGCTGGCGAGCGGTTCGCCCGGATGGTGGCGATCGTCCACGGCGAAGGGCATTTTGACGCCGGCGAGTTACGCCGCGCGCCTGTTGCCGCTGTTGCAGCCGCTCGGCTTGAAAATCTTGCTGGAGCCGGGCCGTTTCATTTCCGGCAACGCGGGCATTCTGGTCACGCGCGTTGAATATGTGAAACGTACCGGCCGGAAGAATTTTGTGATCGTGGACGCCGCGATGAACGATTTGATCCGTCCGGCGTTCTACGACGCCTACCACGAAATCGTCCCGGTCACACGCCGGACCGGCCCCTCCGTCAAATCGGACGTCGTCGGCCCGATTTGTGAGTCGGGCGATTACTTTTGCAAGGACCGCCCGCTGCCCCGGGTCTGCGAGGGCGATTATCTGGCCTTATTGAGCGCCGGCGCCTACGGCTTTGTCATGGCGTCAAATTACAATACCCGGCCGTTGGCAGCCGAGGTGCTGGTAAATGGCCAAAAAACCGCCGCCGCCCGGCCCCGCCAGCCGGTCGAAGAAATTTGGTCGGGCGAGAGAATTGTGGCATGGTTAAGGTAATGTTGTGAATACGGAATATTCCATCGCCGCGCATTGGCCGGACGGTTTCGATGAAGCCGGGCTCCGCCGGTGGGCCGAAAATCTGCGCGCACAACTGCTGGCGCCACAGGTCTCGCTGGGCCTTGTTTTCATGTCGCCGAAATTTTTCCCGCACGCCCGGCAGACCCTGGAAATTCTGCGCGTCCATGCCCGGATCCCGTTGCTGGCGGGTTGTTCCAGCACCGGATTGATTGCCGGGGCCAACGAAGTGGAGGGCGCGTCCGGTTTCGTGCTGGCGCTTTTTTCCCTGCCGGGAGCGGAATTAAAAGGATTTCATTTCACGCAGAAACAGGTGGAGGAAGCCGCTGGCGCGACCTATTGGCCTTTGGAGACCGGCGTCGAGCCGACGCGCACCAACGGCTGGCTGGTGTTTATTGATCCATTTCATCTCGACGCGGAAAGCTGGCTCCGCTCCTGGAACCAGACCTACGCGCCGCTGCCCGCGCTCGGCGGACTGGCCAGCGGGGTTTTTGCCGACCAGACCACGCAGGTCTATTTGAACGGCGACGTGTTTGAGGAGGGCGGCGTGGCCATTTCCGTCGGTGGTGACGTGAAGCTGGCGAGCGTCATCTCCCAGGGCTGCACACCCATCGGCGAAACGTGGACGCTCACGCGCGTCGAACATAATTTGATCCGTCAAATCGCCAATCGCCCCGCTTATACCGTGCTCGCGGAGACGTTTCAGAAACTGCCGCCCGCCGAACAGCAAAAGGCCCGCGGCAATCTGTTCATCGGCCTCGTGGTCAACGAGTACCTCGAGGACTTTCATCGGGGCGATTTTCTCGTGCGCAACCTCATTGGGGGCGACCCGAACTCCGGCGTGTTGTCCGTCGGCGCCATGCCCCGGGCGGGGCAGACCATGCAATTCCAGCGGCGGGACGCGGCGGCGGCGACCGAGGACATGAACGAACTCCTGGTCCGCGCCAGAAACCAGCTTGCCGACACCGTCATTTACGGCGGTTGCCTCTGCTCCTGCAATGGCCGCGGCCAGAACCTGTTTGGCCGGCCGAATCACGACGCCGAGATGGTGCAACAACGGCTCGGCCCGCTCGGACTCGCCGGATTTTTTTGCAATGGTGAAATTGGGCCGGTCGGCGAAAAAAATTTCCTCCACGGGTACACCGCCTCGCTCGCCCTGTTTGTGAAAAAGTAATCATAATTCGCGATTGCCTTCCTGCCCGCCGACACGTCATGCTCGCGGGAGAATGGTTTCACCGGAAGAACAACAGGTTGAATCGAATCCTGTCACCCCGCCACGAAGTTCAGGGGGTGGACGGCGGCGGGGCCGCCGCGGCGGGCGCGGACGCGGGCGGGGCCCACGTTCACCCGGGCAAATCGCACGGGTGGATCAGCCCGCCGGCGCGCCCGTCGAGGAAACGGCCGCACCCGGGCCGCAACCTCCGGCAGTGGTTCCGACGGGGAAGGATGTTTCCGCCATCAACCGGGCGGCAGATGAAGTGCGGCACATTGTCGAATCACTCGAACAGGCCCTGGAGCAAATGGAAGAAGTGCTGGAACTGGTCGAACTGGCGGAACGCCAGAAATCCGGCGATGAGCGCGAAATTGACTCGTTGCGCCGGGCGTTGCGGAGAATTCAACCACCGCGCGGCCACCAGGAGTCAACGCACGAACCCGGCAGCGAGCCCGGCGGCGACTAGAATCCCTCCACCACCCGCGTCAGGCGATGGTTCACGTAGAGAACGTTGCGGGAGCCGAACAATGGTTTGCGCCGCTTCTCAATCCGCACCGGCCATCGCTCGGCATCGCCGACCATAAAGTCGAAAACTTCGTGAATCGGCTCGTTTAGAAGACGGGTGGCCCGGCGAACGGGCTTGTCGTCCACGCGGATGAGCAGGGTGCCGCAAAGCTGGTTGAAGTTAAATTCGACACGGTGTTTTTCCAAATCGCCTACCTCAAAAGAGAACTTCATAAATATACGTCTTGTTGCTGTAACTCTGGTTCCCGCGCAAATTCCATGCCGTCCCTGAAATCAAATGCGAGTGCCGCTTTCCGTGAAAATTTGCGGGTAAAAGCAGGGCCCGGATTCGATGGACACAGACAATGGCCCGGAAAACTGTCCCAAAACAATTCAGCCCCAATCCATTCCGTGGTCAGCGAAGCAGCCGGCGCAGTTCCTCCGGCCGGTTCGCCGGCGGCTGGCACGCGACACCGGTACAAAGATAGGCCACCGCACCGTTTTTGGCGGGCAAGGTCCGCACGAATTCCCCGACGGCACCCAGGTTTCCTTGAACTATTTTGTTCGGCTGATAGACCGAATGCGCCGCGCGCAGCAGTTCCCGGGTCCCGACATCCGCCGGGTCGCCGGCAATGACGACTCGCTGTGGCTCCTCCAGCCAGAAATCCACCGCCTGCAACAGGCAGGGCATGGCTTGCGGATAGTTTTGCAACCGTTGCGCAAACAGTCGCAACGTCGCCTCCGCCGGCCGCCGCAAATCTTCGCGGCCGGTGATGGCGGCGAGCTTCAACAAGGTCAGTGTGGCGACGGAATTGCCGGACGGTTCGGCGCCGTCGTAATCGTCCTTCACGCGCAGAATCAAGTCCTTCGCCTCGGCGGCGCCCTGCCAGAAACCGCCATTGGCGGCGTCGTAAAACTTCAAAATCATCGCCTCGGCGAGCGCGATGGCGAAATCCAGCGGCTCCGGTTCCAGCGTGGCTTCATAAAGGTCAATGACCCCGGCGAGCAGGAACGCGTAGCCTTCGAGCAATTGCACATGGTCGCGCGCGTCATCGCGCCAGCGATGAAACAACGTTCTGGATTTTTCGTCCCACAATTTTTCCCGGAGAAACGCCAGATTTTTCTCCGCCGCCTTCCGATATTTCATTTCACCAAGCACGGCATAAGCGCGCGCCATCGCGCCCAACATCAGACCATTCCATGAGGCGAGAATTTTATCGTCGAGATGCGGACGGATGCGCCGGTGGCGCACCTCCAGCATCTTCGCTTTCGCGGAGATGAGCAGGCGTTTTTCAGCGTCCGTCAAATTCGCATCTGCCAGGCTCAGCACATTTTGCCCCGGCAACGGGCGCGGATGGCTGTGGTCAACGAAGTTCCCGTTTTCAGTAATGCCGAAAACGCGGACCGCCACCTTGAGTTCCCCGGTGGTCAACAGCGCAGAGAGCTCAGCTTTCGTCCAGCAGTAAAATTTCCCCTCAAGGCCTTCGCTGTCGGCGTCCTCGGCGGAGTAGAAGCCGCCGCCGGGATGTGTCAGGTCACGCAAAACATAATCAAGAATATCGCGCGCGATGTCGGCGAATGGGGTTTCCGCCCCGGATGTGGAGACCAGATGCGCGTCGAGGTAGAGCTGCGCGAGTTGGGCGTTGTCATAAAGCATCTTCTCGAAATGCGGGACCCGCCATTCGGCATCCACGGCATAGCGTGCGAACCCGCCGCCCAGTTGATCGTGAATACCGCCGGCAGCCATGCGCTCGCACGTGTGCAAAACCATCCGCCTGGCTTCGTCGTCGTGAAAGCGTGTGGCGCAACGCAGCAACAGCAGCGGGACACTGGGTTGTGGAAACTTCGGGGCACCGCCGAATCCGCCGTGCCGCGGGTCGTAGGCCGACTTGAAAACCGTGGCGGCGTGGCGCAATGCGTCCGCCGTCAGCAGGAGATTCGACCCCGCCGAACCGGCGGTTGCCGACGCCAGCCGCGCTTGAATTTCATCGGCGGAATCCGTGAGTTCACCCCGGTGTTCCCGCCATAGCCCGGCAATCTGGCGAAGCAACGGCAGCAACCCCGGCCGGCCTTGACGGTTGTCCGGCGGGAAATAGGTGCCGCCAAAGAACGGTTTCAAATCCGGCGTAAGAAAGACGTTAAGCGGCCAGCCGCCGCCGCCGGTCGTGGCCTGGATGAACGTCATGTATATTTTGTCCACGTCCGGCCGTTCTTCGCGATCCACCTTGACGCTGACGAAATGATCGTTGAGAAAAGCGGCTACCTTTTCGTCCTCGAACGATTCGCGTTCCATGACATGGCACCAATGGCAGGTGGAGTAGCCGATGCTTAGAAAAATCGGCTTGGTTTCCGCGCGCGCCCGGGCAAAGGCCTCATCGCCCCAGGCAAACCAGTCCACCGGATTGCGGGCATGCTGGAGCAGATAGGGCGATTTCTCGCGGGCCAGGCGGTTGGTGCGCTCGACGACCATTCACCGGAAGATAGGGTGCGCGGGAGATGGCGCAAAATAAAAAGCGAGGCCAATTTTGCGTCGTCAGTCAGGTGTGGTTGCGCTAGGTTGACGGCATGTTATCCGCCAAACCCTGGCGTTGGGAAATCGTCATCTGGTTTTGCGCGGCGCAACTGGTCAGCCTGTGCCTGGGACTGACCCTCATCGGGCTACTGCAAAAGGCCGGGTTCGCCGCGTTTCAACCGCCGGCGGGTTCCGGCGCGGTTGTGATCGGCACGCTGGCGTTCCAAGGCGCCACGTGGGTGCTGATTGTCTTTTTTTTAAGGCTTCAGCACGTGAACTGGCGCGACGCCTTCGGCTGGCACGGGTCGGCATTTAACCGCGCCTGGTTTCCGGCTGTGACCGTGGTAATTGTTTTTTTGCCACCGGTGGTGTTGCTGGTGCAGGGTGCGTCCATTTACACGCTCACCAAAATGGGCTGGCCGCCCGAGGCGGAGACCGCCGTGACGGTATTGACCGGCGCCAAGGCCTGGTGGCTGCGTGTTTATCTGGGCGTGTTCACGGTGATCATCGCGCCGGTAGCCGAAGAGTTTATTTTCCGTGGCATGTTATATCCGCTCGTCAAGCAGCTCGGCCGGCCGCGTTTGGCATGGTTCGGTGTCAGCTTTTTGTTCGCCCTGATCCATTGGGACGCGGCGGCGTTCGTGGCGTTGTTCCTGCTGGCGCTCGCATTGACGTGGCTTTACGAAAAGACCGACAATTTGCTCGTGCCGATCACAGCGCACGCGTTCTTTAACGCAGTGAATCTCATCCTGCTCTGTTTTTTTCAGAGTGAACTCAAACCGGGACCAACGTGAACGAATTTGAACTCATTGCCAGGCTGACGAAGACGTTGCCCGTCAACCAAACGGTGGTGACCGGCGCCGGTGACGATTGCGCCGTGCTGGATTTCGGCATGCCGGACAAATTGTTCCTGTTCAAAACCGACGCCGTCGTGGAGGGCGTCCATTTTGACAAAGCCACGCCGCCGGAAAAAATCGGGCGCAAGGCGCTCGCGCGCTGTCTCAGTGACATCGCGGCCATGGCCGGAACACCGGTCGCCGCGGTGGTAACCATCGGATTGCCGGAACATTTCGAGCCGGAAGCCGTCGAAAAAATTTACGGCGGCATGAGCCGTTTCGCCAAAAGGCACGGTGTGGCCATCGTTGGGGGTGAAACGACGGTGAACCCGGGATGCCTTTTTATTTCGGTGGCCTTGTTGGGAACCGTCGGCCGGGGCAAACAAATCCTCCGTTCGACTGCCAAGGCCGGCGACGCCATTTTTGTGACCGGTGAACTGGGCGGTTCGTCCGCCGGCAAACATCTTGACTTTGAACCGCGCCTGGCCGAGGCACGCTGGCTGGCGAAGTTTGTCCCCATTCACGCGATGATTGACCTGAGCGACGGACTGGCCGGTGATTTGCGCCACATTCTGGATGCCAGTGGTGTCGGCGCGGAACTTCTGAAAACGGCCATTCCCATCAGCCGGGCGGCGAAGGTAAGCGCCCGCGAAGATCCCTTCACGAAAACGGCATTGACCGCCGCGCTCACCAACGGCGAGGATTTTGAATTGTTGTTCACGGTGGCGGCGGGCGACGCGGTGAAATTGCTGGATGCCTGGAAAAAACAATTTCCGAAACTTCGCCTGAGTTGCATCGGCAAAATCAACCCGGGCACCGGCGTTACCCTTCGCGACAAAGACGGCGTGTGGCCGTTGACGGTTCATGGCTACGTTCATTTCACATAGTCCGGCCGAGACCCAATCGCTCGGCGAATCGTGGGGACGCGCGGCGGAACGCGGGCGGGTGATTGCGTTGTCGGGCGATTTGGGCGCGGGCAAG
The DNA here is from genome assembly GCA_049516255.1 of Verrucomicrobiota bacterium. GTDB lineage: Bacteria > Verrucomicrobiota > Verrucomicrobiia > Limisphaerales > UBA11358 > UBA11358. The sequence continues at coordinate 36,683 of JBEKTH010000008.1, forward strand.
ACGGAACTGGTGAAAGGGATCGCGCGCGGGCTGGGCGCCACGGCGCGCGTCCATTCACCGACGTTCACGCTGGTGAACGAATACGGCGGCGGGCGGTGGCGATTGTTTCATCTGGACCTCTACCGGCTGGAGAACCCCGGGCAAATTGCGGCGGCGGGGCTCGAAGAATTTTTGCAGCCCGACGGCGTAACGGTGATCGAATGGGCGGAACGATGGTCGGGGACTGAGGGCCGGGCGTCGAGCGCCGGGGAAAACTGGCTGCGGGTGAGTATTGAGATTACCGGCGAGACGGAACGAAAAATTGTTTATGACGATTCTGGCGCTTGAATTTTCCTCGGCTCAACGCAGCGTGGCCGTCGTGCGCCCGGACCATCCGCAAATTTGCGTGGAGGCCATCGAGACCGGCGCCGGCGGAACCAACGCCTTTCGCTTGATGGCAAAGGTCCTGGCCGAGGCAAAAGTCGAGCGTGAACAAATCGAGGTGCTGGCCGTCGGATTGGGCCCCGGTTCCTACACGGGTGTTCGGGTGGCGATTTCCATCGCGCAGGGCTGGCAACTGGCGCGCGGCGTGAAATTGCTGGGCAGCGGCAGCGGCGAATGTCTGGCAGCGCAGGCGCAGGCGGAGGGAAAATTTGGCCGGGTAAACGTGGTGATCGATGCGCAGCGGAACGAATTATATCTGGCATCGTATGAGGTTTCATCGGGTGGATGGACGGAAATCGAGCCGCTGCGCATCGTGCCGTTGACCGAACTCCAAACCCGCGTCAACGCGGGTGGAATCTGGGTGGGTCCGGAAGCAACCCGGTGGCTGTCGAACGGGAAAATCCTTTTCCCGGCGGCCGCAACCCTGGGACGAATCGCCGCCGGACGAAACGATTTCGTGAGCGGCAACAAATTGACGCCGATTTATCTGCGGGAGACGAATTTCGTCAAGGCCCCCCCCCGCCGTGGAGACCTTGAAACGAGCTGAACGGGGCTGTTTGGTGTCCCTTCAAAGCAGCCTGGTTGCCTGCCGATTCTGTCATATTCTCAGACAGCCTTCACAAGGGGCCAGAACCAACCCATTGACGGCACGGCTTATACGCATAATCGGCAAGTCGAATAGTGGTATAACGCTTGCTGTATTTTGACTCACAACAGGCAATTGGCCTCATTCCGAAAATTAAGCGTGAATCGATTTATGGTGACTAGCAATAGAAAGACCGCCAAGTCAAAGGCAAGCGCGGCATTCACCCTGGCGGAAGTGGTGATGGCCATCGGCATTTTGGTTTTGGCGATGTCAGGGATGATTTACGGCTATGTGCAAACCAACTATAAGGCCGAATGGAGTTCGATGTCCCTGGCCGTTCAAGCGTTGACCGTTCAATCAATCGAACAGGCGCGCGCCGCGAAATGGGATGTTTATTCGAGTGCCACAGGATCCAATCCCGATGAACTTCCGCCGGGAACGAACACAATCATATATACCAACTCGGTGCTGATTCCCTCCAGCGGCCAAACCATGAGCGTCACCAATACATTGCAAATCACCACCGTCTCCACCATTCCGGCGCTCCGCCAGATCCGCTCGGATTGCAGGTGGTATTTTTCACGCAGCGGAAATTGGTACACCAACACCGTAATTACTTACCGCGGGGGAAACTAATGAAACCACTTTCAAACAACGTGCCACGGCAGGCATCGGCCCGGGCCATGAATGCCCGGGCTTTCACCCTGGTGGAGTTGATGGTCGCCATGGCCATTTTTATGCTCCTGACGCTGGCGATGGTCGGGGTGCAAATTTTCGGGTTCAGGATAAACACGCTTACGAGCAGCAAGTTGAAATCCACCGCCTACAGCCTCAAGGCCCTGGATCAAATTCTAAACCAGGTCCGCGGCGCCAGCTCGGCGGTGGTCGGAAGTGGAACCAGCATGGCATCGTTCACCAGCACCGGCACCAATGGTCCGGCCCTGATGATTTATTCTCCCACCGGCGGGAGCAATCTTCTGTATCTCTCCACCAACGCCGGTGCGCTCTACGAGATTCTCGGCTCCAACGGCCAGCAGATGACCCTGGCTTCCAACCTCACCAATCAGGTGTTGTTCCAGACGGTGGACTGTCACGGCAGCAACATTTCATCCACCGGCCTTGAGCATTACGCCATCCGGATGACCCTGAAATTTTACCAAGTAAACTATCAGGCGCCCACCAATGTTTTGGAGTACTACACCTTCCAGACGGAGATGACCCCCCGCAACCAGGACTGAAGCCCCACCATTTAACCAAACCACGGAGACAGCCATGAAAATTGCATGTAAAATTTACCAACAATGTGTGCAGGGTTATGCCTTGTTGATGACAATGATCTTCATCAGCGTTGCGCTGTTGTTGCTGGTCAGCGTTATGAACTGGACCAACAGCAGCGCCATGCAGACGGAACGAAACAACCTGTTCGGCCTGGGCACGGGCGCCGCCGAAGCGGCGACCGAGCGCGTCATCGCCCAAATGACGTTTGATTTTTTTAATCAGACGTTCGCGTCCGGAACCAATTATTACATGACGAACAACTTTTGTCAGCCCCCCTCAACCACCAATTGGCCGGTTCAATTCTCGTTCAGCAATCCTTCGAACAGCAGCCCAACCTTTGTGAGCGTAAACCCCGTCAACTGGACAACCAACTGGGGAACCTTGTTCGCCGCCAACTATACGGGGATGCATGCCGATATAGCCAATTGCACGGTCATTTCCACCGCCACCGCCTTAAATCAGCCGTATACCAACGTTGCAGCGACGGTCAAGCAAACCTTTGAACTGGCGGCCATTCCCATCTTCCAGTATGCCATTTTTTACGACCTGAACATGGAGATTGATCCTGGCGCCGCCATGAGCGTCACCGGTCCGGTCTATTCCAATGGCGGTATTTGGTCCGGGTCAACCGTTCTGACGTTCAATTCGCCGGTCAGCGCGGCGGGAAACATCTATAACACCAATTCGGATCCGTTTGCCACGAATTACACCGGCACTGGTTCCTCCACTTATCTCACATCCTCGAATATCAACCAGGACACCCTGGCCATGCCCATCGGCCAAACGAACGATCCCAACGCCATCCGGGCATTGCTGAACCTGCCACCCGCCGGCACAACTCCGTATTCAAGCACGGGCCAATTGTATTTTATCAACCAATCCGATTTAATCGTCTCCAATTCACCCAGTGGCACCATTTCAGTCTATCTTCAGGATTCGAACAATGTCACGCCGGTCAAATACATACCCCCCAACGTAACGAAAATGACCACCAATGGTGCTACCGTTACAACAAACCTGAGTTACTCGTTTGCCACCAACACCACGTTCTACGATTACCGTGAGGGAAAAACCGTTGCCGCCGTCCAGCTCAATGTAGGCGCATTGACCAACTGGATGGCCAGTACGAACGGCAGCACGCTTAACACTCAACTCTACAACGACAGCGGGCATTATATTGATTCGGTCTATGTCTATAACAATGCCCCATCCAGCAGCTCCAGTCTTCCCGCCGTACGCATGGCCAATGGCTCCGTTCTGCCGTCCCAAGGGCTTACCGTGGTCACGCCCGATCCGCTCTACGTGCTGGGCAATTACAACGCCAGTGGCACATCACTCAATAACGGCACCAACGTGGCCAATACCGCTCCCGCCGCGCTTCTCGGCGATTCCATCACCGCCCTTTCCACCAGCTGGAGCGACAGCTGGAACTCGAGCACCGCTCTGGGTTCGCGTAATCCCGGCGCCACCACCATTAACGCGGCGGCATTTGAAGGCATCGTCCCCACTGTTGGCGCCAATTACAGCGGTGGTGTCGAAAATTTTATTCGTTTGCTGGAAAACTGGAGCAGCTCCACCACCCTGACCTATAACGGCTCCATCGTCGTCATGTTCCCCAGCCAATACGCGACCAACAAATGGCAGGCAACCGGCAATTATTACAATGCGCCCCACCGCGCCTGGGCCTTCGACCTTAATTTCCAAAATAACAACGGACTGCCACCGCTCACCCCAAGGGTTACAAAGATATTCCGCCAAACCTGGAGTGTTTATTAAGCCAGGCTGCGGAAAAGCGAAAACTTTCTTCCGCCGGATCCTTCGCACTGGTAGGCTGCGAACGTGAAAGCCGCCATCCTTCACGGCCGGGAACACCTTCGAATCGAGGACGTCGCGCCGCCTCCGCTGAAGGCCGGTGAAGTCCGTGTCCGCATCGAGGCCACGCTCACCTGCGGCACCGACCTGAAAGTTTTCAAGCGCGGATATCATGCCAAAATGATTGTGCCGCCCGCCGCGTTTGGACACGAGCTGGCGGGCGTCATTTGCGAGGTTCACAGTCCAGGGCCCAAAACCCGGGGTTGGGACTGGAAAATTGGCGACCGCGTCGTGGCGGCCAATTCCGCGCCGTGTGGCGGATGTTTCCACTGTCAGGAAGGCCGGGAAAATCTCTGCGAACATTTGTTGTTTCTGAACGGCACTTATGCCGAATCCATCGTCATCCCCGCGCGACTTGCGCAAAAAAACCTGCTGCGGCTCAACCCGGAAACCGATTTTCGCGACGCCGCACTCGTGGAGCCGCTGGCCTGCGTCGTCCAGGGATTGGCAGACACGAAATTGGGTGCCGGCCAAAACGTCCTGGTCATCGGCGCCGGCCCGATTGGCTTGATGTTCGTCGCGCTGACAAAAAATCTTGGCTGCCACGTGACCGTGGCCGGACGGCGCGCGGCGCGATTGGAAGCCGCACGGCGGCTGGGTGCGGAGCAGGTCATTGACGTCGGTGACGGCCGGGAATTGGCCGCCAAAATCCGCGGTGTCGCCCCGACGCGTTTTGATGCCGTGATTGAAGCGGTCGGCAAACCGGAAACGTGGGAGGCCGCCGTGCAGCTCGTGCGCAAAGGCGGCACGGTGAATTTTTTCGGCGGCTGCCCGGCTTGCACCCAGGTGTCATTCCCTGCGGAATTGATTCATTATTCCAATCTCACCCTCCTGGCGAGTTTTCATCACACGCCACGTACCATCCGTCGCGCCCTGGAATTTATCGAGGCCGGTGTGGTCCGCGCCCGGGACTTTGTGGACGGCGAATGTCCGTTGAGCCAATTGCCGGAGCTGTTCAAGTCAATGGCGGCGGGCAATCACGCCATCAAAACCCTGATCCGCGTCCAGGAATGAATCGGGAGGGACGACCGGTTGGCGTCCCAAAATCTGCGCCGCCAATACGGCGGTGGTCCCGGATCATTTCAGAAAATCCTCCAAAACCCGGTGCATCTTTTTCAAGTCCGGCAGATTTACGTACATCATGTGGCCGGCTTCAAAGGTGGCATAGGTGATGTTGGTGCGGTAGACCGGGTCAACGGGCATATGTTCGAGCGCATAACGCACCGTGTCCGGAGGGCACACCAGGTCCCGCATCCCCCCCAACACCAGCACATGCATGTAGGGATTCTGGTTCATCACGGACGCCAGTTGGCCGCTCACGTTCGGATAATCGTTCTGCGCACCGTAATTCCACGGCTGCACACCGGCAATGATTTCGTAGGGCAAATCGTCTTCAAACTTTAATTCCTCGCGGACATAGGCGTTCATCGCCGCCGCGAACGGCCCGTAAGTGGCCGCATAAGACGGATCGAAATCGGGATACGGCGAGGCCGGGTCATCGTCACGTCCGGTGATGCGCGCATCGTAGGCACCGAGGATCAAACCCTCATCGTGCAACAACTGTTTGCGAAACAACTCGCTGCCGATCCGCAGGTGGTTGTCCTCGATCACCGGCGGGTTCAGACCGGTGAGCCGCGCAAGTTCGGCGACAATTTTTTCCCGTTCGTCGGCGGGCAGCGCCGCGCCCTGCTGCAACGCCGTGGCGTACTCACCCTTCGCAAATTCACGCGCTTCGGCCTGCGCTTTGGGTAAATCCGCCTGCAGATCCGGCGGCAGTTTTTTGAAATAAAACGCCGTGGCAGTGTAATTGGGCAGGAAAAGTTCAAACGGCAGGTCATTGCCCGCTCCGTCGTCGATGGTCGCGAAATCCAATACGCCCGACACCAGAACCAGACCATTGAGATACATGCCGTAGCGCGAACGCAAACGCTCCGCCAGCCCCGCGGCGCGAAAGACGCCGTAACTTTCGCCGCAGAGGTATTTCGGTGAAAGCCAGCGCTCGTGACGCGTCGTCCAAAGGCGGATAAATTCACCGACGGACTCCAGGTCCGCAGACTGGCTGAAAAATTGGTCGGCCTTTTCGTCCTTCGCCGCGCGGCTGAAGCCAGTGGCGACCGGGTCAACGAAAACCAGATCACTGCCGTCCAGAACCGAATACGGATTGTCCGCCAGGCTGAATGGCGGTTTCGGCAGGGTGCCGTCCTCGTTCATCTTCACGCGGCGCGGACCCAGCGCGCCAAGATGCAGCCACACCGAGGAAGAACCCGGGCCGCCATTGAAACAAAACATGACGGGCCGCGTGGCGGCGTCGGACTCCCCCGTACGCGTGTAAGCGACGTAAAAAACCGAGGCACTCGACGTACCATCGGGTTTGAGAATGGGCAGCATGCCGGTTTCGGCCGTGTAGGTCACGCGTTGGCCGGCAATCACCACCGTGTTGGTGGTGAGGACCGGTTGGTGCGTTGCGTCGGGAATGGTGGCGACCTCCGACTTCTTCGCGGCGGACGCATTGGTGTTCTGGGAGGAAGAATCGGTTTTGGCCGTGTCAGCAGCACGGAGATTCACCGCCAGCACCACGAGCAGGAGCCCGAGAATGGTTTTCATTTGTAATTTCGATTTTTGCAGTCAGACCACTTTTTGACAACCATTTACGCAAAATTCGCGTCATGGTAAAACAGATTGCGCTAGGGGTTGAAATTAGTCTTTGCGGCGCGTATTTACCTCAATTCGTTTCAATTCATCACGCAGACTCTTAAGCATTGAATACACCATCCACGGGAAAATAATCCAGAAAATGGCTAGTATCAGGAAGAAGATGAAAACGGCCAGGAAAATTAATCCGCCAACAGCTCCACCGACTATCGGAAAAATCTCATCGATGTAATTCCCAATTTTTTCGCCAAAGAAATAGGCCAGGATGATCGCCGCCACGATTCCGCCAATTACGTAGAGCCAGCCGAATCTGATTTTCTTGGGTTGCTTGGGTTTGTTCGGGTTTACAAATTCAGACAGGTTTAAATAAAGCTGAGTAGATTTTCCACAATGCGGGCAATCAATCATTTGGCCCAGTACGCGATGGCCGGTAGAACCAGTGCGTTCAAGCCCGTCGGCCTCAAACTCAATACTGCCGCCACAATGCTGGCATGAACATTTCGCTAACATAGATTTCCACGATTAGCCCGCAAACCATTGAGGCGGTCAAGTTCCGAAAATTTGGATAGGGGTGGGGTGAACACCCCATAGCGGGACCGGCGACATTTGCTTAAATTGTCGCCGCCATTGGGTGAGACCGACGGCACCGGCCAACCGGTCCCGGCACCAGCTCTGGCGCGTATGCTCCATTGATTACCGAAGTTGCCGTTAATGTCTTATTGGTGCTGGACAGTGTAGGCGAAATTTGGGCATTTTGCCTTTGATTTGGATGTAAATTGGCAAAAAATGATTAGTTTAAACTATTGACTCATACCTGCCTTATGCTAAAGTTGAATCATAAACACCCGACAGAAAGCCGTCCAATGCCTTTAAAATCATTGTTGACAGCACTAAATGAAGAGTTTATGCTGCCAGTCGTTCTAAGTCTTGATTGTGGCCAAATCCAGAAGCAAATTACGAGGTTTTCTGCCGTTTTTTTTGAACCAATGCCGGGTGGACTATTGTCTCAACCCGCGGATGGCATTGGCGCTTGGCACGATTCAAGCAAGTAGAAAGGTATCCGTATGACTACGACAACATTCACCGGTTCCAAAGCCGGAAATTATCGGTCGAAAACAGAAAAACCTTCTGTTGCCGGCAGAGGCCGTATCATCACTCGGAACCACGCCTCGCGGGCGAACAAGCTGACTGATGCTGCACTCCGAGGAATAGCCAAAGACTGCTATCCTGAGTACGTGTCTCCATTCAGCAAGATCGCTGACTGCTAAACTTAAACGTCTCCAAAAATGAGCGACGCCGGTAACAACGGTGGCATACTATTTTCATCTTTCGAAGAAGACTGTTTCGAAATTCACAGGGTGTTTGAGTTCGGAATCGAACAATGGAATTCAAACTGGGCCGGCCAGCAGGGCGTTGTCATTGGAGTGAACAAGGAAGCGGTCGAAGTGGCCTCCACGTTGGGAGGGAAAATAATGTATGATTCTTTTCCGACATCTCCAGATGCTTTTAAACGGGTCGCAGCGTTGCTCGTAATGATGGCATTACATCCCTTTGTAATAGGGAGAGCCGCTGACCCGAAGGGAATGTATGTGCGCGTTCTACAGGGGGATGATTTGCGACCGTTCGCTATTAGGTTTGTCGTTGATTCCCTACCTCTCATTTTCGGCTTACTGGACCAAAATGTAACAAAGGATGGCATTGACACTTGGGTTACGCTTAATAAATGGAAAGGCTTTCGCAGTAATGACCTTCGGGACGAGTTTATAAAGCTTCTTTATTCAATCAGTAAATCAGACGTGATTGTTTGGGAGGGTCCTGTTCTAAAATATCGCCAAGACCGGTTAAGCCGAGGCATACTTGCAGTTTCGCTCACATTAAAGGCTGCCTACGGAGAAGTCTAGGGTGCGATTTTCGCAATCGCGTCCGCAATTTTGTTCCAACCAGTCCGGCTCACAATATAAGTTCGCGGTGTGACCGTGGCGATAAGGCCGGATTTGATTGCGGTACTAATATCACGCGGGAAGTTGGCTGGTGGAGTGTCTTTTGCTTCCGCGAACCGAGATTCCATGTCTGCGCTGCGCCAACTATCAGTTTTAACCTTCGACTCGTGAAAGGCGCCCATCAGCAGAATTTTGTCCGGGTTCGTGATCCATTTAATCTTATTGAGCACTTCAGCCGCCGAATGCTTGCTTAGCCAGGCCTTGGCAGACACGCTTTGGTCTCCGGTTGAATCCGCAGACCGTTCGCCAAAAATGGCCGTTTGAGTCGGCGGGGCCGCTTCGTCTGACTCATGCTCCGAGATAAGCGCCATTAGCTCGGGAAGCGCGTCATCCTTAAGGATAACTCGCATATCAATGGAACCCTTCTCAAATCGAAGTTTTATGCTCATAAAGGAAATTTGGGCGAAAATACATTAGTTGTCAAATGATTTTGAATAAAAAGATAAATAAAAGACTTGTATTATTTCACAGTCATTGTATGTTTGGGTTGTGAGGAGGGTAACGAGCGCGGCGTGATGGGGCCGAACACGTGCGGCGCGATGACATAAAAGACACCGGCCAACTGGTGAAAATCTCATGCCAGAGAACCAGTTGGCCGGTAGGCAAACAAAGCCCTGAAGGTGCTAGTAACACCAACAGGGCGCAACCAATAGGCCAATGACCTAGCGATTGCGAATCCTTGCAGATTCTCGCACACGTTAAGTCATGGCCGACAGAAAGTCGAGCCAAAAATGACAACGTGTCATTGCTGTAACGGAAAATGTCGTAAATCGGGTTCTTATCGTAACCGCAACCGCATCGTCCAACGCTATGCCTGCGACCGCTGCGGGAAGTCATTCAGTGAATCCCAACCGCTGGACGGCCTGCGCGTGGACTTTGATAAGGCCTGTCAGGTCGTCCACATGCTCTGTGAATCCGTAGGCATCCGACCGATTGAACGCCTTACCGGATTGAGCCGTCCGACCGTATTAACCGTTTTGGAAACCGCAGGCCAAAAGGCCGCTGATTTTCTGAAAGAGAAAGTCCATGACGTGCGAACCAATTGGGTTCAGGCAGATGAAGTTCACGGATTTGTTTTCTCAAAGCAGATTAACACCGAACCGGGTGACTTGGAACGCGGCGAGCAATTTACTTATCTGGCCCTGGCCAATGATTCCAAGCTCATCATTAACTGGCTTGTTGGAAAGCGGACACGGGAAAACGCAATGGAGTTCATGACTGAACTCAAACGGCGCGTGACGGGTGATTTCCAACTTGCCACCGATGGATGGAAAATCTATTCGGGGCGTACAGGGACAGTGGCCACTGTGTTTGGCCACTCAATTAATTACGGCACAGAGACCAAATTCTTTGCCAAGCCGCAGTTGTGGTATATGCCCCGCAAATTGATCGGATTGCGCCGCCATCGTGTAAGCGGAAATCCAGACATCAAAATGAACACCATTTGCCATGCAGAACGCACCAACCTTAGCTTGCGGACCTTCACCCGAAGACTTACCCGATGCACCTTGGGTTATTCCAAGAAACTTGAAAACCTCAGACATTCCATTGCTCTGTTCGTTTGGCACTACAACTTCTGCCGGGTTCATTCGGCTCATGGTAAAACCCCCGCGCAAGCCGCTGGATTGACTGACCGGGTTTGGACGATTAAAGAGCTACTTTCATAAGCTTTCTTTAACCCTTATGAATTCCATCCCGAAAACCGATAGCGCAAAGTGGTTGACCATCACCAAAATTCGCGGAGGCTGTGAATAACTTTCAGAAAATTCACTTGCGTGCGGCGGAAGTTATTGTTAGGAGAATTGATATAATCAAGTGTTAATCTGAGATAGATTAATCTATTTCAAGGGCAAACAGGGCAAACATTGGGATGGAATCAACGGGCAGGCTTGATTTGGAAAGATTCGATTTCGCGAGAGAGACGTTTGTAATGCGCGAGTCGGACGATTGTGACTTAAACCCATGTTTGACCGTAAAGGAAGGTCGGCAGAGGAGCGCTATCCGGTTTCTTCCCCATTTCTACCACACCAAAACCAACCAACCAACCAAATCCAAAAACAAAAAATGAAAAAAGGCACAATCATACCCCCCCTGATGGCGCTGTTTTGCAGCGCGGCATTCGTGCCGCAACGCCCCGGCCAACGCGTCGCCGGATTTCAGAGCTCTGTAAAGTGAATGCCATTTATTCTGTTTTATATACGATAATAATAGTCGTTTTTTTGTCGGTTTTAGGCGATACGTCTCAACAAATATTGGTAAATAGTTTACTTGGATTGCTGACAAATTAGTCGTAAAACTATGTTTTTATTTAGAAATATTCCGAAATGACATTTACAAAAGTCGCAGAAAAAAACATTTGACATATGAACAAAAAACATCATAAAGACGACAAAATAAGTCGTATTAAGAGGCCTTGTTTGAAAAACGGGCTGTAAAGGTACAAAGCCCGACAGCATTTTGAAGTTAAGGATGAAGAATAGAATGTGATTTAACACAGTGGCTGACCGGACAACTGGAGGTTCCCATGAAAATCAAACATTTATATGTCTGTTTTACGGAATCCAGTTCAACGTTCAGCGGCAACGACCCAGGTGGGTTTGATACGGTTGTTGCTACAGTGCCGGTTTGATTTCCGGCATAAAACATGGGGTATCCCGGTTTTTGCTTTCCCACCCGATGGGGGATTGGTTTCCGCTCCCGATCACACCGCGCTTTTACCCCTGCTCGTCACCGTCCTTTCTGATTTTTCCGACCCTGCCGTGGGAGGTAAACCCCGGAAGCCAGAATTTACCGGATTGGAATCCGGCCAGACCGGCTTTCGGAAACAACAAAACCAAAAAGGGAAAAATGAAACTCAATAAAAAACACTCCTCACTGGCTGCCATTGTTGCGGCCTCACTGTCCTCACTGGCGTTTCAGGCGTCGGCGGATGTCGTCACAGATTGGAACCTGATCACCGTCAACGCCACCAAAGTGGCGCCGGCCTTGAACAGCAACCTGGCATCCCGCATTGATGCCATTGAAGCGATTGCCGTTTATGACGCGGTCAATTCCATTCAACAATTCGGCACGCCTTACCATTATTACTCACCCAATACCGGTTCCGCCCAGGCCGCAGCGGCGCAAGCGGCGCACGATGTCCTGGTGAATTATTTTCCAGGTCAACAAGCCGCTTTGGATGCCGACTTGACGAACAGCCTCAGCAACATCACGGACGGACCCATTGGAAATGGCCAGACCGTTGGCTCGGCGGCAGCGGCGGACATCATCGCGCTTCGGGCCAACGACGGATCGAGTCCGAATGTTTCTTACACCGGACCAACGAACATTGTGGCCGGCGCTTATCAACTGACTCCCAATAGTCCGACGGTCTCAAGCAACTTCACCTTCAACCCCGGAATCAATGAACAGTGGGGAACAGTCACGCCTTTCGTTTTGACCAACGGCAGCCAGTTCCGTCCGCCGCCCCCGCCAACGGTGGCCGGCAATAACAAGACCTATGTTCTGGCGCTGAACCAGGTGAAAACCTACGGCACGACCAACAGTCCGACGCAAACAACGGCGGAGCAGGAAATCGCCCAGTTCTACAAGCAGGACGCGGAATTGACGGCCAACGAAGCGGCACGCGATCTGGCCTTGTCCCACAACTTGTCGCTGGCCAACGACGCGCTTTTGTTCGCCTTGGTTGACATCGCGGTCGCTGATTCGCGCATCGCGATTTGGGACGCCAAATATGCCTATCTTTACTGGCGGCCGGTCACGGCTTTGAATGCCAACCCGGATCGGACGGTGACCAACGGTTACACGGCATGGACACCGACAATCGTCACGCCGAATCATCCTGATTATCCAAGCGGTCACAGCGGTACGGTCACTGCCGCGGCGGAAGTACTGGCGTCGTTTTTCGGGGATGCGAACACCTTTACGCTGCATACCACGACGGCGGGCATATCGCCCCGGACGCTCACTTCATTATCGCAGCTCGAATCGGAAAATGGATTAAGCCGCATCTACGGCGGAATTCATTACTCCTTCGATAATCTTGAGGGTCAGGGAGTCGGCGCGCTGGTGGCGGCTTACACACTCGTGAACGGCCCTCATGCCCATTAACCGTCAACCAATTAAACCGTAAAACCCAACAAGAATTAAAATTATGAAAAAGAATATTCTACCAATCCTGATTGCCGCCACCGTTGTTCTTCCAGTTTTGTCGCAAGCTCAAATCACGAATCCCGGATTCGAGTCGGGCACGACCGGCTGGACGATTACGGCTGGAGACACCGGCAACACTTTGGGCGATTTCACCACGGTGACGTCACTTCCCGGACTTTCCCCCAATTTAACCGTCAACCCGACTGAAGGGAGTCAGTTCGGCTTGATTTCTGATGCCCTGTTGAACTACAGCGGTTTTGGTGACACGGAAACGGTTTCACAAACCTTCACGGTGAATAGCACGGGGATTTTGAGTCTTGATTACCTGTTCCTGACCGAAGCGGTGAATCAACCGGCCTATAATCCCAACGCACAAATAACCCTGACTCCAACCGGCGGCGATCCGGTCACGCTGGCAAGCGTTTCCCGAAATGATCTCCAGGCAGATCCGGCGGATGCGGGCCCGCTCTCGCCGGGCGCAGCCTATGCCGTGGGGGGTGATCCGAACGACATAGGTCAGGATGCGTGGCAGACGGCATCATTTGACGTCTCTTCATTGGTCGGGCAACAAGTGACGCTGTCATTCAGCGTTTCCCAGGACGCCTATCCCAACGATTCGTTTCTGAATGACCAATTGGCCGTGGACAACATCCAGATTGTGCCGGTGCCGGAGCCAACTGCCGACGCGCTGTTAGCCGGCGGTTTCGCACTGCTCGCCATACTGAAGCTGCGAAGTAACAACTCGTAGTCACCTGCAAAATCGCAGGCGGCAGGAAATCTGCCGCCTGCGTTCAATACAAATTATGAAACTCTCCCTCGAAAAACGTTTGCTCTGGCTTTTTCGCATTTCAGTATTCATGGAATTCGCTGGTCACGGCGCCTTCGGCATCATCGGAAAAAAAGCGTGGGTGCCCTATTTCGGAGTGGTGGGCATCCCCGAACCATGGGCTTGGAAGCTCATGCCGCTCATCGGCACGGTGGACATTTCCATTGGCATCATCACGCTTTTATCGCCACGCCGGGCCGTTTTGTTGTATGCGACCATTTGGGGATTTTGGACCGCCTTGCTTCGTCCGCTTGCCGGCGAACCGATTTGGGAAACCATCGAGCGCGCCGGCAACTACGGGGTTCCCCTGGCTTTTCTGCTCGCGTCGCAGGCACGCGGCTGGTTTTCAAAACTGGAAATCCGTCCCATTGACGCCGCATTGAATCATCGCCTGGCATGGATTCTTCGCGTCACCACTAGTGCCTTGCTCATCGGCCACGGCGCGTTGGAGGCAGTGATTCAAAAACCGTTGCTGCAACAGCACCTGGCCGCCGTCGGCCTGTCGTTTGTTCCGATAACGGCGCTGGGCGGTTTTGAAATCGCCCTCGGTCTGGCCGTGCTTTTGGATTCCGCCGACGCACTGCTGCTTTTTGCCGCCACGTGGAAAATCGTCACTGAATCGCTTTATCCGATTTCCGGTGCGCCGTTGTGGGAATTCATTGAACGCGGTGGCAGCTACGTTGCGCCGCTGGCGCTGTTTTTTCTCATTCATCAAGCCCGAATTGTCCCCGGCAAACCGCCGACGTACCCGTCGCCGCTGGGTGTCGCGGAATCCTTTCAAAAGGCATGAATGGGTCCTGTCACCGGTCTTTCAAACCCAAAGGAGCGAACGCGGGCGGCGATCTCCTCCGCCGCCTGCGTTCTAATTTTAATCCGTTTAACCACCACCCAGCCTGACCCTTCATGATGCCCAATCTGGAAAAATTGTTTTTTCTGTATTCAAACCGTGGCCAGCGGCGGCGCGAAGTACGCGCCCTCCTGGCGGCGGTGGAATTTCCGGCGGTGGTGAAATTTTATTGCCGAATCAGTGATGGCGATGGGGACACGATAGTTCGAATTATAATCGCGCTGTCGGTAATGTGCGTGGCTTTGACGAGGCAAATCCCTTCCTGCACGCCGCTGGTACGCGCCAACTCCCCAACCTGGCCCGTGATGTAGAGGTAATCGCGCCAATGCGGCGTCTCAAACCAAAGGTGCCCGGTCAAACGCTTCATGCCCGCTTCAAATCGCCGCCGCGATGGCATCGCCCATCTCTCGCGTGCCAATTTTGCGGGCGCCGGGTTCGTGGGGACTGAAAATGTCGCCAGTGCGGTGGCCGGCTTTGATGGCCCTGGCCACGGCATCTTCAATGGCCGCCGCCGCTTCATTCAACCCGAAGCTATGGCGCAACATCAGCGCCGCCGACAAAATCTGCGCGATGGGATTCGCCAGGTTCTTCCCCGCGATGTCCGGCGCGGTGCCGCCGGCGGGTTCGTAAAAACCGAACGTTGTTTCGCCGCTCGTTGCGCCCAGGCTCGCACTGGGCAACATGCCGAGGGAACCGGCCAGCGCCGCCGCTTCGTCGCTTAAAATGTCGCCGAACATGTTTTCACACAACATCACGTCAAACTGTGCCGGCTTGAGCACGAGTTGCATGGCGGCGTTGTCCACAAACATGTGTTCCAGCGCCACGTCCGGATAATTTCTGCCGATGCGCGTGACGACGTCGCGCCACAACACGCCATTTTCCAGCACGTTGGCCTTGTCAATGCTCGTAACCCGTTGGCGGCGCAATCGCGCCGCTTTGAATGCCACGTGGGCAATCCGTTCGATTTCCGGCGTCGTATAGACCATCGTGTCGATCGCCCGCTGCCCGCCGGCCACGTCCTCGGTTTTCTTCGGCTGGCCAAAATACAGGCCCCCGGTCAGCTCGCGCACCACGAGGATGTCAATCCCGTCACCCTGCCGTTCCGGCCGCAGCGGACACGCGTGTGCCAGCGCCTTGGGCGGCCGCACCGGACGGAGATTGGCGAACAAACCAAACTCTTTGCGAATGCGCAGCAAGGCGGCGCGTTCGGGGCGTTGCTCCTTGGGCAGGGTCGGATCCCGGTCGGGCAAACCGACCGAGCCGAACAAAATGGCGTCGACCTGTTTACACAGCGCGAGCGTGGCCTCCGGCAGCGCCTGGCCGGCCGCATCGATGCCCGCCCAGCCCACCGGCGCTTCGGTAAGGTCGAACTGGAAACCGAATTTCTTTTCCGTGGCGCGTAAAACCTTGATGGCTTCGCGCATCACCTCCGGCCCGATGCCGTCGCCGGCCAACGCTGCAATTTTGAAATGCTTCATGAGTCTGGAACCGCGATGCTACGGTTTTGGCGCGCGGTGACAACGGAATTTTACACACTCGACATTTGGCGGTTGGAATTCAAAATCCGCGCCATGGCTTTGCCTTACAAGGTCGCCACGTTGCTTTACTGTTTCAACGAACAGGACGAAGTGCTGTTGCTGGAACGCGCGCAGGAACCGAACCGCGGATTCTGGAGTCCCTGCGGCGGCAAGTTGAAAATGGACCTCGGTGAATCGCCTTATGCCTGCGCCTGCCGGGAAGCCGGGGAGGAACTGGGCATCCAGGTCCAGGCGCCGGATTTGCACTTGACCGGCCTGGTCAGTGAACACGGTTATCAAGGCCGGACGCATTGGTTGATGTTTCTGTTCGAAGTGAAGGTGAAGGTGAACGCACTGCCACCGCCGCACGCCGAAGGGCGGTTTGAGTTTTTCCCGCGGGCGGCGCTGGCCGCGTTGAACATTCCCCGGACCGACCGCGAACAAATCTGGCCCTGGTTCTGGCAACATCGCGGCGGTTTTTTCGCAGCGCATTGTCATTGCCATCCGGACGGACGCAACGAGTGGACGCTCGAAGAGTCGAGAGCCGAGAGCCGAGGGTCGAGGGCCAAAAAGAAATTTCCCGGCACAACGCGTCGTGCGCCCGGCTCTCGACGCTCGACCCTCGACTGATTTATGGATGAACCGGTCATTGACCTGCACAGCGATGATTATTTCATGGGCGAAGCGCTGCGCCAGGCAGCCAGGGCTTGCGAGGCGGGCGAGGTTCCGATCGGCGCGGTCATCGTGCGCGAAGGGCGTGTCATTGCCCGGGCGTTCAATCAGGTTGAACTGCTCAAGGATGCCACCGCGCACGCGGAAATGCTGGCCCTCACCCAGGCAGAGGAGGTCATGGGGGACTGGCGGCTGACCGATTGCACGCTTTATGTGACAAAGGAGCCGTGCCCGATGTGCGCCGGGGCGATCGTGCACACGCGGCTGGCGCGTGTGGTGTTCGGCGCGAGCGACTTGAAGGCCGGCGCCGCCGGCAGCGCAATGAACCTGCTGCAGTTTCCCACGCTGAACCATCGTTGTGAAATCACCCGGGGTGTTTGCGAGGCGGAATGCCGCGCACTGTTGCAGAACTTTTTTGCGGCCCAACGGCTTTTGCCGAAGCCCAGGCGCAGCCCTGATGTTCCCCGGGAACGGCCGGAATGAAATGCCGGTTGTGCCTGGAATCCAGGGCGGTCACGGGTGGCATCGGATTCCGCCATTTGCAACGGAAAAGGCACGCCCCAAAAAAAGCAAGGCACCCCAACGGGATGCCTTGTGAATGATTGAATGTGGGAATGAAACTGTTTATTGCGGGAAATTATACCACAGGGCAGTCCCTACACTATTGGTGGCCTGCTCCAAGGCGGTTACCAATGTTGCGGGTGTTTCCTGCTGCGCGCTTCCGTCGGCCAGGCCGACATTGCCCTCAGCCAGATGCAGGTCCCCGGAAGTATACGACCAATTGGCCAATCCGGTGGTCGTCACGGGAACGGAGTTGGCTTGTAGACCAGGTCCAGTACTGCCGGTTGTGAGGCCATTGCCTGAGCCCTTGAACATCGACGTGAGGGCGCCCAAAGCGCAAATATTGCGGTCACCGGTCAGGAGTGCCTGGGGCTGGGTATCAATCGCATCACCACCAACAAAATAGCTCACGTAGCTTGATCCTGCAGTGTTTGCCGTGTCAGGGGGAGTGCTGGCGGCATTATAACTAGTGATAAATTCCGCATCCCAATTCGTGGCGGCGTTGCGAATGCTGTCCGACGGACACAAGCACAATTTAGGATCGCTGACGGTATTCGACATGACCGCAAAAACCATCGCCGGAGAATAAATTCCGAGGTTTGCCACATTTGCCGCGCTGTTAACGTAATCCTTGGCGCCGCCCTGGGTATTAGGGACCGTCATGGCGTATTGCCCGTTGTTATCGTCCCCCCAAACCCGGAAGGCAATGCCCAGTTGCCGGAGGTTGCTCACGCAACTGATGCGTTGCGCCTTGCGTTTGGCCGCGGCCAGCGCCGGCAGCAACATGGCCGCCAGAATGGCGATGATGGCGATCACCACGAGGAGTTCAATCAGGGTGAAAGCCTTTTGTCGTTTTAGAATTCTTTTCATAACTTGACTGGATGTTTGTTTTTTCGTTCGAGTGACAGTTGACGCAACCTATCGGAATTGAACGGACTGTCAATACACTTTACAGGAAAATCTTTAGCACTGGCGATGCCAAATCAAAAAATACAAAATCGCCATGAAAATTGAATTCCTGCGCAACCAAACCCCGGTTGCGCGCAAAATTTTCACGCAACGCGCGTGAAAACCACGCGCCGGCACGCGTCCCGGCCGGCTAAAATCTCATTTACAGCCGTGCGCTCATCGCAAACACTGGCCAACCCAATGGCTGAATCAAAAGAAAATGTCCTGATGGAAAAAATCGTGTCGTTGTGCAAGCGGCGCGGATTTATTTATCAATCCTCCGAGATTTACAGCGGCATCAACGGCTTTTGGGACTACGGCCCGCTCGGCGCGGAACTCAAGCGCAACGTCAAGGAACTCTGGTGGAACGCCATGACCCGCCAGCGCGACGATGTGGTCGGCCTTGAAGCCACCATCATCATGTCGCCGCAAATCTGGAAGGCCAGCGGCCACGTGGATACATTCGCGGATTTGATGGTGGAAGACCCGTTAACAAATAAACGCTACAGAGCAGATCAAGTTGAACCGCAATCAGGAGTCGTCTATCACTTTGCGGGTGTTATCGATTTGAATGATAAGTTCCGCCCAAAGAATCTCCAAATTGTCGAAACGAGCGAAATTATCGTCCACGAAAAGGTTATAACGTTTCCCAAATTACATGCATTAAATGGCTACGCCATAAATGAATTACTTTCTCTTCGAGAACGGGAATTGGCAAGGATTGAAAAAGTGGTCGGACGTGAAGCCGCGAACATATTACTCAAGCAGGAGCAAATCCTGCCTTTTTCCGTTCTTTTACCCTTAAAGAAGGCTTCAGAAGAAGCCGCGAAGAAAAGGGCTTATGAATATTACCATACAAAGTGGAGAATTCTAAATCCCTATTACGTCGGAATGATTCGGGAAGAAATAAATGACACGACGGATTACAGCCCTGACAGCGGAGCACGACTGACCTATCCACGCCCTTTCAATTTAATGTTTAAAACGTATGTCGGGCCGGTTGAGAGCGAGGATAATGTCGCCTATCTCCGCCCGGAGACCGCGCAGGCGATTTTCGCGCAGTTCAAGAACGTGTATGAAACGTCGCGCCAGAAGGTCCCCTTTGGCATTGCCCAGGTGGGCAAGGCATTCCGCAACGAGGTTACGCCGCGCAATTTCACCTTCCGCTCCCGCGAGTTTGAACAGATGGAACTGGAATTTTTCATCAAGCCGGACGAAGTCGTTGAAGCAATCAAAGGCCAGGTGATGCCCGGCGCTGAACTCGACACTCGACACCCGACACTCGACACTTCTTCGTGGGGCTGGGAAGCGTGGCATAAATACTGGGTGGAGGAACGCATCCGCTTCTACGAAAGCATCGGCCTGCCGCGACATTCGCTGGTGGAGTATTGGCAAAAGCCGGAGGAACTGGCGCATTACGCCCGCGCCTGCGTGGACATACTGTTCACCTTCCCGTTTGGCACGCAGGAGCTGGAAGGCATCGCCGCGCGGAGCGATTTCGACCTGAGCCAGCATGAACGCTTTTCGGGCAAACCGATGGGCGTGTTCGATGAGGAACTCCGCGCCGCCTGGGGCAAATTATCGAAGGAAAAACAGGACGAATTGTGGCGGCGCTACTACGAAAACCGTAAAAAATATCTGCTCAAAATGGGCGTGGCGGAAGAAACGGCCGTGCAGGACGCCACCGAGGACGCCAACGGCCTGGCGAAGGGCCAATATATTCCGCACGTCATTGAACCTTCGGCAGGCGTGGATCGTCTAATTCTGGCCTTGATTGCCAATGCTTACAGTGAAGACCAGATGCCGGACGAGAAGGGCAAGCTGGAGACACGGGTGGTGCTGAAATTTCATCCGCGGGTCGCTCCCATCAAGGCGGCGGTGCTGCCCTTGCTCAAAAACAAGCCCGAACTGGTGAAGAAAGCACAGGAAGTGCGTGACCGGTTGCGTCCGTGGATGAACGTGTTTTATGACGACGCGGGCGCCATCGGCCGGCGCTACCGCCGCCAGGATGAAGCGGGCACGCCGTTCTGCATCACGATCGACTTTGACACGCTCGGCGAGAAGCCGGAGTTGCAGGACACGGTCACGGTGCGCCACCGCGACGACGGCCAGCAGGAACGGCTGGCCATCGGGGAACTGTTAAACTGGTTGCTGCCGAAAATCCGCTGATGACCGAAAACGCAAAACCGTCCCTCCGGAAGAAGCCCGCGCCGACACTGTACTTTATTATTGCAGTCAAGCTGATCAAGGCGGCGGTGCTGATTCTGCTGGCGCTGGGCGTCTTTTCACTGGCGAACCGGGATTTATCCGACGTGTTCGACCAATTTTTGCGGTGGGTGCATCTCGATCCGGAACGGACCTTTTTTGCCAGCATCGGCGATTGGCTGGATACGATCACGCCGACGAACGTGCGCGTGTTCGCGTCGGGCACATTTCTCTGCGGATTGTTCCTGCTGGTTGAGAGCCTGGGGCTGGTGTGGCGGGCGAGATGGGCCATCTGGCTGGCGATTGGGGAATCGGCATTTTTCATCCCCATCGAGGTCTTTGAACTGGTGCACCGCCGGCCCGAATTGACGGGCCAGATGCGACCCATGTTCACCCAACCCAAAATCGGACTGGCCATCGTGCTGGCGTTGAACGTGTTGATCGTCTGGTATTTGTTTGAAAACCGGCAACGGCTCTTCCGGCATCACGGCTGACCGTGCCGGAAATTTCCCGTTTCCAATTCCGCCCCGGACCAGCCATCCTCTTTTTGTGACCACGCGTGAAGCCATACAACTTTTGGAAGCGTATCGCGCCGGAAAAATGACCCGCGACCGCGTCCTGCGCGCCTTTCAATCCGCGCCGTTAGCCGACCTTGGCTTTGCCCAGGTGGATACACATCGTGCCCTGCGCAAGGGTTTTCCCGAGGTGATTTTTGGTTCCGGTAAAACGCCGGATCAGACGGTCAAAATCGCCGCGAACATCCTGACCCAGGAACAACGCGTGTTACTCACCCGCGTCGCGCCCGAACATGCCCGGGCGCTGCGCAAAAAATTCAAGCAGGCGGTTCACCACCCCATCGCCCGTTGTGTGACCATCGAGAAAAGGCCGTTGCCGAAACGGCCCGGTGCCATCGCCGTCATTTGCGCCGGCACGAGTGACCTGCCGGTGGCCGAGGAAGCGGCCGTGACCGCCGAAATCATGGGCAACCGGGTCGAACGCGTCCGGGACGCCGGGGTTTCAGGCCTGCACCGGCTCCTGCCGCATTTTGAAACGATTCAAAGCGCGAACGTCTTGATTGTCGTCGCCGGCATGGAAGGCGCGCTGCCCAGCGTCGTCGCCGGCCTGGTTTCCCGGCCGGTGATCGCCGTGCCGACAAGCATCGGTTACGGCGCGAGTTTTGGCGGGGTGGCGGCGTTGCTGGCGATGTTGAACAGTTGTGCCAGCGGCGTGACGGTGGTGAACATAGACAACGGCTTTGGGGCCGGTTACGCCGCGAGCCAGATCAACATGATTTGTAGCGGCGGTCTGTGACCGCCGCAAATTCCTATGGAACGTCTACATCGCCTGGAGTGGTTGCATATCAAAAATCCGGTTTACTTTGTGACCTTTTGCACGGAAGGCCGGAGGACGATTCTCGCCCATCAATCAGTCCATGGGGCTTTTGTTCATTTTTGCCACGAGGCGCTAAAGCGGGACATTTTTGTCGGCCGGTCTATTTTGATGCCCGATCCTATTCATCTGTTGGTTAAACTGCCACCACCGTCCAAGAACCCCTCCCGCTGGATCAAAAGTCTGAAGAATTGTTTGTCGAAGGCGTTGAGATGCTGCAACGTGGTCGCCCCGCATTGGCAGAAAGGATTTTTTGACCATGTCCTGCGTTCAACTGAATCTTATTCGGAAAAGTGGCTTTACATGGTTGAAAATTCGGTTCGTGCCGGTTTGGTAACTGACTGGACACCATGGCCGTATCAGGGAGAAATACAACCCCTGCGTCTGGATGAAAGTTTGCGGCGGTCACAGACCGCCGCTACATGACATGAAAACGCTTTATCTCGATCTGTTCAGCGGCATCAGCGGCGACATGTTTGTCGGCGCGCTGATTGATTTGGGCGTGGCTCCGGACAAACTGGAGCGTGAGTTGAAAAAAATGAAGCTCGACGGCTGGCACCTCCACGTTCACCGCCAACAAAAGTCGGGCATTGCCGGTGTGAAGTTCGACGTCCATCTGGCCGGCGCCCATGAACATCACCGCGAGCACGAACCCCATCACGCATCACGCATCACGCATCACGGCCACCATCATCACCATGAGGAAAACCGGACCTTTGAGGAAATCCAACGCCTCATTTCCCGCAGCCGGCTTTCAAATTGGGTGAAGAAAAAATCCATTGCCGTGTTCCAACGCATCGCGCAGGCCGAGGGAAAGATCCATGGCCTGCCACCGGCGCGCGTGCATTTCCACGAGGTCGGCGCGGTGGACTCGATGGTGGACATCGTGGGCGCCTGTGTGGCGCTGGAGCTGCTCGGCAAACCACGCGTGCTCGCGTCGCCGGTCATCGAAGGCACCGGCTGGATTGACTGTGCGCACGGGCATTTTCCGGTTCCCGCGCCGGCCACGCTGGCGATTCTCGGCACCCGCGGCATCGGCCTGACCCAATGCGATGAACCGCACGAACTGGTCACCCCCACGGGCGCGGCGTTGCTGGCCGAATTCGCCGAAGGCTTCGGGCCGATGCAAAATCTGGTCGCCGAAAAGACCGGATTTGGTTTGGGCACGCGGGAGAACCAAACGCGGCCCAATGTTTTGCGCGCCGTGCTCGGCAAGGCGTCCGCAGTCCACAGTCCAAAATCCAAGGTTGAAACAACCAGTTCGCCTGGGCCGGATTGGGAAACGGACGTCATCGTGGTTCTGGAAACCAATCTGGATGACACCAACCCGGAAATGCTCGGCTATTTTGTCGAAACCGCGCTGGCGGCGGGTGCGCTGGACGTTTTTTACACCCCGGTTCAGATGAAGAAGAACCGGCCCGGCGTGTTGCTCACGGTCTTGTGCGTGGAATCGGAAGCGGACAAGTTCAGCGAAATGATTTTATGCGAGACCGGTGCGTTTGGCGTGCGCCGAACCGTGGCGGAGCGGCGCAAACTGCGGCGGGAATTCATTGAGGTCAAAACCCCATTTGGCAAAATCACCGTAAAATTGGGGACGTTTAACGAAAAAGTCGTTCACGCCGCACCGGAGTTCGAATCGTGCAAGAAGCTGGCGGCCCGGGCGAGGGTTCCATTAAAACAGGTCTATGAAGCAGCGAACCGGGCCCTGGGGGCAAAGTAATAATCATGTTTATTTTCCTTGCTTAAAGGCCGGTGAATTGCTTAATTACCTGCTGTAATCTATTTTGGCAGTTGCCGGTTTTTTTGATGCAGAACCATTCAGTAAAGTCACAACCGACGAGGGTTTCTTGAGCCGCCCTTTTGCCCCACGCACTTTCTCTTCCGCCTCGTTCGTCCGGGTCAACGGCAAAATCCGCGCTCGCGAAGTCCGGGTCATTGACGCCCACGAGAAGAACATCGGCGTGCTTTCGCTCAACGACGCGCTGGCGCTGGCACGGCAGCACGGCGTGGACCTGGTGGAAATTTCCCCCAACGCGACCCCGCCCGTGTGCCGGGTCGTGGACTTCGGCAAGTTCCGTTACGAGCAGGCCAAAAAGGAAAAGGAATCAAAAAAACACCAGCACGCCTCGACGGTGAAGGAAATTCAACTCAGCCCGCGCATTGACCCGCACGACCTGGGCATCAAAGTCATCCATGCGGTTGATTTCCTGTGCGAGGACATGAAGGTGAAAATCGCGCTGAAATTCCGGGGACGCGAAATGGCACACACCGAATTCGGATTCCAGGTCATCCGCAAATTCCTGGCCGAACTGGCGCCCTATGGGCACCCCGACTTCGAACCCAAACTCATCGGCCGCGGCATCAACGTGATGGTCAGCCCGCTGCCGCGCAACAAGCGCGCAAAAAAACCCGGGGCGGCGGCCGGTGCCCACGCACCCGCGCCGGCGAACAATCACGCCCCCGTGCCGCCGGCATCGGCCGGGCAAAAAACCGGCGGTTTTACGAACAACCCGTTCGCAAAGGTGGAGGCTGAGTAGCGGCCTGCATCCGCCAGGCAGACGCCAATTCAGTGAAACGGCAAGGTTCGCACAGGGCGTTGGCGCGCCCGCAAAAATCCCGCGCAATTTGCATCAAACCCTGTTGGACCGCGGCGCTTCGGCACAAATGATTTCGCCCGGGTCCCAGCAAACGCTGACGCGCCAGTCGCAGAACCGAATTTTCCTGGGCGGGTGGCCACGCGAAATAACGCCTTTCCAGGACGCGCTGGAGCTTCTGGTTTTTGCCCTCAACGACCCGGGTCCAAAGCCAGGGCAAGACCGCGTTGACCGCCAGATCCGTCACCCGCGCACCGCCCAGCAACGGCAGGGTTTTCGAGGACCGGGCCGAGCGAAGCGTCCAATGCCCGGACCAAAATTCGTCGCGGCGCACTTCCAGGATTTGGCGCAACGAATCCAGCAATCTGGCATCCGGCAGGTCCGTGGCACACCAGCGTTCCAGTTGTTGGATGGTGTCGCCGGCCGCCAGCCAGTGCGCCGCCAGCGCCAACCGGCGTTGAGGATGATTCGCCGGGCGCAGGCCGTGAAATTTCCACGCCGCCCGCGGCAAAATGCAATCATGGAATTCATCGCGCTCGCGCCACCAGCGATCCCAGATCCGCCGCAAATAGCCATCTTGAGCGGGTTGCGCCCGGGACAACTCCAGCGGCAGCAAACCGCTGACACCCAGCAACCGCGCCTGCCAGTCAAAAACCGAGTCCGCGCCGCAGGCCCAACGCGGGTGTAATTCAGCCAGATTTTGCATCGGCCACGCATTGTGTTTGTAACCCAGCGCCCGAAACAAGCCCTCCCACAGGGACCGTTCCCAACCCACGTGTCGGGCGCGGGTGCGAAAGTGGGCGGTTTTGTTTTGAAAGCGTACGCTCGCAACCTCGCGCAGCAGGCCGGCCAGTTGGGTATCATCCAGACCGCTCAAAGCCGTGCAACATTTGCCGCGCAGATTCCGGGGAAACGAACCCGGCGATTCGCTTTCGAGCCACAAACCGAGTTCACTTAATGGGGCATCCAGCACGCGGCTCAACGATAACAGCGGCAGCGCCCGGGCCACCGGCCGCGCGTCGTCCCAAACAACGTGGAGCAGGACATTTTGGAAATTCGGGTTCCGGTCGTGGCCATGCGCGTGCCAGCCCGAGGCGCGCAGGTCGATTTCCACGTCGCCGGACCGCGGCGGGTCATCGCCGATTTGAATCACCGCGCCATAAAAATCCGGGCCGCCTTCAGTGCTGGCGAAGCCGGGGTGAAAAACCCGGACATTTTTCCCATCCGCCGTCCTGAGTTGATCGCGCTTCAGGCGTTGGTGCAGCCAGACGGCCTGAAGCAGGCGTTCGGTCGGGAGGTCGTTTTCGTCGTGCAGGAGGTTCGTCGGCCCCAACCGTGCTCGCCAGCAGGTGTAGAAGTTCTCGGAAGGCGGAGACATCTTGAAATTGCTATTGCGCCGGTGATGGCGCAAAGTCAAGTCGGCACACAATAAAAATTTGAACGCATCGGAGGGCCGGCTTGCCTGTTTATAGGAACAGGCGCTGCCAGGCGATGAGTTTTTGTTGGCCGAAACCCTGTTTTTCCAGTTATACTTCACGAAGTTGCGATGAACGAAAATGCCATGATTGAAGTCACCAATCTGTCGAAGCGTTACGCGGGCCGCACCGCCGTGGCGGGCATTTCGTTCACGGTTGCCCGGGGGGAGATTGTCGGCCTGCTCGGCCCGAATGGCGCGGGAAAAAGCACCACCATGCGGATTCTGGCGTGTTACCTGCCGGCCACCTCGGGCACGGTGCGCGTCGGGGGTTTTGACGTTTTCCACCAATCGGCCGAGGTGCGCCGCCGGATCGGCTACATGCCGGAAAACAACCCGCTTTATCTCGAAATGCGCGTACGGGAATACTTGAAATTCCGCGCGCGGTTGAAAGGGCTGAGGTGGCGGCGGTCGCGCGAGCGGGTAAATACCGTGATGGAACAATGCGGATTAACGGACGTGAGCCGCCGCATCATCGGACAGCTCTCAAAAGGTTACCGGCAGCGCGTGGGCATGGCCGACGCGCTGGTGCACGACCCGGAACTGATCATTCTCGACGAGCCGACCATCGGCCTCGACCCACATCAGATTCGCACGGTCCGGCAGCTCATCAAAGGCCTCGCGCCGCTCCACACCGTCCTCATCTCGACGCATATCCTTCCGGAAGCGGAAATGATGTGCAACCGGATGCTCATCATGTACGACGGCAAAATCCTGGCCGCCGACACGCCGGAAAACCTGCAACGGCTCGTGGCGGGAAAGAATCAAATCATTGTGGAACTGGCCGCGCCCGCCGCCGCGTTGCGCGATTGCTGGTCGCAATTGCCTGAAATTGAGCATTTTGACGTGTCCGCCAGCGAAGGTGAATACCAGCGGTGCGCGCTGACGCCGCGGGATGGTTTGGATTTGCGACCGGTCATTTTTGCCCTGGCCCTGCAAAATGGCTGGGTCTTGCGCGAGTTGACGCGCAACCGCCATTCGTTGGAGGACATCTACGTCCAGGTCACGCAACCCGGCGAAGAAGAAGAAAACAACTGATGCGAATCTTTCTGACGCTCACCCGACGGGAATTGGCGGCATTTTTCGTTTCCGTCACCGGTTATGTCATCATCTCGGCGGTGACGCTTTTGATCGGCTCCAGTTTCATCATGTTTATCAAAAACATGGGCTCCGAACCATTTTTGATGCCGGTGACGGAATTATTTTTCAACAGCCAACTGTTCTGGATCATCGTCATCCTGGTCGCGCCGGTAATCACCATGCGGCTGTTCGCGTTGGAAAAAGCCTCCGGCACATTTGAAAACCTGATGACGACGTCCGTAAGTGATTTGCAGGTGGTGATGGCGAAATTTACCGCGGCATTGATTTTTTACATGGTCATGTGGCTGCCGACGCTTGTCTGCCTTGTTATTGTCGCGCATTACACAAACCAGGCCGGCGCCCTGGACAAAGGCATGGAGGGCGGGATGTTTTTGGGCATTTTCCTGAGCGGTTGCCTGTTCCTTTCCATCGGGTGTCTCACGTCTTCGCTGTCACGGAGCCAGGTGGCAGCGGCGATGATGAGCCTGGCCGTCGGCGTAATTTTACTGATTGTGGCTTATCTGGCGTATGCCCAGGTGATTCCTGCGACTGGCCGATGGCAGGTGGAATCAGGGTTGTATTATTTCAATTTGTTCAAACAGATGGAGGATTTCACCCTGGGCGTGGTGGATACGCGCACGGTGATTTTTTACGTAAGCCTCACGCTGTTTTTCCTGTTTTTGACGCTGCGCGTGGTGGAAAGCCGGCGCTGGAGATAAGATGGCCGCCAACTCCAAACCCCCATTGAGTTTCTCGCCCGCCCGCCGGTGGCAAATCGGCTTCGATGTAGTGGTGCGAACGGCGTTGGTGCTGGCCGTGGCGGTTATGGCCAATTATCTCGGCGGCCTTTTCCCCCAGCGGTTTTATCTCAGTTCGCAGACGCGCATTAATATTTCCCCCCGGACGGTGGATGTCCTCCGGTCCATGACGAATCACGTCGCGGTAACCCTGTATTACGACACCCAGGATGATTTTTACCCGACCATCGTTGCCTTGTTAAATGAATATCAAGCGGTCAATCCGAACTTTTCCATTCGGACCGTGGATTACGTGCGGGACGCGGGGGCGGCGGAAAAAACCAAGACACAATACCAACTCAATTCGCCGACCGCCAAAAATCTCATCATTTTTGATTGCGATGGGCGGACCAAAATCGCCAATGGCGATGCGCTGACGAAGTACACGCTGGAACAGCTTCCGGACGAAAAAGAACGGGAATTCCGCCGCAAGCCGGTGGCGTTTAACGGCGAAGTCATGTTTACCTCGATGCTGCTGGCCGTCATCAACCCCAAACCATTCAAGGCCTATTTCCTGCAAGGCGACGGTGAACCATCCCTTACCGATAGCGGCGAGGCTGGCTACCTGAAATTCGGCGCTGTTCTGGAGCAAAATTACATCCAAGTGGAACCGCTGACCATGGCGGGGGACAGCCCCGTGCCGGCGGATTGCAACCTGCTCATTACTGCCGGGCCCAGGACCCTGTTTCCCGATCCGGAACTGCAAAAAATTGAAAAATATCTTTCGGCCGGCGGACGACTGTTTTTGCTGCTGGATTATTCATCCATCCAACACCCCACGGGTCTGGAAGATATTCTCCGGCAATGGGACGTGAACATAGGCGCTGATGTGGTCCAGGATACCAAGAACACGATTAACGGCCAAGACGTGCTGGTTTATAATTTCAGCCAGCATCCCGTCGTCGATCCCTTGACGGGACTGGGACTGGAACTCATCTTACCGCGCCCCATCGGCCGCATCAACCAGCAAAGTCCCCCCGCCGACGCACCCCAAGTGGATGAGTTGGCTGCTTCCAGCCCCAATTCCGTGCTCATGAACGAACACGGCCTGCCACCACGCAGCTATCCGCTGATGGTAGCCGTCGAACAGAAAGGGGTCCAAGGCGTGGCCGCCGCCAGTGGCGGCACTCGGATGGTGGTGGTGGGCGATTCCTTGTTTCTCAACAACCAACTTATTAACAACGGCGCCAACCGCGATTTTGTCGGTTACGCGGTCAATTGGCTGCTGGACCGGCCCACGTTGTTGAAAGGCATCGGCCCGCGCCCGGTTGTCGAATTCCGACTCATCATGACGCGGGAGCAACAACGCAATGTGCGCTGGTTGTTGCTGGGGGCATTGCCCGGCGGCGTGCTGGCACTGGGCGGACTGGTCTGGTTGCGGCGGAGAAAATAATGAACTCAAAAAATACCCTGATCTGGCTGGTCGTGGCCGCGGTGTTGTTTGGATTCATTTTCGTTTTTGAACATTTTTTCCGGCCGGCACCGGCCGAACCGTCGGCCATCCTGACGGACCTGCAACCCTCAACCGTCACCAGCGTCCAGGTAATTCCCGCCAATACGCTCGAAATCCGCGCCGATCGCACCAATGACACGTGGCTCCTGACCAAGCCAATCATGTATCCCGCGCAGCCCGCAGCGATCGAGGCCCTGCTGGCGGCGTTGCGGAAGCTCACGCCCGCCATCCGCATCAGCGCCGGCGAGCTTCGCGAACAACAAAGCGCCGAGTCGGATTACGGCTTTGACACACCACAAGTTTCACTGGTGATTGAAGCCGGCGACCAGCGCTGGCAGTTGAAGGTGGGCAACAAAACCGCCCCGGGCGATCAGGTTTTCCTCCGCATCGTCGGGACCGACGGCGCGTATGTGACTGACGCCGACTGGCTCAAGTATCTTCCACGCTCGGTCGACGATTGGCGCGCCACGGCGCTGGTGGATTTTGGCGACAGCGCCCCCGACTCGATTATTCTGACCAACGGCACAAAAGTCATCCAACTTCAACGCAATGCCACCAATCACCTCTGGCAAATGACCCGTCCGCTGGTGGCGCGCGCCGACAGCAGCCGGATCACCGAGGCACTCCAGCGTCTGCAAACCGCGCAGGTGTCACAATTCGTGACCGACAATCCCAGGGCGGACCTGACCGCGTTTGATCTGCAACCTGCCGAACTGGATTTGTGGATCGGTCACGGGACGAATTTCATGGCGGCCCTCCATGCCAGCAAAAGCGCGACCAATGATTCAGCGCTGGTCTATGCCCGGCGCGAGGGCTGGAGCACCGTCACGACCACCGCCAAAGACCCGCTGTCGCCGTGGCTCGGCACCGTGAATGACTTTCGCGATCCGTTTTTGCTTGAGTTGTCTGCTCCCGTCGCCGAAATCGAAGTGCGGGGCACGAACCATTTCACCCTGCAACGGCAGGACACCAACGGCTGGCGTTTGGTCGGGGAAAAATTCCCGGTGGACGCCGGAAGCGTGCAACAGTTCATCCGACTCCTGGCCAGCCTGCGGGTGACGGAATTCGTCAAGGATGTCGTCACCACTCCGGACCTGCCGGCCTATGGACTGGCCGCGCCCTCATGGCAGATCACCTTGTTTTCGGCGGTGGATGACACCAACACCGTCATCGCACAACTGCTGTTTGGCACGGTGCAAACCAATGAAGTGTTCGTGCGGCGCGCCGACGAGGATTCGGTTTATGCCGTATCGCTGGAAGATTTCAATCAACTGCCGGAAGCCGGCTGGGAACTGCGTGAGCGGCAGATCTGGAATTTTTCGGAGGCCGACGTGGCGCGAATCACCATTCGCCAGAACGGCCAGACCCGGCAACTCGTTCACAACGGCTTGAACCAATGGTCGCTTGGACCGGGTTCACAGGGCATCATCGTCCCGGCGGCCATCGAGGAAACGGCGCATCAGTTTGGCGGGCTCGCCGCCGCCGCCTGGCTGGCCCGCAACCCGGCCGACCCCAAAAAATTCGGCCTGAAACCGGGGAACCTTTCCATCACCTTCGAGCTTAAAAACGGCGAGCAACACACCGTGGATTTTGGCCTGGCCGGCACGCAAACCGCACTCGCGGCCGTAACCCTGGACGGCAGCGAGCAGTGGGTCTTTGTATTCCCGCCGGCGCTTTATCAGTTCGTCTTGAGTTATCTCTCCATTCCGGAGAACGTTCCTTGATATGCGCAATCAAACTGGCTTCTGGCGGAAGTGCCGGACGCTGTTCCGCCAGCTGCGCCGCCTGGTCATTTTCATAATGCTCGTCCTGATCTGTGCCGTGGGCTGGCTCAATCAGGTCGGCATACCCGATTTTCTCAAGCGACCGTTGGTGGAAACCCTCCGCAACCGTGGAATCGAATTGGAATCTGCCCGCTTGCGGCTGAGTCTCCGGCACGGTTTGGTCGCCAACCATGTCCGCATCGGCCGGGTGCAGGAGACCAACAGCCCAACGCTCTCACTTCAGCAGGTTCAATTACGGTTGGACTACCACGCCCTGCTGCGCCGGCAATGGCAGATCAAGGGATTGGTTTTACGCCAGGGCACATTGGTCTGGCCGCTGTCGCCGACCAACGCGCTGACCCTGGACCATATTCAGACGGACTTGCGGTTTGAAGCCAACGATACCTGGTCGCTGGATCACTTCCAGGCCGGCTTTGAGGGCGCAACCTTCATGCTGTCCGGCGACGTCGCCCACGCCTCGGCCCTGCGACAGTGGCATATTTTCCAGGAAACCACCAACGCGACCGCGTGGCAGGTCCACTGGCAACGAATCGCCGACATGCTGCGTGAAATCCGTTTTTCCGGAACGCCCCAACTGAGCCTGGCTGTGAACGGCGACGCACGCGATCCCCGCTCGTTCAGGATTTATTTGACGGCCGCTGTTCCCATCGCCGACACCCCCTGGGGTCGGGCACGGACCATTCAATTGAACGCCAAACTGATGGCGTTCAACGGCGCCCCAACCCATTCCGACCCGGCCTGGGACTGGTGGACCAATGTGCAACCCTATCGCATCGAATGGACCGCCCAACTGGCAAATTTGGAATCGGAACAACTGAATGCCCGGACCATCAAGTGCGCCGGGTCCTGGCGCGCTCCGAATCTGGCCGTAACCAATTTGTCCGCCGAATTGGGAGGTGGCCGGCTGGCTGCCGGCCTGCAATTGAATGTGAGCACCCGCGAGTTCACCTTCACCAATTCATCCTGTTTCGATCCCGGCGCGATCGCGGCGCTGTTGACGGACAAGACCCAGGATTGGCTGGCGCAATTTACCTGGGGCCCGCCGCCGGCTTTGCAGGCCGGAGGTTCGCTGATATTGCCGGCGTGGACGAACCGCCAGCCCAACTGGCGCGCCGAGGTGCAACCCACCCTGCGACTCGCCGGTGAATTCGCCGCGACCAACGGCATGTTTCGCGGCATAGCCGTTGACTCGGCACACGGAGGGTTTTCCTACTCCAACCTCGTCTGGCGGCTGCCGCACCTGACCGTGACGCGCCCGGAAGGGAAGTTGCTGCTGGCCGATATCGAGGACGATGCCACCAAAAGTTATCACTGGCAGGTGCAGGGTGTGCTGGCCCCGAACGCTCTCCAGCCTCTGCTGGCCTCGAACCCGGCTGCCAGACGGGTTCCGAAACTTTTCACTTTCACGCGGCCCCTGTCGTTGCAGGCGGACGTATGGGGACGTTTGTATGACACGGACAGCCTGGGCGCCACGGGACACCTGGCACTGACGAACTTCACCATCCGCGGCGAATCGGTGGGCAGCGTGGAAAGCACCTTCCGATATACCAACCGGTTTCTCGAATTTTTTCAGCCGCGGCTGCAAACCGGCATGCAAAAGATGACCGCCGACGGCATCGCCGTGGATTTCAACGCATGGCGCATTTACTTCACCAACGGGTTCAGCACCGCTGATCCGCGCGCGGTGGCCCGCGCCATCGGGCCAAAAGTCGGCGAAATCATGGAACCATATCACTTCGGCCTGCCATGCCCGGCGCAGGTAAGCGGTTATGCGCCATTGCGCGGCACGGACGATGCGGATTTATGGTTTGAAGCGGAGGGGGTGCCACTCGAATGGCTCAAAGTCAACGCTTCGCGCGTCACCGGAAAAATCCACTGGCTGGGGCAGACGCTGATTTTGACAAACCTGGCAGGGGCGTTTTATGGCGGGGAAGCGGATGGCTTTGCCGGTTTCGACTTTCGTCCAAAAGCGGGCGCGGATTTTGAATTTATCGCCAATGTCAGAAATGCAAACGTGCATTTGCTGGCGACGGATTTGTCGTCGCCCACCAATCACCTGGAGGGCGTGTTGAGCGGGCGATTTGTGATGACGAGCGCCAACTCGGAAGACTGGCACACCTGGAATGGCTACGGTCAGGCCGACCTGCACGACGGGTTGCTATGGGATGTCCCCATTTTCGGGATCTTGTCACCGGTGTTAAACACGGTCATGCCTGGTCTGGGCAGCAGCCGCGCGACGGATGCGGCCGCGCAATTTGGCATGACCAACGGCGTGATCTTTTCGGACGATCTGGAAATCCACTCAACGATGATGCGAATGCAGTATGCCGGCACGGTGGACCTGAAAAGCCGCGTGAATGCCCGCGTCACCGCCCAATTGCTGCGCGACACCTGGGTGGTTGGCCCGCTCCTGAGCACCGCGTTGTGGCCGGTCAGCAAATTATTTGAGTACAAAATCACCGGCACCCTTCAGCAACCGCAGAGCAAGCCGGTTTACATCCCCAAATTCCTACTGACGCCCCTGCATCCCTTCCGCAGCCTGGAGGAGATACTTTCCAGTGGCGCCGACAACAGCGCGTTGCCCTTAAGGTAATGGCCAAAGATGGGTGCGCTACTGATTTGGATGGGGCGTCGCGTTGGTTTGCGGATAGCCTTCCGGTGTGACCGGCTGGAATAAATTATTCCGGGACGGCGGCGGGGGCGACGCCGGCGGGCTTGGCTGCGGTTCTGCGGGGGGTGGCTCCGACACGACTGCCGGGGCCGGGCCCGAGTCAGGAACCACCACCGCAGCCGGGGCCGGGGCAACGTAGGGAGGCGCGAACTCCTGCGATGCATTCCGCGATTGCAAGCGTTCTCGCCTTTGCTCCGCCTGTTCGGCATTGTGCTGTTCCAGTTCTTCTCCCGCCGCGGCTCCGGAAATACCGGGCAAACGCTGTTCTTCCGTCACGGTCTGCGCCGCGGCCAGTTCCGGTGTTTTCAAAACAGTAGGACGCATTAATACGAGTAACTCCTCACGGGTATGGTTGCTGTTGCGGCTGCTGAACAAACTCCCCAGGATCGGGATGTCCTGCAAAACAGGAACCCCGTTCTTGCTCTTGTCCTTTTCGGTGCGGATGAAACCGCCGAGAATGATGGTGTCGCGATCCTTGACGGCGACCTCGGAGGAAAGCTGGCGTTTGTCGGTGTTGGGGACGTTGCCCACGCCCTGAATGAACGTGCTGCCATTGAGGTCGTCAATTTCCTGGCTGATGTCCATTACCACCAGGCCGTTCGGGTTGATGAACGGGGTGACGTCCAGCGAGATGCCCACCTGCAATTGCGAATACGAGGAGCTGGGGCCGCCGCCAATGCCGCTGTTATAATAAACGCTGGTGACGTAAGGCACCGTCTCGCCGACGAAAAATT
Organism: Verrucomicrobiota bacterium; assembly: GCA_049516255.1. Lineage (GTDB taxonomy): Bacteria > Verrucomicrobiota > Verrucomicrobiia > Limisphaerales > UBA11358 > UBA11358. Next base: position 71,198 of record JBEKTH010000008.1, read on the forward strand.
GCGCTTCCTTGGCCTGCGATGTCTGAATGCGCGGGCGCTGGATGATGGAAACCGTACTGTCTGACGCCGCCGCCGCCATGGCCACGTCCCACGTCGGGCCGATGTTTCCGAAATAGCTGAGGCCGCTGCCCAGGCTGTTGCCAAGAGCCGAGCTGGCAACCGCAGTTCCGTTGGTGCCGAGAGTGCCTTGCACAAAATCAAAGAAAGACTGGCCGTTGTTGTAACCGCCGGCACCCGAGTACGAATTTGGCGGCGTGCCACCGCTGAAATTTTTAGGATTTTGCGCCACCGACACGCCGAAATTCCAGCCATTGTTCAAATTCACGTCCATGATGACCGACTCAATCAGCACCTGCGGCAGCAACACGTCCAGTTTGGCCACGATGTCCTTGATCGTTTTCATGTCCTCCTTGGTGGCATAGACCAGCAAGGCATTGGCCCGCTCGTCGGCGATGATTTTTGTCGGCCCGAGCAGTTGGATTTGATCCTCACCCCCACTCGCCGACGCGCGTTGAATGATGGACTGCAATCGCTGGCTGAACGTGTTGCCCGAGCCGGCGGCTCCGCCCGCGGCCGACCCAAACGGCCGCGTTACACCTGACTGGTTTAAACCACCGCCACCGGGTTGATACTGGTTTCCGGCGCCGCCACCGCCACCGCCAAGACGTCCCCCGCCATTGGGAGTGGTGGCATTGCCGATGGACGAACTGGAGCCGCCCAGGCTGTTCAACGCATTGGCAATGTCGTCCACCATCGCGTATTTGATCGGAATCACCTCCGAGATGAATTCCTCCGGAACGACCACATCCACCTTGGTGATGAATTCCAGCATCCGTTTGACGTTTTCGGCATAGTCGCGAATGATCAAAATTCCATTGCTGTCGATCGGAAAAACCCCGTTGGGAATATTGGCAAACTGCTGCAAGACGGGGGCCATTTCGCTCGGCTTGATGTATTTCAACTGAACGATGTGGGTGACATATTGGCCAACGTCCGGCAGTTGGTTGGCGGATTGGTCACTAAACGCCGCGCCTTCCGTGGCGGCTTGTGTCACCGGCACGGCCTTCACAAATTTGTCACCCACGTTGATGAGCGCAATGCCATTGAGGGCCAGCACCCCCTGCAAAGCCTGAATCACTTCACTTTGAGTCAGGGGGGTTTCCGTGGTAAGAACGATTTTTACCTGGGGCAAACCCGCCCGCAACAGGGTGCGCCCCACGTATCGCGCATAAACGTCCAGCACCTGATCCACATCCACCCCTTGAAAATTGATGTCGCCGGCCGGAACCATGGGTTCCGCCGCGGCCGCGGGAGGCCGGGGGGCGGCAGTGCCGCCAGCGGGGTTGACCGCCGTGGGAGCGGGAGACAAGGTGGGCGGCATTTGCGCCGGGAGGCCCAGGCCGGTTAAAAGGATGAGCAGGATGAGCGTGGTCGTTTTCACAATCATTTCGGTTTTGCGGTTGGGTTCGTCAAATTGTCGCCGGGTGCGGCTTTTTGATAGCTGGCAATCAACTGGATGTTGGCATTGAGATGCTGGTGTATGGGATCCGGTTGCAGTTCCAGATCGTGCACGCGAATCATGGAAGCATCGGAACCAAGCTTGTAAAGAAAATCCACCAACTGCTGGTCGTCAGCGACGACATTGATGTTTTGCGCCAGCTCGACAAAGAATTCATTTGTGCGGGTGATCTGCCGGGACATACTGACAATGCCAACGCCGCTCCGCGTGGATTGCGAATCAATCGTGCGGAGAAAATTGATGGCCTGGTCCTCCGGCGCCACTGTCCCGCCTTCGCCTTCCATTTTGGCCACCAGGGCCCGGTAATTCGCCGCCTGCGTGATGGTGGTCTGGTACAATGCCTGTTTGCGCCGGGCTTCCGCCAGGCGGTACTTCAAGTCGCTCCAATCGGAAAAGTGCGGCCAGACGAAAATGTAATTCAACACCAGAAACAAGGCGACCAGGACGGCGACCGCCAGCCGGCGCTCGAGCGGGCGTAATTGCGCGAAGAATTTTTTCATGGCGCGTCCTCCTGCTCCTGCTTGTGCCGGAGCATGAGCGAGAATTGCCAGCTTACCGTATTGGCCAGCTGGCGATAAGTCGGAATCTCGCTGCCCGAAGCATCAAACATGGGTTGACCATTCAGCTTCGCCTTGCGGACCGCGTCATAAAAACCATCGGTGATTTGGGCAATCTGGTCCGACGGGACGGTTCCGTTGAGGGATAACTGCCGGCCGTCGGCGAAACTCAGCCGTTGCAGCGAAATTCCCGACGGCAACTGTTCGGCGACGATTTTCCAGCAATCCAGCGCCGCGTATTTCAAATCCTGGCGCTCCCGGAGCACCTGGTAACGCGCCTGGAGTTGCAGCGCATTGGTGTAACTGCCGCTGAGTCCGGCGACCACCTGCTCGGCCTTGCCCGTCTGAAAGGAGAGAAAACCGACCGCGCAAAAATAAACCATCACGCCGATCACGTACAAAATTCCGGCCGTCGCCAGGCCGCGCAGCCATAATCGATCTACAAACTGCTGGTGATAGCGGGCGGAAAACTCCGGGGGCAGCAGGGTGACCCGTGCATCGCTCTGGGCGGAACGCCGTGCCGTGCGCGCGGCCAGTTCCACAAAGGGCAGCGGCCGGGTGACGGCCACCGGCTCACCCAGGCTCGCCAGCAGCATGCCTTCCCATTCGGCGGCCGCCTCGCCGTCGGCCACCAGGTGCCAGTCCGGCTTCGCGGTCAGCCAGCCTTCCAATTCGCCGGCCCAGGTCAGTTGTGCCAGTTGGTCCTGCAGGCTTTTCGCCCGGTCTCCGGTCTGCGACAAAACCACAAAACTTAAATTCCGCAAGGTGCCACCGGACCACCAGGCCACCAGCGCGACATTCTGCCCGGCATAGGCGGCGGGGTAAATCCAGGCGCCATCTTCCGTCGCGGCGGTGACCTCCAATTCATCCAACATGGGCGCCTCGAGCCGGTCGGCCAGGTACTCCTGACCTTCCAGTTTGCCGAGAAATTCCCCGACCGCATGGCGGGCCGCAATCACGACAATGACCGTTTGTAAATCGCCCGCCGTCGCTTCGCTTTGGCGCGGCAAGCCCGTCGTTTGCGACAGCACGTGGATCATCCACACGATTTGCGCCACGGGCAGCGGTGACAGCTTTTCCATCTGCAACTCCACCATGGCCAGCGTCTCCTCAAAGTTGCTCCGGGGCAGTTCGATCACGCGCAGAAAAACATTTTCCGGCGGCAGCCACGCGATGTTCAACCGGGGTTGCCACAAGGAACGCCACGACTTGGCCGCCAGGTGGAACGGCACGGGTGTTCCGGCGGCGCCCGAGTGCTCGCGGTCGAGCGCAAAGCCGTCGCCTTTGGCATCAAACTGCCAGAGGCGATACGCGTCGGTGCCGACGTGGAGGATGTTGCAGTATTGCCAGCGGGCCATATCAGGAAAAGATTTGATGTGGCGGGGTCGAGCTCACGCCTTGACCCACATTTCGGTTTTGGTGTCGCCAACGAGGGCGTCCATGTGTTCCTCGATCTGGGTGACGCGCAGAACCTCCTCAATGGTCGTTTCCCCGCCTTTGACCTTGGTCCAGCCGTCGGTGCGCAACGTGCGCATTCCCTGTTCGATGGCCTTGGCCGCAATGGTGGAAGCCGGGGCGCGGTTTAAAATCAACGGGCGCATGTTTTCATTGAGGATGAGCAATTCGTAAATGCCCTTGCGCCCCTGATACCCGAGCTGCCGGCAGTCCTCGCATCCGGCACCTTGCCAGAATTTGGCGGTGTCGATTTCATTTTCGGGAAAGCCGATTTTTTGCAGGTAACCGCGCTCCACCTTCTGCTCCGTTTTGCACGATGGACAAATCGTACGGACGAGGCGTTGCGCCATGACCGCCTCCACCGAGGACGCCACCAGGAACGGCTCAATGCCCATGTCAATCAACCGCGTGAACGCGCTCGGCGCATCGTTCGTGTGCAGCGTGCTGAACACCAAATGGCCGGTCAGCGACGCGCGAATGGCGATCTCCGCCGTCTCCAGATCGCGGATTTCACCGACCATGATCACATTGGGATCCTGCCGCAGGATGTGGCGCAAACCCATGGCAAAGGTCAGGCCGATGTCCGGCCGCACCGCGATTTGATTGATGCCCTTGAGTTCGTATTCAACCGGCTCCTCAATCGTGATGATGCGCTTGTGAACGGAATTGATCGCGCTCAGAAAGGCGTAGAGCGACGTGGATTTGCCCGAACCGGTCGGGCCGGTGACCAGGAAAATTCCATGCGGCTTGACGATGATTTCACGAATGATCGCCTCGTCCTGCGGCGCGAACCCGAGTTTGTCGAGACTCAGGAAAATTTTCCCGCGCGTGAGCAGGCGGAGGGAAACGCTTTCGCCATAAACCGTCGGCACGGTCGAGACGCGAATGTCAATTTCCTCGCCTTTGATGCGGACATTGATGCGGCCGTCCTGGGGCAGGCGCTTTTCGGAGATGTTCATGCCGCTCATGACCTTGATGCGTGAAATGAGGGCGGCCTGAAACCGCTTGAGCTGCGGCGGCATCGGCGTCTGGTGCAAAATGCCGTCGATGCGATAACGAATCCGCAGCTCGTCCTCCGCCGGTTCAAAGTGAATGTCCGTCGCGCGGTCCTTGTGCGCTTCCCAAATAATCTGGTTGACGAACTTGATGACGCTTGCCTCCTGATCATCTTCGGTGATTTCCTTGTCGCTGGCAATTTCCAGCTCCATGGGTTCGCTCTCGCCAAGTTCGTCCAGCGTCTCGGCGCCGACACCGTAGTATTTTTTAAGCGCCTTTTCGATTTCCGTCTTCGGCGCCAGCGCGAATCGCACCGGACTGTGCGCATCAAACCGCACCGCGTTCATCATCGCCGCGTCAAACGGATCACTGACCACCACCTGCAACCCGTCGTCGCTCACGGCCGTGGGCAGGACGAAATATTGAAAGGCCACCTTCGTAGACAGTTTGTTCCGCGCCTCCGGCGGAATCGTGTGCTTGTGCAAATCCACATACGGCCAGCCAAGCGCGGTCGCCAGCCGTTGCAGAAAGACGTCCTCCGCCAGGCCCCGCTCGCGCGCCATGAACGACAGCAATGACTCCGTTGAGCCGTTGGCCACCGCCGCGCGCCAGGCCTTGCGCCAGTCGTCAAATTGGGCGGGCGTCGCTTCGGCAACGGACGCGACCAGATTTTTTATCGAGCTAAAACCCATTTAAGTTGTTCTGTTTTTACCTGGTTATACCAACAACCATGGTGAAAAAAAGTTGCGTTCCGGCGTGAAAAACCTGCACAGTCCGACGCGACCAAAAATGAGGCATTTGGCCACCATCACTGTCATCGGTCGTGACAAGACCGGCGTCATCGCGCGCGTCACCGCCTTTCTGTTCGAGCAAAGGGCCAACATTGAAGCGCTCGAGGAACAGGTCACCCGCGGCCGGTTCAGCATGACGCTTCAAGCCTCATGGCTTGCAAGCGATTGCCATGCCGCCGGGGTGCGTGCGGGGTTGGACCAGCTGGCGCGGCAACTCCGCATGGAAATCAAAATCCGGTTCACCCGGCCGGGTCGCCGCCAGCGTTTCGCCATCATGGCCACCCGGGAACCGCACGGCCTCGAAGCGCTGATGGCCGCGTACCGCCGACGGGAAATCAAGGCCGACCCGGTGCTCGTATTGGGCAATCGCCCCGACCTCGCACCGCTCGCCCAAAAATTCAAACTGCGGTTCGTCCGCATCCCGTGGAACGACCGGGCGCGGGCCGAAGCCCGCGCGTTGCGCCTCCTCGAAGCGCACGAGATTGATTTCGTGGTGCTCGCCCGGTTCATGAAAATCCTGTCGCCCAATGTCGTTTGGCGGTTCAAAAACAAGATCATCAACATTCACCCCTCGTTGTTGCCGAGTTTTCCCGGCCCGCAGGCCTACCGGCAGGCGTACGAAAGTGGGGTGAAGATCGCGGGCGTCACCGCACACTTCGTCTCGATGCGGCTGGACGAAGGACCGATCATCGCCCAGGGCTCGTTTAAAATCCGCCCCGGCATGACACTCAAGGACATCATCGCCCGCGGCCGGCACCTCGAGGCCGACGTGCTCGTCAAGGCCGTGAAACTTTACCTCGGCAAACGTCTCGACGTTCATTGGGGCGTGGTCAGTGAGGTTTGAAACGTACGGCCCGCGAAGGTCGGGCCGGCAACGGAAGGAGGTCGTTCATCCTTGTTTTCTCCGCCGGCGCCCAAAACCAACCCGCTCCGGTTCGGTGCCCAAAACTTCCCCGAAAAATTATTCACATGTTTGAACCGATTTCATCCCCGCGGTGTCGTACATACAAATACAAGAGGTGGGTTTATCATGAGCGCCATGGCAACAACCAAAAAAGGGCCTTTCAGCATGATTTTGAAGGCCGTGATCATTTACGATGACTTCGATTCCGCTGCGCATGCCACTGCGTTGCTGGAACGTGTCGCTCACCGCGCCGACGCAGGTGTGAAGCTGGACATCAAACCGTGGCGCTGCGATGTCCTGAAGCAACCGGCGCTGGTCGCTCTCACCGTGGCCGTGGCGGCAAACGCGGATTTAATCGTGCTCGCCCTGGATCGTATTCCTTCGCCGACCACGGAACTGCTGGACTGGCTGAAAAACTGGGCGGAGCACCGGCGGGTCCAGGATGCTGCCGTGCTGGCGCTTGGCACCGGCAAAAACCGTTCACAGTCAACGTTTTGGGATGAAATCAAAACGTTCACTGCCGGGCATGACCTGACTCTCCTGGGAAATCACAGCGTTCGGAATACCCGGCATTCGACGTCCTTTGTTCACCGTTGGCAACAACGGAAACAAGTGGACGCAACGGCAGCACGACCGGCTTTCACCGAACGGCTGCCCGTTCCACACCATTGGGGCATGAACGAATAAGTTCGTCTTGAGATTTGCTTTGCCAGGGCTGGAGGATTAGGGTCGGGGTGGCGTAAGCTGATTTTGCGAGGGACAGGATTTGCCGCGGCGGGTTTCCGCCGCAGCGGCACGGGGTGGGCGAAATACCCGCAAAACGGTTGAGTTCACTCCGTGTCATTGCCTGAAAAGGGAGTTGTTGGTTGGACCAGGGAAATTGTGAATCGCAAAACCGGCGGAACATCAAAGTACTGTGACCCTGACGCACGGAAAGGAAAAAATATGTCAAAAAAATCATACCCAAGGAACAATCAGCATAATGGCCGGCACCAAACCTTCGCGTTCTCCGCACCGGCCGCAACCAGCGTGCAGTTGGTGGGCGATTTTACGCAATGGCAGGAGCGTCCCATCAACCTGCAGAAAGGCCTGGACGGTGTCTGGCGGACAACGGTGGAATTGTCCCCGGGCGCGCATCACTACCGTTTCCTCGTGGACGGCCAGTGGCGGGATGATCCCGAATGCATTCTCCGCGCGCCCAATCCTTTTGGCAGCGAGGACATGATGCGGCAGGTGGCCTGAGACTGGCTGCCAGCGCGAAAGGGAATCATCAACGCGGTGTTGAACCGGCACCGGCAGGTGGGGTATTGTTTTTCAAAGCCGGTCATCAACCCATGAAAATCAAGCCGCAAAGATTCCGCGTTCGCGAAGGCGAGAAAGTCAAACTCAGGAAATGGCCGACCCGGGCAAAACCCTTCTACCAATCGAAGGAACACTACCAGAAAATCCTCGCCGAACACACCCGGGCATTGAGCCGGCAACAGAATCTGCTCTATGCCCAGAACCAGTACGCGGTGCTGTTGATTTTTCAAGCGATGGACGCCGCCGGCAAAGACGGCGCCATCAAGCACGTCATGTCCGGCGTCAACCCGCAGGGTTGCGCAGTTTTCAGTTTCAAACACCCGGGGGCCGAGGACCTGGAACACGACTTTCTTTGGCGCACGACCTGCCGTCTGCCGGAACGTGGACGTATTGGCATTTTCAATCGCTCCTATTATGAGGAGGTGCTCATCGTACGCGTGCATCCGGAACTGCTTAATGCCCAACAGCTTCCGCCGGAACTGCTGGACAAAGAAACGATCTGGGAAAAACGGTATCGCTCCATTCTCGACCTGGAAAAACATCTGTACCGCAACGGCACCCGCATCATCAAAATTTTCCTGCACCTGTCCAGGGACGAACAGCGCCGGCGGTTTCTCGAACGCATTGACAACCCGGAAAAAAACTGGAAATTCAGCCAGGCTGACATCGTGGAACGGAAATTCTGGAAAGATTACATGAAGGCCTATGAAGGCTGCCTCAGCGCGACGAGCACCGCCCACGCGCCGTGGTTTGTCGTTCCCGCCGACGACAAGGCAAACGCGTGGCTCATCATTTCGCAGATCATTCTCGACACGCTAAACTCGTTGAAGATGAGTTATCCCAAAATCAGCAAGCCACACCGCCGGGAATTGCAATCCATCCGCAAACGGCTCGCCAAATAAAATGGATTTCCCGCCATGACCGGCCTGCTTGCCACCGCAACCGCGGGTTTTTCCCAACGGCCCGTTATTCTGGCGATTTTTGCCGTTACTTACATCGGGATGGCCGTGGGGCGCGTGCCCGGCTTGAAAGTCAATCGCGTGGGTATTGCCCTGCTCGGCGCCATCGCGATGATCATATTCGGTGACATTTCCACCAACGATGTGGTTGCCTGGATCAATTGGCCCACCATTTTTTTGCTGTTCGGATTTTTTGTCATTTCGGCGCAACTCCGTCTATCAGGCTTCTACGATCTGGTGGCCGGCGGCATCTCGGCGCGGCTGGGACATCCCGCGCGGTTTCTGCTCGTGTTGATGCTGGTCACCGGCGGCCTGTCCGCATTTCTGAACCACGACATCGTTTGCTACGTGTTTGCGCCCATCGTCGGCACCGCGCTGTTGCACCAGCGGCTCAACCCCATCCCGTATCTGATTGCCCTGGCCATCGCCAGCAACCTCGGCGCGGCGGCTACGCTCATCGGCAATCCGCAGGACATGATGATTGGGCAGGTCGCACATCTTAGTTTTGGCCACTATCTGCTCTGGAGCGCGGTGCCGGTCATTCTGGCGCTGGCCGCCGCCTATGGAATCATCTGGCTCCTTTCACGGAAAAAACTCATGTCCACCCCGACTGTTGCCCCGGAATCAACCCTGCCGCCCCGCCCGTTCAACCGGACGCACACGATCAAGGGATTGATCATTCTCGCCGTGGTCATCGGCCTGTTTTTCTCGTCGTTGCCCAAGGAAGTCATTGCCCTGGCCGCCGCCGGAATCCATCTGGCCAGCACCCGGTTTCGCACCGACGATTTGCTGGGTCTGGTGGAATGGCCCATTCTGGTTTTGTTCATGGGACTGTTTGTGGTGACCGGCGCCTTTCAGTCGACCGGTTGCGGCGACCAGGCCGTGCAATGGCTGGCCCACCGCAACTTTAATCTCAACGCGCCGGCCACCCTGACCCTGGCGACTGCCGTCTTGTCCAACTTGATCAACAACTCGGCAGCGGTGATGCTGTTGCTCAAAGTGGTCAACCTCTCGCAACCGGCCATCGCTTACATTCTGGCGCTGGCCAACAGTTTTGGCGGCAGTCTCATCGTCATTGGCAGCGTTTCCAACATCATCACGGTTCAGCAGGCGCGCACCCTGGGAATCAAAATTTCGTTTTGGGACTTTGCCCGGCTGGGCATTCCGGTGACTCTGGCCGCGCTGGCCGGACTGTTGGTTTGGATTGCCCTGGTGACGTAATCGGCGATTGCCTTCCGCCTCGACTCGCCATTCCCACGCGCCTAGGCTGGGGGTATGAATCAACTTCTCATCGGCCTAGTGGGCGCGGTGCTGGCCACGAACCCGCCGCAGGCCGTCAGCAATTTGGTCCAGCAGCAGGCCGGGCTCTCGGTCAACCTTCCCAATCCCAACGACTCGGCGGAGAAGGAACTGGAGCAATTGATGGCCGGGGACGACGCGGCGATGGCCGAGGTGGATAAATGGATTCGTGACAACAATGCCTTCACGGCCCAGGGCGCGGGTGAAACCAAGGCGGAGTTAAACGCGCGCATCATGGCCCGGCTGGATGTCGTCCGCAAAAGCTACGAGGATTTTTTGCGGCGCCACCCGGATTTCGCCCCCGGGCACCTGGCCTATGCCAGTTTCTTGAACAACATTGGCGACGAGGATGCCGCGAAACTTCAAAACGAGAAGGCCCTGCAACTTGACCCCAAAAACCCGGCGGCCTGGAACAACCTCGGCAACTATTACGGTGAATACGGCCCCATCACCAACGCGTTCGCGTACTTTACCAAAGCCATTGAGATGGACCCCACCGAGTCGGTTTATTACCAGAATCTCGCGGTCACGGTTTATCTCTATCGCACGGATGCGAAGTCCTTTTACCACCTTGATGAGCAACAGGTTTTTGACAAGTCGCTCGCGCTTTACCGCCAGGCCATGCGACTGGACCCGGACAACTTCCCGCTCGCCACCGAATATGCGGAAGGCTATTACGGCATCCGCCCGCTCCGCACCAACGACGCCCTGGTGGCGTGGACCAACACGCTGCAAATTGCCCACGATGACATCGAACGCGAGGGTGTTTACATTCATCTGGCCCGGATCAAGATGCTGGCCGGACGTTATGCCGGGGCTCGCGCGCAGCTCGACGCGGTGACCAATACGATGTATTCCGGCCTCAAAGACACGCTGGAACACGCCATTACCGAACGCGAAAGCGACGCGACGAATGCCCCGGGTTTCCCGACAAATAATTTTATCGCGCGGACAAACAGTGAAACCGTTGTCACGAATGCCACCGCCATCCCCACCAACTAACTCCCTGCCGGCACACACCAATTCACCGGGCTTTGACCCAAGAATCGTCAATGTCATGACGAATGTGCCGCCCGATCACCCAAGGGCGTCCGGTTTATCGCGACCGGACACCCCGTAGATTCAACTTTTGTCCCGGCTGATTTGTGCTAGAGTGCTCAACACATGGATTTTTACGACCAATTGAAATTTGACGCCAACGGTCTGATTCCCGCCATTGTTCAGGACCAGAAAAGCGGGCGCGTCCTGATGATGGCCTGGATGAACCGGGCCTCGCTCGAAAAAACCATCGAAACCGGCAGGACGCACTTCTGGAGCCGGTCGCGCCGGAAATTCTGGATGAAAGGCGAAACCAGCGGACACGTGCAACAGGTCAGGGACCTTGCCTTCGACTGTGACGGCGATGTCCTGCTCATCCAGGTCGAACAAACCGGGGCGGCCTGCCACGAGGGATATCGATCCTGCTTCTTCCGTTCGCTGGAAAAGGACGGAAAATCGGTTAAGCTGACGGAAGCCCAGCTTGAAACCCCGGAACAAATCTACGGAAAGAAATAATGTACGACTCGGTCTCATTTGACAGCCGCAAGTATTTTCTGATGCTCGCCTTGCTGGCCTTCGGGCGCGGGATGGATTTTCTCAGCACGTGGACCGCCACCCCCAACCTGGCGCTGGAGGGCAATCCCATCGCCAAAAAGCTTGGCTGGAAATGGGGATTGTGGTTGAACGCGGCGGTGGTCGTGGTTCTGGCGATGTGGCCGTTGTCGGCGATCGTCGTCACCACCGCCAGCGTGCTGGTGGCCGCGCGCAATTTCCAGTCCGCCTGGCTCATGCGTTCGCTGGGTGAGGACGCCTACCGGGCATGGCACGTCCAGCGCGTGCGGGAAACGCGCGTCTCCCTGCATCTCTCTTGCCTCGCCGGCAACACCCTGTTGACGGCCGCGGTCGGCGCAGCCCTGATTGGCTTCAGCAAGCCGTGGCAGGTGCCCTTCGCCATTGGCATGGGCATGGTGACGTACGCCATGGCCGTGGCATTTTATTCCCTGCTGGCCATCTGGCGCATCCACCGCGCCTTCAAACGCGAGGCATGCCAGTTGCAAATCACTAAAAACCAACCGCCGGCGGCCCGGACGTTGGTGGTCGAAACATACTCGCGCCCGCCCGACCAGATCGTTTAAGCTGTTGGCCGCATGTTTTCGCCAACGCTTGAAGAATTCTCGAAACTGGCCGGGCAGGGAAATCTGATTCCCGTCACGCGCCGCCTGCTCGCCGACATTGAAACGCCCCTGTCGGCCTACCGGAAAATCCGCGGACAGGGTGAGTCCTTCCTGTTTGAATCCGTTGAAGGCGGCGAACACCTCGGCCGCTACTCGTTCGTGGGCTGCAATCCGCGCGCCGTCATCCGGCAAACCGGTGACCGCGTCGAAGTTGTCGAAAACGGCAAGGTCGTCGAAACATTTGAAGTCAAAGGCAGGGCCGGCAGTCCTCTGCCCGCCGAGCCGCGGCGCGCTGGGGACGGCGCGCCCTACCTGGTTGCTGACGGCCTTGAAGTTGTCGAACGCGTCATGAAAAAATATCGCGCCGTGGCGTTGCCCGGCCTGCCGCGCTTCACCGGCGGCGCCGTCGGCTTCATCGGCTACGAATTCATCCATGACGTCGAACCGGTCGTGCCGCGCCCGCCGCAGGATGAACTGGGCACGCCCACGATGGTCTTTTTGATCGCCGACCAGCTGCTGATTTTCGACCGCGCGGCCCAGACCATCACCATTCTGGTCAACGCGATCCTGGATGACGCCGAAAGTCCGGCCGACACCTACGAAAATGCGACGAGTGAAATTGAACGCATTATTTCACTGCTCGAACAGCCGAGCGAACATCATCCCGTAACGGTGCCGAACGAGGTGCCCGCGATCCCGTTTGAGTCCAACCAGACCCGGGAAAAATTTTCCGCCAACGTCCTCAAATCGAAGGAGTACATCACCGCCGGCGACATCATCCAGGTCGTCGGTTCACAGCGGTTTTCCGCGCCGGTCAAGGCGTCGCCACTCGACCTTTATCGCGCCGCCCGTTCCGTCAATCCGTCACCCTACATGTTTTTGCTCGAACTCGACGGTTTTTCGCTCGTGGGCGCCTCGCCGGAAATCCATGTGCGTTGCGAGGACGGCCGGGTCGAAATCCGCCCGGTGGCCGGCACGCGGCGCCGCGGAAGGACCGAGGACGAAGACAAGGCGCTCGAGAAGGAATTGCTCGCCGACCCGAAGGAACGCGCCGAGCACGTCATGCTGGTGGACCTGGCGCGCAACGATATCGGGCGCGTGTGCGATTTCGGCACCGTGCAGGTGAAAGACCTGATGTTCATTGAGCGTTACAGCCACGTCATGCACATCGTGACCCAGGTCGAGGGGAAATTATCCGCCGATAAATCGCTTTACGATTTGATGCGCGCCACCTTTCCCGCCGGCACCGTGAGCGGGGCGCCGAAAATCCGCGCGATGCAGATCGTTTCCGAACTCGAGCAGACCACGCGCGGACCGTATGCCGGCTGCGTCGGTTATTTTTCCTTCAACGGCAATCTCGATACTTGCATCACCATCCGCACCGCGCTGATCAAGGACGGCAAGGTTTATGTGCAGGCCGGCGGCGGCTGGGTGAATGACTCCACGCCGGAAGGCGAATTTCAAGAGACGGTGAACAAATCCATGGCCATGCGCAAAGCCGTGGCGATGGCGGAAAATTTTGCACGTTGAGCGTGCCGGCGAAATGATTTGCAGAAGACACGCTTTCTGCTAGCGTGGGTTTCTAGCGGGAAAGTTATGAAGCGTTGGGGTTCCATTTTAATCACCGGGTTGGTTCTGAACGCGGTCACCCAGGCCGCGGAAGTGGGGCTGATTAAAATTGACGGCGCCATCGGCCCGGCCACCGCCAGTTACGTTTCCCGCGCCGTCGATGTGGCCGCGGCGCAAAACGACGAATGCCTCATCATTCAGCTCGACACCCCCGGCGGCCTGCTTGATTCCGCGTCGGAGATCGTCCAGGCCTTCTACAGCTCGAAAGTGCCGACCGTGGTGTTCGTGGCGCCGGCGCCGGCACGGGCAGGCAGCGCGGGCGTGTTCATCACCATGGCCGCGGACGTGGCGGCGATGGCGCCGCACGCGCGCATTGGCGCCGCGCATCCGGTGGAATTGGGCGCGAGCGGGGAGGTTGAAAACACCGGCGACACGATGAAAACGAAGATTGAGAACGACACGGCCACGTTCGCGCAATCCATCGCCGACAAGCGGCATCGCAACGCCGCGTGGGCCGTGGCCTCCGTGCGCGAAAGTGCCTCCATCACCAGTGAAGAGGCGCTGAAAACAAACGCTGTTGACCTGATCGCGACCGACCTTCCCGATTTGCTCAAGCGATTGGATGGACGCAAGGTCGGTGACAAAACACTCCACACGGCAAAGGCGACGGTCGTCGAGATTCCCATGAACGCCTGGGAACAGTTCTCCCGGTTGTTTCTGCGGCCGGAAGTCATGTTCGTTCTGATGCTGATGGTGATTTACGGGTTCATCGGCGAGTTGAGCAGTCCGGGCGCGGTTCTGCCGGGCGTCGTCGGTTTGATTGCGCTGATTCTCGTGCTTTACATGTCGGCAATTCTGCCCGTAAACATCGCGGGGTTGGTGCTGATGGGGATGGCGGTGGGGCTGTTTATCATCGATATTTTTGCGCCGACGCACGGGATTTTGACAGCGGGCGGCATCGTCGCCTTTTTCCTTGGCGCGCTGATGTTGTTCAATAACGCGGGCCCGGGTTACAATTTATCTCTGGCCTGGATTATTCCGGCCACGGTGGTGACGGCGGCATTTTTTGTCTTTGTGGTGGGCGCGGGTTTGCGGGCGCAATTCAAACCCGTCCGCGCCGGCCGGGAAACCATGCTCGGCAAAACCGTGAACGCGCTTTCGCGAATCGACGCGCATGGCGGCCGGGTCTTTATCGAAGGCGAGAACTGGAACGCCGTCAGCGACACGGTGGTGGAGGCCGGACAGCCCGTCGAAGTTATCAGCATTGAAGGATTAACGTTGAAAGTGAAACCGAAAAACTAAAGGAAAGCAATTATGAACGACATCCCTGTAGAATCCATCGCCAAACTCGGCACGTGGGCCGTGGTCATCTTCATTCTGGCGGTCATTGTGCTGCCGCAGGCGTTGCGCATCCTGCGCGAATATGAGCGCGGTGTCATTTTCCGGCTCGGCAAATTGCAGGGCGCGAAAGGGCCGGGCATCATCTTTCTGATTCCCATCGTGGACAAGATGGTGCGGATGGATTTGCGCGTGGTGACCATAGACGTGCCCAAGCAGGAAATCATGACGCGCGACAACGTGCCCGCCACGGTGGACGCAGTGGTTTATTTCCGCGTGGTGGACCCGAACGCGGCGGTGGTGAAGGTGGAAAATTTCTGGAAGGCGACCTCGCTCATCGCACAAACGACCCTGCGCAGCGTGCTCGGCCAGTCGCCGCTGGACGATTTGCTGTCACAACGCGATGTCATCAACCAGAAATTGCAGGAAATCATCGACAAGCAGACCGAGCCGTGGGGCATCAAGGTCACGGGCGTGGAAGTGAAGGAGGTCGCCCTGCCGGACAGCATGAAGCGCGCGATGGCCAAGCAGGCCGAAGCCGAACGTGAACGCCGGGCCAAGGTCGTGAACGCCGAGGGTGAATTCCAGGCCGCCGAAAAAATGGTGCAGGCCGCCGCGTTGATCAGCAAGGAACCAATTGCGCTGCAACTGCGCTATCTCCAGACCATGCGCGAAATGGCCAGCGAACACAACACGACCACGTTCCTGCCGCTGCCGATTGACTTGTTCAGCGCGTTTTTGAAGAAGTAACTGGCGAAGCAAATTTGAAAAGAGCTACAATTTACAAGCACGTGAAATTTGATGACGGTGCGTGGCGAATTTTCGGTAACTCCAGTTGAAAATGTCTCTACCCATCGGGGCAATGGAAAATAAATAAACTGGATACACCCACCAAATCCTTTTCATCGCATATCGATAGGTGTCAGCGCCCTGGATTTGCTCGCCGTTTGCCAACAACAAGCGTAAATCGTGCAGCAGGTTCTTGTCGTCCAGTTGCAGCTTTTCTCCGACCCAACTCGCCTGAAGCGGAGCGATTTCAAATCCGTGTTTCTGTAAGGTCTTTGCCCAAAAGGGAATCCAACGCCGGCAGAATCCGCACGAATCATCATAAAGGATCCAGCCGGCCGGCTCTGTTTTGGGTTCGTTCATGCGGTCAACTTTGCCCCTCGATACACTTTTACTTCCGATCCATCCACGAGAAGGCTTGAAGCAGGAGGCTGATCAAACAATCCACGGATGTTCTCGCCATACAAATCGGCCACAGCGCAACGACATTCCGCCACCTGGGTTTCCCAAGCCCGCCAGCGCGGATGTTCGACCCGATATTCCACCGTCGAGCCATCGCGCTGTTTTGTATAGCCCCAATAGTGCTCAGCGATGAATTCCTGCAACGAACCGGCCAACAGCGGCTGAGCATGGCCGCGCGCCATCACTTTCAGAAAACCCTTTCGCCCATTTGACCGCCAGAAATATGAAACAGATTTAATTTCTTCCCCGTCTTTTTCAATGCTATGTGCCATCGGCACGGCAAAATAGTTTTCGTTGTAACTTTTTCGCGCAATGAAGGCGATGGCCATTCGGGGAACCAGTTCCTTGATGAAGACGACTCCGCGTCGCCAGCCATCGTCTGCTTTTCGGCGAACATAAAATCGCAAATTGACTTCTTCAAAACTGCGGTGAAACGGGATGGAGATTCCGCCAACGCGCACTTTCTGAAAGAGAAACCCGACCAGACTTACATACGTTTTAGCGTTCCAAAAATCCAACTCTGTACCGGCTGGAATAAACGCTGCAAGCGCAGCCGGCTTAATTTCGTAATTAAGCATTGCCAGGTAACGCCATTCGGCAGTCAGAAAGATTGTAGCTGGACTGGACTTTGTTGCGTTCACCGCCGACAAGTTTATTCAATTTCCATTAGACAATCAGCAATCGAAAATCGAAATTTGCTCATGCCTCTTTACGAATACGAACTGTGTGAAGGCGAGTGCAAGATGTGCGGCGGCAAGTTCACTTTGCGCCGGCCGCTCTCAGCCAGGCCGTTGACGAATTGTCCGGCCTGCAAGAAGCCGGTGCGCAAGATCATTTCCACCTTCAATTCGCCGCAGAAACTCAAGCCGCTGTCCGTTTCGGACGCAAAAAAGGCCGGGTTTACCGTGCTCAAAAAAGTCAGCAAAGGCGAGTACGAACGGCAGTAAATCCGTTTTGACGCTGGCGGTAATTTGCGGTAGGGTGATGTTTGAATGGACCTCCGCCTTTTCAGTTTGGGACGGACGCTGCTGCCGGCCCTGGCAGTGCTGGCGGCGGTGTCGGCCGTTGACGCCCAGGCAACGGTGACCAATGCCTGGAAACCCATTGTTTTTTCGTCACCAGCCAACAACGCGACCGCCTCCAACCTGACGTCGCTTTCCACGCAACCGGTGCCGCCGGCGAATCTGCAAGGCCTGTTTCAAGACATCTCGCCGGTGCCTTCCTTCGGCGATTTCGGGCCGGCGCCGATGCCGGACACGGGACAGCGTTTTCAAAAATCAGCCAATGGCCGGCAGGATTGGGTTTTCATGACACCCGCGGAAATCATGGGCGTGGCGCCGGAACAGCTTTCCCGAACCCCGAGGCGTGACGCGAATGGTCAGCCGGACAATTTAAGCCCGATGGAACGTTATCTGGAAAGACAAAGCCCCTCGGCGCGGCTGAAGAATAATTCGCCCGACAACCCGCTTCAGTCGCGGAATTTTTGGGGAGCGGACAACGGTCAAACGAACGGTGATAACAATGATTCTTCCGACCTGGTCGAGAGTGGTTTGGATGACCTGCGATCGGCAAAGGTGCTCAACCAATCTTTGAGCAGCGCGCCGGACAACAATCCATTGGGAATTCCCAATGCGAACTCGCCCTGGTCAAGAGCACCTGGCAGTTCAGCTTCGGAATGGGCACCCGATTCCGTACAACAAAGGGCGGATCTGGAACAAGCACAGTTCCAGCAATTGCTCAACCCGGGCACGGCGCCCGTCACGGCAGCGACGACGGTGCCGGACCGGACAACTTCCCTGGGCGCGCAAACCACCGTGATGGATTCTGATTCCACCGAGCCATTGGCCAATCCGGTTGGCGCTTCCTTCGCCCCGTTAAGCAGCGGGATAGCCAGACCGATTGGTTTGACGCCGCTCCCCGGTATTACCCAGCCGGCCAGCATGCAGGCTCCTACCACCCCCGCCTGGGCGCCGCAGCCCGCTCCGTGGACCTCGACAACTCCGGAGCCGTTTGCCATTCCCCAGCGTAAATTCTGAGCGGCGTGCCGCGGATCAATGGGCCGAGGTCATCACCATGACCTGTTCCAGCGTGGAAATACCTTCACGGGCGCGGTCCAGTGCCACCATCCGCAACGTGCGCATGCCCTGGCTGACGGCCACCTTGCCCAATTCCCGCGTATTGGCGCGCGCAATGATGAGTTTGCGGATTTGATCGGAGATGGTCATGGCTTCGATGACGGCCATGCGCCCGCTGTAACCGGAATTTTTGCAGCGTTCACA
>JBEKTH010000009.1:0-84164 GCA_049516255.1 Verrucomicrobiota bacterium
CGGGCGGACAGCCTGGAAGCCATGAACACGCTCCGCGCCGATCCGGACCATTTTGATTTGGTCATTACCGACCACACGATGCCGGGCTTGCAGGGGGCCGACCTGGCCGAGGAATTGGGTGCCCTCCGCCCGGGTCTGCCGGTCATCCTGATGACCGGTCTGAACCAGCCACCGGATCTGGCGGCTTCCCGGCACGCGCCCCGGCGGTTTGTTTTTCAAAAGCCCATCAATTTTGTCGAACTGTCCCACCGCTTGCGCCAATTCCTCGACCTCCCGGACGGCCCTGCGCACGGCCATTCACAGGCCAAAGCGACGGCAGCCAAAAAGAATCAACGCATCGGATGACTCAAAGATTGAGGATAACCAAGGGTCTTGTCGGAGGCTCTTTCACTCGCAACACCCGGATCACTTTCGGTCACGGCGGCGACCATTCCAGCTATGTCAGCCAGTTAAATGCAGGCAATACCGCTCCTGTCAAATTTAAAATGGCTAACAAAATGGCCAACAAACCAAGTGGAAACCGAGGATTCTAATAGTGACACAATCTGCTTGAATAGCCTGTAAAATCAGGCATAATTGGGTGTCGTTCGTCCCCAAAGGCGCTCGATTCCGACCCTCGCCTTCAAGCTGGTGCAACGTCCTTTCGCGGCACGTTCACAAGCCTGTCGAAAAAAGGCGCAACACCTTACGAAAACAGGTCACGACCGAGAAAAGCGGCAATTTGGGCGTGGTAGCAGTGCTTGGGGAACACCTTTCCCAATTCCCATAGCCCCAAGGTGGGGACGGAAACGCCCATGCGTGGCGCAGCCTCGGCAAGACAGAGTTTCAACTCCAGCCGACGCCTCCGCAGGTGCTCGCCTATGGTTTTGGGTCTATCGATCGGCTTTTCGGGCTGTGTAAATGTCAAAATGGGCTCGGGCGGTAGTTTTAAGAAATTACGAAGCAAATCCCACTCCGGCTGTGGTGGCAGGCACCGGTCGAATTCAAAGCGCCGTATCCAATGCAGCCGGATACCGGTTTTTGCGGCGAGCTGTTTGAGCGTAAATACGGCCTGTTTTCGCCTGACCATGAGCAAATCGCCGATGGTCTTGATTTCGAGCGGAAACGGCTTGTGATGGAAGAATACCCTTGTTTTTTTGAGGTTTCGGACGTGAATAGTGCGTTGTGCAAATGTCAAATGCGCAGATGAGGGCCTTGGAGTCAACTCCGGCGGGGAGTGAGTTTGAAAGGATGGGAATTCTCACTGGTCAAATTTTCAGCGCTGAAAAACCCATTAAAAAAAGGCGATTTCACTGATCAAAAGCAACGAATAGGGAGATCTTTATTCTCACTTTTATTCTCACTTTACCTTTTTGAAAAATCTGAAAACGCGAAAACCAATTGGTATCATTGGCTCAAAATTAGATTGGAGCGGGTGAAGGGAATCGAACCCTCATCTCATCGCCAGCACTTTCTTTACCGTTTTGACCGTATAAAACCCAACAAACGACCCCTGTGAGGTTTTGGGAAATCCACTCCCGAATCAAACGATAACAGGTCGCTCAACATCTGCCATTGTTTCCCATCGGGTGCGCGGGTTCCACTTTCCCAGGCCAAAATCATCGCCGTCTCAATCCCCATTTTACCCGCTACCTGATAGGGGTGGAGCCCGTTTTCATAACGCTTGGCCTGAATGTAATCACCCAGCGTTTTTATGACAGTCGGGATGCGCTTTCGGCGGTTACGATTCAGCGGGATATGGGCGCGGGACGCATGAATTTGTCGTTGTGTAAAAGCCAACAGGGCTATTCTCCCCGAGGAGAAGGAGAACCATTCGCCGCCATTTTTTCGCAGAGGAAAATTTTCTTGCGCTGAGCCGTTGTTACCCGGCCTATTCATTGTCATGCGGGAATTGCCCCACACCCATTCGTGCTTCGTCTGCGGCGAAAGCAATGCCATCGGACTTAAACTGCGTTTTACGACCGACGGGCGCGTCGTGCACACGCGCTTCCGGTTGCGCGCCGCCCACATCGGCTTTCGCGGCGTTGTCCACGGCGGCATTTTAACGACTGTGCTCGACGAAATCATGGTCTGGGCATGCGCGGTGCCTACCGGGCAGTTCGCATTCTGCGCCGAGCTGACAGTGCGGTTTCTGAATCCCGTGCGGCCCGACGACGACATCATCGCCACCGGCGAGTTGGTGGCGAACCGCAAAAACCGGATTTTTGAAGCCAAGGGCGTGCTGGCCAGTTCATCCGGCCGGCCGTTTGCCGAGGCCACGGGCAAATACCTGCCGATCACAAAAGGCGATTTGACCGGCATGATGACCGACCTGATTGGCGACACCAGCTGGTTGAGGACTGACGCTGCCTCCCCGGTGGTTAATCGGTAATTGCCCAAACGCATTTTAGAAAGTAGTTTGGGGGAGTTAACTCCATGCGCATCCTTGCCCTCGACCACGGAACCAAACGCATCGGCGTCGCCGTCAGCGACGAAACCAAGACCATTGCCCAGCCGTTGGAATACATCCTGGCCGAACCGTTTGCGGATTTTCTGGAGCGGTTGAAAAAGTTGCTCGTTGAGAAGGAGGTGGATCTGATCCTCATTGGTCTGCCGCGCAACATGGATGGTAGTTACGGCCCGCCGGCGCAAAAGGTCGAGGCTTTCGTTGCGGTATTGCGCAGCGCCATCACCGTCCCGATCAAGACCTGGGACGAGCGGCTGACGAGTTCACAAGCGAACCGGATTTTGATCCAGGGCAACGTGCGCCGCGACCAGCGCAAAGAGAAGGTGGACAAAATGGCCGCGGCCATTCTGTTGCAAAGTTATCTGGATGGGATTTGAGCCACAGATAAACACAGAGGGACAGAGATTCGTTCTTTTGATCTATGTTTCATCTGTGCCAATCTGTGGCAGAAAATGTCGGCTTCAAAAAAATTCAAACTGGTCATTGCGTACGACGGCACGGCTTACGAAGGCTGGCAGATGCAAAAAATCGGTACGGGCGTGCAGGAGAAGGTCGAGGTCGCCCTGGCCAGATTGTTCCCCGGCGCGCCGCGGCTTCATGGTTCCAGCCGCACCGACACCGGCGTGCACGCGCTCGGCATGGTGGCGCATTTTGAGGTGCCGGGCGCCGAGTTCAAAATGCCGGTCCGCAAACTGGCGCTGGCCATCAATGCCTGGCTGCCGGAGGACATCCGTGTGCTTGCGGCTTCGCGGGCGCGGGGTAATTTCCATGCGCGCTTCGATGCCGCGGGAAAACAATACCGTTACTTCGTCTGGAACCACACCGCCATGAATCCGCTGCTGCGCCACACCGCCTGGCAGGTGACGCGCCCGCTCAACCTGACGGCCATGCGCGCCGCCGCACCGTTGTTGGTCGGACGGCATGACTTCAAATCGTTCGCCGCCAATCGGAATTACGAGATGGAAACCACCCGGCGGAGGCTCACACGGTGCGACATCAAAAAGTCCGGTCCGCAACTGACGTTCATTATTGAGGGTGACGGTTTTCTTTACAAAATGTGCCGGGGCATTGTCGGCACGCTGGTGCAGATTGGTTTGGGCAAGTTTCCATCGGCTGAAATCAAGCGGATGCTGGCGAAGAAAGACCGGCGGGTGGCCGGCATGACGGCCCCGGCGCATGGGCTAGTGCTGTGGAAAGTCTTTTATTCACCGCAGAGACGCAGAGACGCGGAGAAAGAACCAAAAGGGTAAAAAACTCTGCGCCTTCGCGCCTCTGCGGTTTAATTTTTCATGCAAATTGTTTTAGTCGAACCGGAAATCCCGCCGAACACGGGCAACGTGGCGCGGCTCTGCGCGGCGACAAAGACGACGTTGCATCTCATCGAGCCGTTCGGTTTCAAGCTGGACGACGCGCAACTCAAACGCGCGGGCATGGATTACTGGCAACACGTCGAGTGGCATCGCTGGCCGGGTTGGACGGCGTTTGAAAGGAAACTGCCCGTTGGCGCACGGCTGTGGTTTATTGAATCGGAAGGCCCGAAGCTTTATACGGAAGTGAAATTTTCGGCAGCCGACTATCTGGTTTTCGGGCGCGAGACCGCCGGTTTACCGGGGCAATTGCTGGAACAGAACCGCGAGCGCTGGCTGCGAATTCCAATGTTCAACGCCCCATCCCGTTCGCTGAACCTGTCGAACTGCGCGGCGCTGGTTTTATTCGAGGCGTTGCGGCAGCAGGGATTTCCGGGCGAAATTCATTGAACGGCATCCCGCCGGGCAGCCGGCGGCTCACATTGTCCCTTCCAGCTTTTTGACTTCTGCCTTGATTAATTCCGTCGTCCGATGTTTGGCCAGATAAACCTGATCCACGGAAACGCCGAAGGTGGCCGCCACCCTTTCAGCCGGCCATTCCTTGTTCACGTACAAGTCGAAGATTTGGTATTTGCGCGGGTCCAACTGGCGTTTGACTTTGGCCATGGCCGCATCCAGCAGATTCTTTTCCCATTCTGCGTCCCACAGCGCGTCCAAATCCGGACCCGCCGGATCAACCACTTTGTCCACCATGCAGGTGCCGGTGGCGGTGTCGTCGGCAGCGGAATGACTGGCCCCAAAAGGCGCGCGCTTGCGGAGCTGGTCGGTGATACGCCAGCGCGTCATGTTCAGGAGCCAGGTTTTGAAGGAGCCAATCGCCGGGTCATACTTGAAGGCGGGCATGTGCTTGGCGACCGAAATCATGGTTTCTTGCACGACATCCTGCGCTTCGGTCGCAGTCAAACCACTCTTGGTGGCGGTCCCATAAATCAGTTTCCAGTAGGTGTCAAAAAAATCCTGCCAACTTGATTGATCCTGCCAGTCCTTTAGGCGTTGAATCAAAGTTGCGCGAGTCGGAATCAATTCATCCTTCGGCTGTGCCATCGATCAATTAATGCAATTTTTGTCGGGCGATTGGCAATAAAATATACCGTTATCTCGAAAAATGTTGAATAAAAGGATGTTATCTGCTTGTCTCACCGTTGTTAATCAGTCAGATGCGTGGACGGATTGAATCACTTGAACTTGTTTCCTAAAGCTGGCCGCGGCCTGTTAATGGCCGTAATTTTTGGGGGTGTCCTGGCTTGCGTCGAGGGGTCGTGCGCACCGCCAATGGCCGGTGGCGCTGTCATGAACGGAGTCCGGATTGTGGAACTGCAAGGCACGGCGGAAGTCGCTTCCGGCACGGCCACCACCTGGACCCCCGCGCACAACAACCAGGTCCTGCATCCCTTTGACCGGTTGCGCACCGGCATTAACAGCCGGATTGCCTTTCTTTGGTCCGACCGGAGCGTTGTGTCTTTCGGCGCCTTGACGGAGATTGAAGTACTGCCGCCGGATTCAGCGGATGCCCAGTGCGGACTGCATTTGTTCCGGGGCCTCCTCTCGTTTTTTCACCGGGACAAACCGGGACGCATCCAGGTCATTACCCGCGGCGCCGTTGCCGGCGTGGAGGGTACAGAATTCGCCATGGCGGAGGATGCGAAACACACGACCCTTTCCGTCATTGACGGCCAGGTCCGGTTTGGCAACGACCAGGCCATGCTGCTGCTGACCAACGGCCAGCAGGCCGTCGTCGAGCCGGGCCGGGCGCCCGTTCGCACCGCGGGTTTCATTGCCAACAACGTTCTGCAATGGTGCTTTTACTACCCGGCGGTGATCGATCCGGCGGATCTGTCATTCACGTCGGAAGAACAAAAAATCCTCGGCGAATCCCTCCAGGCCTATCGCTCGGGTGATTTGCCGGCGGCGCTGGCCCAATATCCGGCGGGACGGCGGCCCGATTCCGACGCCGAGCGGGTTTATTATGCCGGCCTGCTGTTAAGCGTCGGACAAGTCGAGCCGGCCGAATCGGCGCTGGCTTCCTTGTCCATTTCCGACGCCTCCAGCCATCCGCAACGAATTGCCCAGGCCTTGCGACAGCTCATCGCCGCCGTGAAGCGCCAGCCGAATCCATCGGCAGCCCGCCCGCAATTGGCCACGGAATTCCTGGCGGATTCCTATTACGAACAATCCCGTGCCATCCCCGGAATTTCATTGCCCACCGCGCTGGCATCCGCCCGGCAGGCCGCAACTAATTCGCCGGACTTCGGTTTTGCCTGGGAACACGTCGCCGAACTGGAATTCAGTTTCGGCCGTACCCGCCAGGCGCTGGGTGCCCTGGATAAAAGCCTGACGCTGGCGCCGCGCAATGCCCAGGCGCTCGCCCTGAAGGGATTCCTGCTCGCGGCTCAAAACCGCACCGGTGAGGCTATCGACTGGTTCGACCGGGCGTTGGCGGTGGACTCCGCACTCGGTAACGCATGGCTGGGACGCGGTCTTTGCCGCATCCGCCGCGGCGATGTCGCGGGAGGGTGCAAAGACCTGCTGGTGGCCGCCGCGCTCGAACCGCAACGCGCCGAATTGCGAAGTTATCTGGGCAAGGCTTACGCGGCTGCGGGCGACCGCCCGCATGCCGCCAGGGAGCTTCAACTTGCGGAAAAACTGGACCCGGACGACCCGACAGCCTGGCTCTATTCCGCCCTGCTTGACCAGCAGGAGAACCGGATCAACGACGCGATTCAGGATTTGGAAAAGTCGCAGGCCTTGAACGACAACCGGAGTGTTTATCGTTCGCAACTGCTGCTGGACCAGGATCGCGCGGTGCGCAGCGCAAATCTGGCGGCGATGTACCAGGACGATGGCATGGATGACTGGGCCGCGAATGAGGCGTCCCGCGCGGTAAATTACGATTACGCGAATTACTCGGCGCACCTGTTTTTGGCCAATAGCTATGCCAATCTCGCCGATCCGAATGAGGTCAATCTCCGTTACGAAACTCCCGCCGAGAGTGAATATTTGCTGGCAAATTTGCTGTCCCCGGTCAGCGCCGGCACCCTGTCACCCACGATTTCCCAACAGGAATACTCCCCGCTCTTCGAGCGCGACGGTTTCGGGGTCGTTTCCAGCACGGAATATCTGAGCCGCGGTGCCTGGACGCAGGCGGGCGCACAATACGGCGTGTTTGACAACGTTAGTTATGACCTGGAAGGATTCTACCGCACCGACCCGGGCCAGCGGATGAATGAAGACATCGAACAACGGCAATTGTCCGCGGCATTCAAATATCAATTCACGCCACGGGACACAGCTTATGTGCAGGTGAAACAGTACAAAGCCGACGGTGGGGATTTGACACAATACTACGATCAAAACACGGCCAGCCCAACTTACTACTTTAACGAAAAACAAGAACCGATCGTAAGTTTTGGCTATCATCACGAATGGGGTCCCGGAGTTCACACTTTGTTTTTGGCGGCGCGCCTCGACGACACTTATTCGTTCACCAACTTTACGCAGCCTTCCCTGTTTCAAACCTTTCCGGGCGTCGTTCCCGTTTTTAGTTCGGCGCAGAATATAACAATGGACCAGAATTATGCGCGCAAGCTGGATATCTATTCGGGAGAATTGCAACAGATATGGGAAGGACCTGCTCACAATACAGTCATCGGTACCCGCATCCAGTATGGCCAATTTCATACCACCGTTCTGCAAGACAATCCGTCCTTCTCCGTTGCGCCTGCTTTCCCTGATCCAATACCTGAAGAAGACATCATGTCCCTGTTCAAGCGCTTAAGCTTTTACGGCTACCATCAATGGCAGATTTTTGAGCCGCTACAATTGATTGGCGGCGTGACCTACGATCGTATCACCTACCCGCAGGATTTTCAGAGTGCGCCAATTTCCGGGAATGAAACAACGGCTAATCAGGTTTCGCCCAAAGCCGGCCTGATTTGGACGCCGCTGGACAAAACCACCGTCCGTTTTGCCTATACCCGCTCATTGGGCGGTGCGAGTCTGGACCAAAGTTATCAAATCGAGCCTTCACAGGTGGCGGGCTTCATCCAGAACTACCGCAGCATCATCCCGGAAGCCATCGCCGGGGATAATCCCGGGGCCAAATTTGAAACCTACGATCTTTCGCTGGAACAAAAATTCAACACCGGCACTTATCTGGGCATTTCCGGCGAGATATTGAACTCCACGGTTAACCGGGTTGATGGCGTCTTCAATTATTATCCCTTCGTGTTTCCCGATCCCGTTCCAGCCGGACTGCGTGAAAATTTGGATTATTCGGAAGAAACAGTGCTGGTCACTGCCAATCAGTTGTTAGACCGGGACTGGTCGCTCGGGGCACGCTACCGCCTCAGTCAAGCGGTCTTGAATGACAATTTTCCCGATGTGCCAGCCAGCCCATCATTTATTGTAAATCCAATCATTCCAAGTCAGCGGACCAAGGGAGTTCTGCAGGAGTTGAGTTTGTCGGCGGTTTACAACCATCCCTGCGGTTTCTTTGCCCAGGGAGAGGCTGATTGGTATGATCAAAGCAACAGCGGATACAATCCTGCCGAGCCGGGCGGTGACTTCTGGCAATTGAATGCGTTTGCCGGCTATCGTTTTCTGCATCGCAAAGGTCAAGTCACCCTCGGCATCCTCAATATCACTGATCAAAATTACAGCTTAAACCCGCTCAACCTTTACAATGAGCTTCCGCGCTCGCGAACCCTGCTCGTCAGCGTGCAGTTGAATTTTTAGCGGGTGAACCTCAGGACAGGCGGCACGCCTCATCTGCATCAAGAAACGGCTTCCTTTCCACTACATGGAACCGCCGGCAGGCGGGTCGCTCACGTTTTCCCCTTTGCGACATGTCGCCGCAACCCTATTGAGCATTTTTTACCCGCGCTGCCGGTCGGAGAGTTAAGATATTACCGAATCGCCGTCAGGGATTAAATCCGGTCAGGACGATGGGATAGTTGGTGGTTGGCACATTGCTCGGAAAATAGATTGCGAATCTGTAAACCGGACTTGGTGACGGATAAGGAATGGTGACCGTTGTTTGATTGCAACCAGAATCGCCGTATTCTCCCATATAGGTTACCTTTGTATCTGTCCGTCCGCCGCCATCAGAAGCCGTGAGGACGGTGGCCCCGGAGACAGGCGTCCAACCCCAGCCTTGGGAAATTGTCTTGGTGTAGATGACATAACCGGCGTAACTGCCCGGACAGGTTCCTTGTACGCCATTACTGGCCTTGGGTCCGCCGGACACCACAATTGGTCCTCCGCCAAGAATGCCATTAGCAGTCACGCCGCCAGCAGCGGTTGCATTGGCGGCGGTCTCAACCTCCACAGACGCCGCGCGGGTTGGCACCGGATCTCCACCACTCTGGGAAACATTGCATGAGTAGAATCCCGCGTTATTGACCCCGATGTTTTGAAGGGTCAACGTGCTGTTGGTTTGCCCTGCAATGTCAACCCCGTTGGACTGCCATTGATAATTATCGGCATAGATTGCTTGGACTGATAATACGGTATTCGACCCTGCCGTAACGGCCTGGTCAGTGGGTTGGACTGTAATGATGGGAAACGCGGCCTGTTCCAAAATATCCGGTGTTTGGGCAGGCGCAGTATTTCCTGCAACCAAAATCAATCCGGCGACTACTGTCAGTGCAATGATGTAAGGGATATGTCTTTTCATAGTTTATGAGCCATTTTATGGGTTGTTGCTGTCGTCCTCCCCCTCGACAGCCCCTGGAATCTGCACAGCAGTTTGTTTTGCTCCACACTTGGAGCGAACACCGACAATACGCAGGAACCAGGACAATCTTTCAAAAAATTGGGCTGATTTATAAACGGAAGGGTCGAACCGACCCGCCATTTTGCATGATTACCTCCCCTTTTCAATATCCGGCGCGAAAAAAATCACTGATTTTGGCCGGTTTTTTTCTAAACTGAATCAGCGGTGAAGGTCAGAACCATCGGACGACATCCATTTTTCAAATCCGCGCTGGGCGCGGCGTTGGCGGTGCTTTGCGGTTTGATGTTGTGGAAGATGCCGCTGGGCGATCCCTGGGTGAACGCCAGCTACGATTATTTGTTCCGTTTTGGCACGCGGGCAATCACGAACCGGGTGACCTTGATTCTGATGGACAATGAGGCGTTCGACCAATTTCACCAAACCCGCGGACAACCCTGGGACCGGGGATTGCACGCCCGATTGTTGAACCGGCTGGCGGACGACGGGTGCGACCTGGTGGTATTTGACTCCTTCTTTCAACAGACAAACGACCCGGCAAAGGACGAAGCCCTGGCCCAAGCGATGCGGCGGCAACGGCACATCGTGTTGATGGCCGAGCAGGCACAAGTGATCTACCCGGCGCTGGCCGGAGCGCAGCCAACACCGCCGTCAGAACCTTTTCTCAGCGCCGCCGGAACGAATTGGGGGGTTGCCTGCCTCGATTGGGATTCCGATCTGATTGTGCGCCGGCATTGGCCGTTTCCCTCGCCGGGACCTTATCCGAGCCTGCCCTGGGCCGCGGCCCGGCTGGCCGGGGCGCAACTGGGTGAAGTCCCGCAGGAACGGTGGTTGCGTTACTATGGACCCGATGGCGCAGCGACCAGGTTGAGTTACCGATTCGCACTGGACCAGCCAACGAATTATTTTCGCGATCAAATTGTGTTCATTGGCACGGCGCCAAAAACATCGGTGCCCGATGATGAAAAGGATAAATTCAACACTCCGTACACCCGCTGGACCGGTGAATCCACCGGGGGCGTGGAAATCCAACTCGCCGCCTTTCTGAATCTGATGAACGACGACTGGTTGCGACGGCCGGCCGGATGGGTGGAGGCAGGGATGCTGGTGGCCAGTGGCCTATTGCTGGGCGGCGGATTGTGCCGGATGCGATTGTCACTGGCTTGTGTGATTGCGGCCGGGGCGGTCCTGGGTGTGGCCCTCGGGGCGATTTCCTGGAGTTACTTCACCAACTTTTGGTTTCCCTGGCTGGTGATTGCCGGTGGACAGGTGCCCTGTGCCCTGGGTTGGGCGCTGGCAACAGGACTGTATCAGGCGCTTCAACATAAGGCGGTTTCGGTTTCCCTGTCTTTTCCCTGCGTAACGGCTTCGGTTGAGCCCGCGCCGGATGTCCCCGGTTATGAATTGTTCAATCCGCCCTTTGGCGAAGGCGCTTATGGGAAAGTCTGGCTGGCGCGGAACCAGGCCGGGCAATGGCGGGCGTTGAAGGTGGTTTATCTGGCAAACTTCGACCAGAATACGGACCCCTACGAGCGCGAATTCAGTGGCATCAAAAAATACCAGCCGGTCTCCGACAAACATCCCGGCCTGTTACGCGTGGAATTTGTCAGTGAGAAGCTGGCGGGATACTTTTATTATGTCATGGAGCTGGGGGACCCGCTAAAGCCGGGTTGGGAGCGGGAGCCTTCGACCTATAAACCGCGTGATTTGGTGAGTGAGCGCGCCCGTTCCCATGGACGGAGGCTGCCGGTGCGGGAGTGTGTGCGGATTGGGCTGGCGCTGAGTGATGCCCTTGACTTCATCCATCGCCAGGGGCTGACTCACCGCGACATCAAGCCCCAGAACATCATTTTCGTCAACGGCCAGCCCAAGCTGGCGGATCTGGGACTCATCACTGAAATCAGGCCTCCCGACCAGGAGCGGACGTTGGTGGGCACACCCGGCTATATGCCGCCGCCTCCGGAACGTCCGGGCACTCCGCAGGCGGATATTTACGCCCTGGGAATGGTGCTCTACGT
The DNA here is from genome assembly GCA_049516255.1 of Verrucomicrobiota bacterium. Lineage (GTDB taxonomy): Bacteria > Verrucomicrobiota > Verrucomicrobiia > Limisphaerales > UBA11358 > UBA11358. Next base: position 11,563 of record JBEKTH010000009.1, read on the forward strand.
GCTCAGCACCGGCCGGAATGCGGCTTATTTCCCGGAAATGGCAACGACCCTGGTGGAGCGCGAAGATCCGGCGGATTTCCTCCCGCTAAACACCATCATCCTCAAGTCCTGTCAACCAGACCCAGCGCACCGTTATGCCTCGGCCGCAGAAATGCATCGGGCCCTGCAAGAAATCCAACTCGCGCGGGCAGCGGAGTGACCTGCGCTGCGCCCGCACGCAGATTTCATCAAAAGCTGGCGGGACCTGATTTGTCGGAAATTTCAACCCGCCAGAGACGCCGTGTCCAGGCAACTCCGGACGGCCTGGGTAAGATCTTCAAGTGAAAATGGCTTGGGCAGAATGCGGTTGTACGTTTGAATGGCGCCCAACCGGTCGGAACTGTAACCGCTCATCAGGATTACTTTAAGGCCTGGCCGTTCCCCCTGCAATCGATCTGCCAGTTCCCGCCCGTTAAGGCCACCCGGCATGATCACGTCGGTCAGCAACAAATCAATTTGCGGAGCGTTGGCCTTCCAGATGTTCAAAGCCTCCAAACCGTCGCCGGCTTCCCAGACCTGATAACCGGACGCCTCCAAAACGTTCCGGGCAATCTTCCGGACGTCCAGGTCATCCTCGACCAGTAGAATTTTTTCACACCCGGTGGCGTGACGCACCGGCGCGGGCAAAACCTTTTTTTCCGCCCCGCCCGGAACACCGGCCGGCAGGAAAATTTTAAAGGCCGTTCCACACCCCAGCTGGCTGGATACGTCAATCCAGCCCTGATGTTGTCTGACGATGCCATAGACCGTCGCCAAACCAAGACCGGTGCCCTTGCCCGCTTCCTTGGTGGTAAAGAAGGGTTCAAAAATCCGCGGCAGGTATTCCGGGTAGATGCCTGTCCCGGTATCGCTTACGGTAAAGCAGACAAAATTGCCGGGTTGGGCTTCGGGATGGACGTTCAGATAGGCGGCATCAATGCAAACAGCCTCCGTCGTGACGGTAATGGACCCGCCCGCAGGCATGGCATCGCGGGCATTCACAATCAAATTGATGAGGACCTGCTCGAGCATGCCGACATCCGCGCTGACCGAAGGCAGGTTTTCAGCGAAATTGCATTGCAGCACAACTTGCTCGCCGATGACCCGCTTGAGCATCCGGGTGAAATTGCCGATGGCCTGGCTCAGGTTGAGGGGTTGAAATTGAAAGTTCTGTTTCCGCCCGAAAGCCAGCAATTGGCGGGTCAGGTTGGCCGCGCGTTCGGTGGCATTGGTGATTTCTTGAAGACACTGGCGATTTTCCTCCTTGAGCTGACTGCCAGCGGACAACACCAATTGAGCGTTGCCATGAATGACGGTCAGCAGATTGTTGAAATCATGCGCGACCCCTCCAGCCAGCTGGCCCACCGCCTCCATTTTTTGCATATGATGCAAGTGCTCCTTCAATTGGATGTGCCGGGTGATGTCTTTTTTTATTGCAATAAAATGGCTGATTTCCCCGTCGGCCTCCCGGATCGGAGTGATGGTCATTTCCTCGTTAAAGAGTGTTCCGTCCTTGCGCCGGTTGATGATTTCACCCTGCCAAACCCGGCCCGCTAGAATGGCTTCCCACATTTCCGCAAAAAAAGCGGCCTCGTGTCTGCCCGACTTGAGAAAGTCCGGCGTTTTGCCGAGAACTTCCTCCGGGGGGTAACCGGTCATGGCACAAAAAGCCTTGTTGGCGAACAGAATTATCCCCGCCTTGTTCGTCAGAATGATGCTGTTGGCGGCGGCTTCCAGGGCGCTCGATTGAATATGCGCCTGCCGTTCCGTCTGGTGCCATTTTTTCCGCGTTTGAAGCATCATGTTGTTTGTTCACGCACGGCAGATCGCCCGGGGCTGAAATCCACGCCTCTTCCTGCTCCGGTTGCATGTCATCGTGCCAGGGCTGTGCTGTTTCCATTCATACTTGTTTATAAATACCAACTCCGTCCCCTGAAACCCTTTGTCCCTGGAACCGATTCCCCATCCCTAGAATCGGAGTTGGTATAAAATGTCATGGCGCGGCTTCGGGGCCGGTTCGCAATCGCGGTTTCCAAACAAAACCGCAAGGGAGACAAACCCTGTTATCGTCACACAAAACCGCATTACAGTGGTTACGTGAATAAATTCAGAATCTTTCAAGAATTTTTCATTTAACCGGGATTATGCAGCCTCACCCGGTTCCCTGCCCGCTCACGTTCGGAATACCGCACTGGATTTGTGTTGAACCGCAGACCGATTTAACGATTGAACGACTCACGACCAAACGTTTAACATCCGGACATGGGCGCTTGGCGCAGTGGCTAGCGCGTCTCGTTTACACAAAGACTTGGTTGTCTTGGACTCATTGGCCCCGATCGGGAACCACTTGGACTGACAAGCTGATCCTGCTGTTTCCTGTACCTGCTAGGATGGACTCGAACGGACCCAAAAGCCCCCAATTTTTTCCACCGGGGGGTGACAATCGGGGGTGATGATTTCTCTTATCTGAGCCTCAAAACAAGACGGTTATTTGTGTGCCCAACGATGCCTGCCCATTGGCGTTTTACTTGGACCGAAACATGCTGAATTCGCCTCGAAAGGTTGGAATCGATGGGGATTCTTTGCTTTGCAAAACTGATGCTCGGTTGGCCGGCAGACCGGAACTCGATGAAGATTAGGCATTCAAATCAAAAAACCGTTAAATTCCCGCCGCGAGGCCGGGCAGGAATGACGCTGGTTGAGGTGATGGTGGCCTTGGCCATCACCGGGCTGATAGTGGCTGGAATCATCAGAGGATATATTTACTGCGCGACGTCCGCAGTAAAAGCCGAACTTGCTCAGGCGGCGAACGCCGAGGCGATGCAACGCATCGAGGAGACACGAAGCGCCCTATGGAATACATCCAGTTCGGGAGCCGCGGACCAGTTGGACCCCACGAATTTTCCCGATAAGTCCGTCACCCTGGATATGCCCGGAACAAACACAAATGGCACGTTAGCCACAATTCAGACGACGATTTCCCAGATTTCACTCACCCCGCCGCTCAGGAGAATTCGCGTGGATTGCATCTGGCAATTCAGGGGAGCCGAGTGGGTCACCAACTCCATTGAAACCATTCGGGCCGCTGATCAATGAAGCTTCCAGTTCCATTTCCCGGTTCAAGTCGCCTTCGTCCACAAAGGCTGAATGATGGCTTCACTTTGCCGGAAATCCTCATCGCGATGACGGTGTTTCTGCTTGTGGTCAGTGCAATCCTTTCCGCGAATTTGTTTGGTTTAAGAATGTTTCAGATGACTAATACCAAACTCATGGTGACCCAGTGGTCCCGCCAAACGATCGAAAATTTGATGAACCAAATTCATGGTTGTAACAGTGTGTATGTGGGTAATATGACGAACGGCGGTTTCGCGGGATTTCTGCCCGGGGAGACGCAACAGGGCAACAGCCTGCTCATTTATCAGACGACGGACACCAACAAGTATATCATTTATTTTGTCAATCTGGCAGATCAGACCTTTCGGCGGACGGACCAGATGGGCACCGTGATCCTGGCCGATTCGGTCACCAATACCTTGGCCTTTTCCGCGCAAGACCTTTCGGGGACTGTGCTAACCAACATCAACAACAACTCGGTGATTCACGTTATGCTTGAATTCTATCAACCCGCACGTTTCATGCAGGACGCGGATTATTATAAACTGGAAACCTCCATTAAACAGCGTGTCGTGCCACCATGAAGACCATTTTTACCACTCAAAAGCCGCACCGAGCCGGCAACGCCCTGGTGCTAACCATGGTGATGCTGGGCGTTGCTCTGGCCATATTGGCTGGCGTGATGTCCTGGTCGTCCACCAGCACCCGGTTGACCTACCGTTCCATCCAATACACCCGGTCGGAAGCAGCGGCGGAAGCGGCCACGGAAAAGGTGGTCAGCCAGATCTCGCATGACTTCCTGTATTACGGTGATGCCACGGTCGCCAACAACCTGAACAACTACAAAACCATGGTACCCTCGTCGGTGGATTCCACCTACTGGAGCACCTGGCAGTTCAATGACGCGAGCGGGAATCTTGGCCAGACTTATGTGCAACCCGGGGCTTCAATCAGCTATACCTATATAGACCCGCCTTATTCCAACCTGCAGGCCTATGTCTCGATTTACACTGTGGTATCGGATGCCAAAGACACTGCCAGTCCACAAGATCTCACCGTGGGAGTGCTGCAGCAATTGCAACTGCAAACCATCCCGGTTTTTCAATATATGATGTTTTCCTCGGGAAACATGGAAATCAGCTGTGGCCAGCCGTTCGACATCACCGGGCCGGTGCATGCCAATGGATATCTATATGTTGAACCGGACAATTCCATGACATTTGAATCCGATGTCGGCGCCCATTTGGAAGTCCTCGATCAACGGGATCCGTTAGATCCGCGCGGAAGTCCGAGTGGTCTTCCGGCGGCTTATGTGGAATCATCCACTCAACCGCAATCTGGCGTTCCGTTCATGACCCTTCCGATCGGAACCACCAACACCCCGGTGGGAATCCGGGAAATCATCGAGCCGCCGCCGAGCACTGAAGACCCCGCCTCGGCCCTTGGCCTACTACGATATTATAATGAGTGTGAGATGATCGTGACCGTTTCCGACAGCGGGGTCACTGCACAAAGCGGGGTTGACATTTTTCCAGCTTCCACCATACCAACCGATGAATTGGCGACATTTGTCACGACCACAAACTCTTTTTATGACGCGCGTGAGGGCAAAACCGTCCAGCCGATTGATCTAAACATTGGGAACCTCGCGGCTTGGAGCCTGACCAATACCAGTCTGCGTTACTCCATCGGTGGGTCGAATTTGATTTTGAATTCTGTTTATGTTTTGGATACCCGCACCACGACCACTTTGGGAGCAGTTCGTGTGTATAACGGCGCTCAACTGCCGACCAACGGGCTGACCGTGGCCACGGCCCGGCCACTTTACGTTCAAGGCGACTACAACTCGGACTCCGCGACTCGAGGAACCGCCGACACCTCCACCACCCAGCCGGCCTCACTGGTGGGCGACGCCATCACGATTCTGTCCGACAGTTGGTCGGATGCAAACAGCACCAGCACGGTGGGTTCGCGCGTTGCATCCTCCACCACCGTCAACGCCGCATTTCTGACGGGAGTCGTCGAGACGACCTCGGAACACTACAGCGGCGGCATGGAAAACTTCCCGCGTTTTCTTGAAACCTGGGGTTTGGCCAACGTATTCACTTATAATGGTTCGATGGTCAAGATGTTCCCGAGTCTCTACGCCACCAATGCCTGGAACAACAATAACAACATTTATTCCCCCCCAAAACGCAACTGGTCATTTGACTTAAATTTTCGCGATCCGACCAAACTTCCGCCGTTGACTCCGAGTTTTTTGGTAACGAAACGCAGCCAGTGGGCCACCTTGCCTGCAGGCCAGACGGTGGCACCTTGATTTCGCAGCCAGTGGAAAAGTTCGCCGGTCGAGTTGAACTTCATGCATGATCAGAAAAATGGAACCAAAATCAGCATTCGAGGGATGTGCGGCTGGCCGGCGGTCGCAAGCAGCTCCCCAAATGATTCTATTTGGGCTGATCAACCAGTTTAGGATGGGTGCGAACGGTTTTGCCCATCGAATGATTCCTGGTGCAGCACGGACGTCTTGGATGAAATCGTTTCTGATTTTCTTCGCGGCGGGACTTTGGTGCCTTCCATTGCGCGGAGACACGCTGACCAACGCCATCGAATTCCAGAATTCCATACCGAGACCAGGATCCATTCAGTGGGACATAAACCATCGCCTCTACAAAGAACACCAGGAACTCTACCGGAGGCGTATGGCCATCCCCAACGCCGTTCGCACAAACGTTCCCGTCGCCGCCGGTGCCTATTTGGCCTTCAATCGGAAAACCGTGGCGGCTCCCACACCACCTCCGACCGGCTCGTTTGGGATGTTTCTTAAGCTGATCCTTTACGCCGTCGTGTTCGTTTTGACCGGAGGTCTGATTCTCCACAGATTTGCCCCGCCTGTTCTCGCGGACCTGAATCGGGGGTATAATCCGTGGGTGCTTGCCCCGGTCACCGGGATGGACCTTTCGGCAAAAGTTCGCGCGGAAGAGGAAGCCTTTGTCGAATTCGTTAAGGCGTTCCGAGTTGGTCCTTCCGCGTCACCACACATCGACCTGCCTGGGCAGGCCAATTCGATCAACGAATTTTATGTACGGGCCAAGGAGTGCCTGGCCACGCAGAGAAAGCTTCTTTTGGCCATCGGTCGGGAGTCGAGTGACCCCGTGAGGCAGCAAATGCTAACGAATCTTTACTTCAAGATGGGGGTGCTAAAAGACGATGCGAGCGCACCGGAGGTGCTTCCGGCGTGGCAGGCAGCTTCCGCTTTGGAGGGGCTGCTCAAACAGTTCACTGAAAAAATCAGAAACGTGACGCCTTCCACGCTGCGAACCGTCGCGGGTGGTCTGGATTTGCTGGACGTCTTGTGCGTGCCGGGATTGCCACCGGATCTCCTGAAGGATCGTCCCCTCAGGTTTTTGGTCGTGGACGACGATATGATAAGCCGCCAGGCTCTGGCCCACTCGCTGACAAAAGCATTCAGGCAGCCGGACTTCGCGGTAGACGGCGAAACGGCTTTGGCCCAGGCCACCAGGCAGGCTTACGATGTCATCTTCCTCGACGTACAAATGCCGGGTATGGATGGGTTCGAGATCTGCACAAAAATTCACAACACCATTCCCAACCGTACCACTCCGGTGGTCTTTGTCACCAGTCAGAGCGACTTCGACGCCCGCTGCAAGTCCACCCTCAGCGGCGGCAGCGATCTCATGGGAAAACCGTTTCTCACTTTTGAAGTTACTGTCAAAGCGCTCACGCTTGCGTTGCATGGACGTCTCCGGGGGCGAAATCCGGAACCTCTGCCGAAACTCGACCAGACCCGTGGCATAATGGATTCATCGGTGACGATCATGGATAGTCCGCGTCCCGTTCCAAGTTCCACCATCGCCGCGCGACTGTCTGTTTCGACATCGCCACCGGCGGAGATGAACGAGATCACCAACGCCTTCTTGATCCGCGCGTCAAAACAGCTCGACCCCTTGTGGGAACTTTGTCAGACGATTCTTCAGATCTCGAACGCGGAGACGCGACAGACCCTACTGGTGGATGGTTTCCTTCGCATTAATTCATTGATTCCCAAGCCTGGTCCTGAGGTCGCGCATCCGGCATTTCAACTGAGTGTGGCACTGGAAGGACTGCTCAGAAAAATGCTGCAGGATTCCAAGCATGCCACTCCATCCGCGCTGGAGACCATGGCCTCTGCGGTGATTTTGCTTGCTGACTTGTGCTTGCCGGGACTGAGAGCGGACCTGGCCATTAATCCGCCGATTCGCATGTTGGTGGTGGACGATGATCTCGTGGCGCGCCGGGCTCTTGTCGGCGCCCTGCAAACGGCTTTTACAAAGCCGGAAAGCGCGGAGAATGGGGAAGCGGCGCTCGCCCTGACGCTGGGAAAACCTTTTGACATTATTTTTCTGGACGTGGTAATGCCTGGCATGGACGGCTTTGAGCTTTGCCAAAGAATTCGCGAGACCGTTCCTAATCGCACCACGCCGGTGGTGTTTGTGACCGGCCAGAGCGATTTCGACGCGCGCTCAAAAATGAGTCGCAACGGCGGCGACGATCTGATGGGGAAGCCGTTCCACACTTCGGAGATCACTGTCAAAGCGCTGACATTCGCCCTGCGCGGTCGTCTCCAACAAATCAAAACGCAGCCGCGCTTGTGAACGCGCCGTTGAAAATACCGGTGGGGAACCAAAAGCGGTTTCTCGTATACCCACCACTGGCCAAAGCGTGCTTTTGACCAAGTAACTCTGTCTGACATGTCGCAGTGGCATGAGCCTGAGCCAGTCAGGCTGAATTGAATTCTCATTCTGACTTTTGCCCTATCGCCGGATTGCCAAGGCGGTGCAGATTGAACTACGATTTCCACGGCGGGCGCTTAGCTCAGCGGAAGAGCACCTCGTTTACACCGAGTAGGTCGGGGGTTCGAATCCCTCAGCGCCCACCATTTTTGTCACATCAGGAAAAAGCAGCCGGGAAATTGGAAGGATGGTCGGGGCGGTGAGATTCGAACTCACGACCTCTTGTACCCGAAACAAGCGCGCTACCAGGCTACGCTACGCCCCGACGTGGACAGACAAGACTGCCAGTCCCGGCCCAAAATGCAACGCGTAATTTTTGAACCAACCGGAGGAAATACCGCTCCAAACCCGGCAAAGAAGTTGCTCCCCTGTTTGTCCTGGGGCAAGCTAGGCGGTCATGACCGGAGCCGGCACACAATTGGATTCCTTGCGGTTCAGCAGTCTTGAATCAAGACGGCTCGCCTGGGTCTTTGCCCTGTCGCTGCTGGCGCATCTGCTGGCCTGGGGCGGTTATGAAGCCGGCAAGGAACTGAATCTCTGGCAAAAACTTCATCTGCCCCCGCTGATGCTCTTCACCAAAATCAAACCGACGCCGACGCCGGTTCGCGAGGGTGTGCCGATCGAGTTTGTCGATGTGAATCCGGCGCAGCCGGCAACCCCGGCCCCAAAAAATACCCCGTACTTTGGAGTGCATAATTCACAAGCGGCCAATCCGGAGGCAGATCGCAATACAAAAGTCCCGCAAATAAACGGCAAGCAAACCGAAATCGTAAAGACCGAGGATGCCCCACGCCCGAATTCTTCCCAACTGCAACCAGCGATGCAGCCTTCCCAGGAACAACTCGCCGAGGTGCGACCGCAAAACGCCGGTGATTTGACGCTCGGCAAACCGTCTGATGCCCAGCCGGTGGAAACACCCCGACCGCGCACACTCAAAGAGGTGCTCGCCCAGCTGAATCAGTTGCCTGGCCAGCAGATGAAACAGGATGGCGGCGTCCGTCAACACGCCATCGTGCCATCGCTCGATGTCAAAGTAACGGGATTCAGTGAATATGACCGCCGCTTCATCGCTGCGGTGTCGCAGCGCTGGTTCAATTTGCTGGAAAGTCAAAAATTTACGCTGGATCGCACCGGAAAAGTGGTATTGCTATTTCGCTTGAATTACGACGGCAGTATCACCGATATGAGGTTCGCGGATAATACCGTCGGCGATCTGTTGGGATATGTTTGTCAAAAATCCGTGTTGGACAACGCCCCGTTTGAACGCTGGCCAACCAATATGCGGCTCGAGCTTGGCGATTATTGTGATGTTCAGTTTACTTTTTATTACTCCGGTTATTAATCGTACACTCGGCAAGCGATAAAAATTTATGGGTGACATCGTTTACATTTTACTGGGACTGACTTCGGTCGTCGGACTGACGTTCATTGTCGAGCGCGCGCTGGCGTTGCGCTGGAACAAGGTCGTGCCGGCGGAAATCACGCAGGCCCTGGCGGCCTGCCGGACCCGCGAAGACGCCAAAATGGTGTGTCGGGTCTGTCAACGGAAACCCTCGCCGCTGGGGCGGTTGCTGTTGCTGGCCTCCGAGCAGCTGGATTGGCCCAAGGCTGACAACGTGGACGCGCTGCAAACCGCCGCCCGCCACGAAATCATCCGGCTCGAACGCGGCCTCGTTGTGCTCGAAATCATCGTCGGCATCGCCCCCCTGCTCGGCCTGGTCGGCACGATTGCCGGCATGATGACCTTGTTCAGCGACATCGGCGTCACCGGTTTGAACGACGCCGCGCGACTGGCCAAGGGCATCGCGCTGATTTTAAACGCGACGTTGATGGGTCTGCTCATTGCGATTCCCTCGCTGATTTTCTGGAGTTATTTCAGCAAAAAAGTCGAGGTGTTCGCCGTCGAGATGGAGGCGCTCTGCGATGACTTCATTCGCCGGCAATATTCCGAAACGGCGCCGGTTGTCCCGAATCCGGTGACGGTAAACACGCCGCCTACCGAGGTTCCCACCCTGGACGCCAAATCCCGGAAGCCCGACGCCAAACGTCCCGTGCCGGAAGTCAAACCCCGGACCATGGACCCTGCCTGACATGCGTTTTTTTGTCCGCAAACGCCGCACCACGCCTGCCGTCATCATCGTCGCGCTGATTGACGTGCTCATCGTGTTGCTGATCTTCCTGCTGGTGACGACCACATTCAAGCAACAGGCGGCGTTGAAATTGCAGTTGCCTGAATCGTCGCAGGCCAAAAAAGCCGGCGCGAATGAAAACCCGCCGTTCGTGGTGAGCATTGACTCCAATGGCATGTACTTTGTGGAAAAACTGCCGGTCACGTTCGAACAGTTGCAGGGCGAACTGGTCGCCCGGGCGCAGAAAAATCCGCAACTCGTACTCGCCATCAATGCCGATGAAAAAGCGCCGTGGGGAAAAGTGGTGAAGGTGCGCGACGCCGCCGCCAAGGCGAACATCAAGAACCTGGTCGCTTACACCAGGGAGACGGTCAAGCCGTGATTCAATTACTGTAGCAGCGGACGTGAGTCCGCTCATTCTTATCCGGCGGAAGTTAGAGCCGACTCACGTCGGCTGCTACGAAAATTATTTGAGCAGTTCTTCCGCAATCTGCACCGCGTTGAGCGCCGCGCCCTTGAGCAACTGGTCGCCGCTCACCCAGAAGCACAACCCGTTCTCCAGCGCGCAATCCTTGCGGATGCGGCCGACTTCGCAATTGTATTTCTCCGAGGTGAACAGCGGCATCGGATACTTGCTCTTCTCCGGCTCGTCCACGAGATCCAGGCCGGGCGCCTGCTGCAAAACCTTGCGCGCGGCGTCCACACTCACCGGCTTTTCAAATTCCGCGCTCACCGCGATGGAATGCGATCGATAGACCGGCACCCGCACGCACGTCACGCTCGCCCGAAAAGCCGGATGATGCATGATTTTGCGGCCTTCGTTTTCCATCTTCATTTCCTCCTTGGTGTAGCCGGTCGGCAGAAATGAATCCACCTGCGGCAACACGTTGAAGGCGATTTGATGCGGAAAAGCCTCCTTCGTCACCGGTTTGCCGGAAACGATTTCATTCACCTGCCGCTTCAATTCTTCCATCGCCTTCGCGCCGGCACCGGAAACCGCCTGGTAGCTGGAGGCAAAAATGCGCTTGCAGCCAAACGCCTGGTGCAGCGGATACAGCGCCATCAGGGTGATGGCGGTGGTGCAATTCGGATTGGCGATGATCCCCTTGTGCCCTTTCACGTCGGTGGCGTTGATTTCAGGAACCACCAGCGGCACGGCGGCGTCCATGCGAAACGCACTGGAATTGTCCACCACCACACAGCCGGCTTTGGCGGCGAGGGGCACAAATTCCCTGGAAATGCCGCCGCCCGCGCTGAACAGCGCGATGTCAATGCCGGCGAAGGAATCCTTCGTCAGTTCCTTGACCGTGACATCCTGGCCGCGGAATTTCAGCTTTTTGCCGACCGACCGCGCCGAGGCGAGCAACGTCAGTTGGCCCACCGGAAAGCTCCTCTTTTCCAATGTTTTGATCATTTCGATGCCGACGGCGCCCGTCGCGCCGACCACGGCCACATGCGGATTTGGGTTCATAAAAAGGCCGTCCATTATAGCCGAAACGCGCGGCATGTCAACGCGCTGACGATAAGGTGTGCATAAATTTCTTCGCTTTCTGATTGACCAACGCCGCCACTTATGACGGAATGTTAGCCTAGTCTATTCGAATGCCGAAAGTCTCAGTCAGAAACGGGAACGGCTCGCGGACGGCGGGCACGACAAAGTACGACGCGCATCACAAGGTGCTGTCGCAAACCTACGGCGCGTTCGCCGATTTGCGCCGGGAACTTTCTGATTCGAAGGCCACCGTCAACGAACGCGAGGACATTCTGCGCGGCTTCGCCGCCTGTCCCGATTCGCAGCGCTCGTGGCTGTTGCTCGAGGATTACTTCGAAAAACTCTCGCTTTCGCGCCGTGATTTTCCCGATACCAGCTGGTGGCCGCGGTTGTTGAACGCCCGGGGCAAGACGCGCCTGGAAGAACTGGCCTTCCTGTTCCTGCGGGCCAAACGCTCCGTGCCGCCCGAACTGCAGCCGCACGCCAGCCCCGACCGTTTTGCCCAGGCCGAGGAGGCCGAACAGGAACAAAAGCTCGTGCAGGAGCTCGAACACTGGCTGTCGCCGACCGCCCTGCCGCTGCTCGACACCCCGCGCGCCGTCCTGCGGGTCGTTTGCCGCCCCGAGCCCGATCCCGAGGAGCCTTCGCGCCACTGCCTTGTCGTGCAATTTCTTTTGTCGCGTCCGCGCACAGGCGAAAAAGCGCGCACGCTCCGCGACATGATTGATCTCGTCGTCCGCGCCACCCATGAACAGGAGTTGTTTCCGCCGGCCGACTGGGAATTCATCCAATGGATTGCCGATACGCAACGCAACTCCGCCGCGCGGGACGCGGACACATTGGTTCTGTCAGACGCCGAATTACTCCAATGGCTGGCGCGCTGGGGTCATACCCCGCGCTTCGAATGCGACGGCAAACCGCTGCAATTCCACGGACAGGTTGCCGTATTGTCGCCCCATCTCGAAAACGGCGACAAGGAACTTTCCTTCACCCACTATGTCGTGCTGCCCGACGGCAAAAACCATTCCGTGGCCGGGGTGAAATTTTTCAACCGCCAGCCGCCGCTCGCGCTGGTCAACGGCACTTTTTACCTGCTGCGCAATGCGCCGCCGCCGTCCCTGCTGAAATATCTCGCCAGCAAACCGTCCGTGCCGGTGCGCAAACTCAGCCATCGCCTGCTGTTGCACCTGCGCAAGACCCAGTCCAATCACGGCGTGAACTGGGAACAACTGTGCGTCACGCACAAGGCCGCACCGCAGTTTGTCTTTGAATTGCTCGACGACACCGTGCGCCTGCGGTTGCTCGCCAAAAGCCAGCGCGACCAGAGCGTCTGGTTCTGGAACGGCCATGAATGGGTGGCGAACGAATCCAAAAAGCGCCCGGCCGACAAACCGGAAATCCTGGACGATCCACGCCTGGAACCGGCGGCGCAATGGCTCCGCAAGCTGGATTGGTTCACCTCCGAACCCGGCCTGTGGATCGGCGATGCCAATGAAAATTTCCTGGGTTCGCTGGCCAGCGCGTGGGCGGAACGCCCCAAGGAAGCCGAGTTCCTCGGCAACCCGGCGTTTCACCGCCTGTTCCTCCAACCGCGCCAGCTCAAGCCGCGGCTCGTCGTCAAGGGCAGCGGCATTGACTGGCTGGCCGTCTCGGCCGAGTGGGAGGCGGAAGGGCTCAAACTCAGCAAGGCGGACCTGGAACGCCTCGCCAGCGCAACCGGCCGCTTCGTCAAACTGCCCAACTCCGGCTGGGTGGAACTTGATACCACCGCCGTGCAGGGGGCGCACGAAGCCATGGCCGACATGGGCGTGGACGGCCTGATCGCCGTGCCGCAAAAGGTCGGCCTGGAACACGTCGCCCATCTGGACGAGGACGGCTTTGCGCGCTTCACGGATTCGCCCGAAGCCAAGGCGTTGCGCGGGCACATCCGCGATTTCAAGGGCGTGCCTTCGGTGGATTTGCCCAAGGGATTGCAGGCGGATTTGCGTCCGTATCAGAAGGACGGTTTTGATTTTCTGTCGCACCTGACGAAGATCAAGCTCGGCGGGATTCTGGCCGACGACATGGGGCTGGGCAAAACGCTGCAAACGCTCACCTGGCTGGCGTGGCTCAAGGAACGCAACACGAAAAATCCCAAGCCGTCGCTGGTCATCTGCCCGGCATCCGTGCTGCACAACTGGCGGCGCGAGGCGAACCGCTTCACGCCCAACCTGAAAGTGCTCGTGCTGGAGAGCGGCGCGGCGCGGCACAACCTGCGCAAACAGATTCCCCAGCACGATTTGATCGTGACCAACTACGCCCTGCTCCGCCGCGACCTGGAGGAATTGCAGAAATTTGCGTTCCGGGCGACGATTCTGGACGAGGCGCAGTTCATCAAGAACCCCGGCGCGCAGGTCACCCAATCGGTGAAACAGCTTAAATCCGAGCATCGCCTCGCGCTCACCGGCACGCCGCTGGAAAACCGGCTGCTCGATTTGTGGAGCATCGTGGATTTCATACAGCCGGGCTACCTCGGCAACCAGGAACAATTTATCGAGACGTACGAACCGCGCCTGCGCGCCGGCGAAGAGGCCGTTCCGACGGCCGAGGCGCGCGGCGAAAAAACCGAGTCCGCGCAGCGCATTGCGCGCCGGCGGCTTTCGGCCAAACTGCGGCCGTTGTTGCTGCGTCGCTTGAAAAAACACGTCGCCAAGGACCTGCCCGACCGCATCGAGGAACGGCGCGATTGCCCGCTCGGCGACGAGCAACGGAAACTTTATCTCGCCGAATTGCGCCGCAGCCGCGATCAAATCATGCACGCCGTCGCGGAACAGGGCCTCAACAAGAGCAAGATGCACGTGCTGGCCGCGCTCACGCGGTTGCGTCAGATTTGCTGTCACCCGCAACTGGTCGGCAGCGACACTGCGTCCGGCAAGACCGAGACGCTGTTCGAATTGCTGGACCCGCTGGTTTCGGAAGGCCAGAAGGTTCTGGTGTTCAGCCAGTTTGTGCAGATGCTGCACCTGCTGGAAAAGGAATGTCAGGCGCGGCAGATCAAAACCCACATTCTCACCGGCCAGACGAAGGACCGGCAACAGGTTGTCAGCGCCTTCCAGGGCGACAACAGCCCCGGCGTATTTTTGCTGAGCCTGCGCGCGGCAGGCACCGGCTTGAACCTGACCAACGCCAGTTACGTGGTGCTGTACGACCCGTGGTGGAATCCTGCCGTCGAGGCGCAGGCCATTGACCGTTCACATCGCATCGGCCAGACACAGACGGTGAATGCCTACCGGCTGATTGCGCCCGGCACGGTCGAGGAAAAAATCTGGGAACTGCAGCAGAACAAAGCACAGACCATCGCCGACGTGCTCGGCGAGGAAGGTTTCGCCCGCAGCCTCACGGCCACGGATTTGGAATACCTGTTCGCGGAAGATTAAATCCGCCTACTGGAACCGCAGCGGCAGTTGGAAGACGTAGCCGTAAAGCTCCGACAGCGTCCCGCCCGTGTGCTGGTCGTGCAGGTCCTGGCCGAAGACAAAGGTTGCGGCCGCGTTGAAATTGCGGACCGTCAGGCAGTAGGTGTTGTTGACCATGATGCCCAGCAATTCGCCGGTGCGGCTGAAAACCAGGTCGCCGCGCGACGGGTTGAATTTACCGAACAATCCTTTAAACAGATTGTGGTCCAGTTTCACGTACTGCGGCGTGCTCGGTTCAATCTGAAAATTGCATTCGCCGTAGTAACCTTCGTCCGCGCCAACGAGCACGGCGTCCTGGAATTTATACGGGTCGCCGGAAAGACGGTAGATTTTGCAACCCAACCGGCGCGCATCCGCCGGCGTCACCGACATCATCACCACACGCGGGTCCTGCGCGTCAAAGGACAGTGAACGGATCGACGCCTGCGCACTGCCCCACGCCAGGGTACCTGCAAACTTGTCCCAGTCGGTGCCGGGGTCCCAAAGGGTCACCGGCGTGTCCTGCACGTGGCACAGCGCAAAAAAATTCGTTCCGTCGGTGACAATCACCGTCCCGGTCTTTTTGTCTTTGGTGGTATCCATGCTGAACAGGCCGGTGCGCCAGGCAAAAATTCCGGCTTCAACGCGATTGGAAACGAAGTCGCTGAATATGGTGTTCGGCGCCAGGGCGGTGTTCGCGCGAATTTCCTGGGTCAACTGGCTGGAATTGGTGGCCAGGGATTTGAAGCCCTCGGCCAGGCGGGCGTTTTCGGCCTGCTGGACTTGGACCTCCTGCTGCATGAGGACGGCCCGTTCCGCGGCGGCATGCGCCTCCACCTCGGCCAGTTGGAGCTGATTGGACAATTGTTGTTTCTCGGCCTCGGCCAGCTGGTTCGTCCGGGCGAACTGCTCCAGTTGCAATCGCAACGTGGCGGCCAGTTCCGATTGCTGTTGGGCGCGCGCTGTGTTTTCCTGCAACTGACTGTTCAAATTTTCGATATTGGCCTGCGCGGCGGCGAATTGCTGCTGCAACTGCTGGTTTTGCTGTTCGCGTTGGCTCAACTGGGTCTGCTGCTGGCCGGCGGCGGCGCGGGCCTCCGCCAGTTGCTGCTGGATTTGTTCCTGGTTCCGGCGCGCCTCTTCGAGCGCCTGTTTCATGACGGCGGTCAGGTCGTTGCCGGGGTTCGCGACGGGATTGACGGTGACCACGACCTTTGTCGGCGGCGGCGTGCTGTCATCCGCCATATGGTTCATGTCCGTCGAGAACGTCAACAGGCTCAACAGCAGGAAATCGCAGATGACGATGAGAATGCTGCGGTTCATGATTACAGGGCGGGAGTTGACGCGGCAGTGGGCGGGACATAGCCGGCAGTGGACCCGCCTCCGGCTTCGGCTTCGAGCAACAGTTTACGACGGGCCGGGCGCAGGTGGAAAATCTTGAAGATGACGACGAAAATGATGCCGAACGACGTGGAGGAGTACGCGGCCATGAGGCTGAATTTGACCAGCCCCATCGAGGCGATGATCAGCGAGATGATGGTGCCGACGAAGCCGAGGTAGAGGCCGGCGTCGAACAGGTGGTCTTCATTTTCGAGCAGCCGGAGCTTCATGCGCGGCGGGATCTGTTGCCGGCGGATTTCCGCCAGTTTCACCAGGCACGCGATGTAGAGCAGCGCCTGCAACACGAAGAACAGCAGCAGGGTCAGTAGGATGATTGGGTTCATAATGGTTTGTTGGATGCCGGCAATTCCCGCAGGGACCACGCCGCTCGTCATGAGCGGCATGAGTCGAAAGGAGAAACCCCCTTTCTGGCTTTCCTGGGCGAGAAACGGCTCGCTCAGGAGCAATACCACAAGCAGGAACCCCAGCGAAAATAAAAACTCCCGGATCAGATGGAATCCTCGCACCTGCAACGGACGTTCGAGCAGCGTAACGGGAGGCCGCGCACAGTGCATGGCCGCCGCCAGCAGAAAACCGCTGAGCAAATAGGCCAGCCATTTGGCCGCCAGCGCCAGTTGCGGCTGTTGAAAACCGTAGCTCGCCGCCCGGTCAAAAAAACCGCCCACGGACGCATACGCGGTCGCGCGCCGTTCCCAATCCGGACGGTAAAAGCGCTGCCCGCGTTGCGCGAGTTCACCCACGCCGCCGGCGCCGTAATGCAAACCGGCGCCGAGATCTTTGAGGCCGGTCTGACTGAACTTGCCGAGGTAGCCGGCCACCGCCACGGGCTTGCCCGACAGTTCCACGGCGGCAAAGAGGACAGGCAATTGCGTTCCGGCGTTGCGGGCTTGCCCGGCCAGTTGATGGAGCGTTCCGGTGTCCGGGATTTGCGCGACGAACGCCACCAACTGGTCCCAATCAAACCGTTCGCCCAGCGACATGAAATCCATCAGCGCTGCCTCCAGCGGTTTCGTATCCCCGCCGCGATTGGCCTGCGCCCCCAGATTGTCGATTTCCCGCCGCAAACTTGCCGTCAGATGGTTGTTGTCCAGGAGCAGTCCGCCGATGCAAACCGCCGCGTCGAAGGCCTGGCCCGAGGCCGAGGACGACGGCGGAAAGAGGGCGGTATTGTTCAACGAACGGCTGCGCAACAATTCCTGGACCGCTGGAACCGGCGAATCGCGCAGTTGGGTCAGTGCCGCCTCCCGGTTTTCCTGCCGGATGATAAAATCGGTAAACGGCTGGGCGCTGCCGGCCGGGGGTTGGGCGTTGCCGGCGAAAAGATTTTTTACGCGCGCGTCATCGCCCCAGGCCAGGGCCGCCGGATTTTGCTGCGCCAGGTTGGTGATCGTGTCACCGAGCCGGTCCCAACCGGGAAATTCCGCCAGGCGCGCCGCCTGCATGAGCATCAGGGCCGTGCCCAATTTCTGTTCACCCGCCAGGGTCCGCCCCTCTTCGAGCAACATCGGGCCGCTGCGACCGGCCTGTTCAAGGACACCGGCGTCCACGGCCCGCAGATGCATGGGCACCAGCAGACCGCAGGCCAGCAGCGCCAGACCCAGAATGGCGCAAATTGAAAACCATAACCATCGCATTGTTGCAATTTCTCCTGAAAATTTCCTTGTCGCTGTTAGACTATGTCCTGACGGTCACCGTTCAAGCAAAAACGCTGCCAAACCTGCCAGGCCGACCGGGCATTTACTCGTATCGCAGTGAATCGATCGGGTCGAGATTCGCCGCCTTGTAGGCCGGATAAGTTCCGAAAACAACGCCCACGATGGAGCAAATGAGCAGACCCAGGACGATCCAGTCGATGGGAATGGCGGGCGGGACCTTCATGTACCAGGCCAGAATATTGCCGCCGAGAATGCCGAACACGACCCCGATGACACCGCCGACCTCGCACAACACAATGGCTTCCACGATGAATTGCGTCATGATGTTCCGTTTTTTGGCGCCGATGGCCCGGCGCACCCCGATCTCCCGCGTCCGTTCCGTCACGGAAACGAGCATGATGTTCATGATACCGACGCCGGCGGCGATGAGCGCGATGGAACTGACCACCATCACGCCCACGCGCACGGCCCGGGTAAACGTGTTGAATTGTTCAATCAACGAATCGTTGGAGAACAACTCGAAATCGTCCGGGGCGCCCGGCCGGACCTTGCGGGCCGCGCGCAGGATGCCACGCACCTGGTCCTCGCAATCGGCGTAAACAGCTGAATTGTGCGCCTGCACCAGGATCGTCAGCCCCATCCAGGGCAGGCCATAACGATCGAGCGCGGTGGTGATGGGCACGATCACAAAGTTGTCCTGGCTGCCCCCCAACGAAGCGCCCTTGGACGCCAGCACCCCGATCACCGTGTAATTGATGCCGTTGATTTTGAGTTCCTGCCCGACCGCGGAGCCGAACGGAAAAACCGTTTTGGCCAGGGCACTGCCCAGAACACAAACGTCGCGGGTGCCGTCCACATCGCTGTCCACCAAAAGGCGGCCATCCTCGATGGTCCAGTTGTGCGTCAGAAAGCTGCCGGGGGTTTCGCCATACATCTGCACGGTGGGCGCGGTTTTGGCGTAGCGGGTCTGGATTTGACCGCCCCAGAAGCTGCCCTCCGTGCCGACGGCGGCGGCCAGCGTGGCCTTTTCCTCAACCGTCTGCTCCTGGTCGAGCGTGATGTCCTTGCGGCGCCAGTACTTTTCCCAGTCGGACTGGTTGCCGAACTGGACTTCCGGCCATTTCTGGATGGCAAAGGTCTGGCCGCCCAGCTGGCTCAGGTTGGTTTCGACGCTTCGCTCCAGCACGCGCATGGCGGTCATGACGACGATGATGGAAAAGACACCGATCAACACGCCCAGCAACGTGAGCGTTGAGCGCAGCTTGTGCACCGTCAGCGCGTTCAGGGCCATGGAGAAATTTTCCACGGCCTCGGCCAGCAGCGCTGTGAGTCGGGTGAATTTCATTCGCTTCTCAACGCCTCGACCGGGTCCATTCGCGCCGCGCGCCAGGCCGGCAGGAAACCGGAAACCACCCCGGTCAACAACGACACGAACAGGGACATGGTTGCCACGGTGCCGGACAGGGACGCCGGAAAGAGCCAATGCGAAACCGCCAGCGACACCAGCCAGGCGATGGCCAACCCAAGCAGGCCGCCCAACAGGCAAATACAGGCGGACTCGATGAGAAATTGCAGCAAAATGTTGCGGCGTTTGGCGCCGATCGCCTTGCGCACGCCGATCTCGCGCGTCCGCTCGACCACGGAAACGAACATGATGTTCATGATGCCGATGCCACCGACGAACAGCGCCAGGCTGGTGACAAACAAACCGATGATGGCGATGGTGGCGGTCTGGTCGTGAAACCATTTCACGATCTGGTCCTGCTGGTTGATGGAAAAATTGTCAGGCTGGCTGGGCCGCAGGTGGCGGACCCGGCGCATCACCTGTTGCACTTCCTCACGGGCCTCGTCCAGGTGGCCCAGCGCGCCGGCTTTGACCTGAATTTCAATGCTGGGATATTCCTCAATCACTCCCAGATATTGCCTCAGGGGAATGATGACCCGGTTGTCGAGACTGTAGCCAAACATGGTCCCCTGTTTGTCCAGGACGCCCACCACCAGAAACGACTGGTTTTCAATCTTGATGCGCTCGCCGAGCGGCGGGTCGTTGCGAAAAAGATTGGTGGCCACATCGTTGCCAATGATGCAAACCGGCTGGCCACCCCGGGCGTCCGCCGACGTGAGAAACCGGCCCTCGGCCACATCCACTCCGCTGGTTTGCAGGTAGGCCTCCGTCGTGCCGATGATGTCCACGCTGCTGGCGCTGCGGGTTTTGTATTTTACCGAGTCTCCATTATCCGCGGTGGGCGCAACGGCGTCAGACAGCGTCAGTTGTTGGGCCAGGGCATCCGCTTCCGCGAGGCTGATGCTGGGACGCTTGCGCGTGTCCAGCCAGTCTTCATAGGAATCATTGAACCACTTGTAGCGGGAGACATAGAACACGTCCGCCCCCAGCGCGGAAACGTTTCTGATGAACGCCTGGTTCAGGCCATTGATGGCCGCGCCCATGAGCGTGACGGTGAGGACGCCGATGACAATGCCGAGCGTGGCCAGCACCGAGCGTAGTTTGTTGGCGCGCAGGGCGTTCCAGGAAATGCCAAGCCCCTCGTGAATTTCGGAGTACAACTTCATTCTTTGACAGAATGGACAGAATGATCAGAACGAACTTTCGTTTCGGCTGGCTTGCGTTTTGGCAGCCTGAATTTCTTTTTGAATTCCAGCCGCTCGCCACCGAAATTGAGCAGCCACCCAACATCTTTTCCCGTAGCGACAAGGTAATTCACCGTCTGCACCTCATGGGCAGTCGCCAAACTTTGGACCGCCTTCAATTCAACGATGAGTTCATCCTCAACCAGAAAATCCGCGGCAAATTCTCCGACCAAAATTCCGTCATAAACGACATTGAGTTGCTTCTTCGACTCAAACCGCATTCCCGCCTTTTCCAGTTCGTGCGCCAGGGCATGGTGGTAAATGGATTCCAAAATACCGGCGCCCAAGGCGGAGTGAATTTCCATCGCCAGACCAATTACTTTACCGGCCAGGTCGTATTCGCCCTTCATAGTTTCATTCTGATAATTCTGTCCATGCTGTCTAAAATTATCTGGTCGCGGTTTCGTCGCTGGCAATCAATCCATCCCGCAGGCGGATGATGCGACGGGCATGCCGGGCAATATCTTCCTCGTGCGTGACGACAATGATGGTGTTGCCTTTCCGGAAAAGTTCGTCAAACAGCGCCATGATTTCCTCACCGGTCCGGGAATCCAGGTTGCCCGTCGGCTCGTCGGCCAGCAGGATGGAAGGTTTGTTGACCAGGGCGCGGGCGACAGCCACGCGCTGGCGCTGGCCGCCGGAGAGTTCATTGGGTTTGTGATGAACGCGGTCCGCCAGGCCGACCTGCGCCAGCGCCTCGAGGGCGAGGCGGCGGCGTTCCTCGGCGGCCACGCCGGCGTAAATCAACGGCAATTCCACATTGTGCAGCGCATTCGAACGCGCCAGCAGGTTGAAGGTCTGGAAGACAAAACCGATTTCGCGATTGCGAATCTCCGCGAGCTGATTGTCGTTCATTTCACTGATGCTGGCGCCGTTCAATCCATAATGACCGGTGCTGGGTGTGTCGAGGCAGCCAATCAGGTTCATCAACGTGGATTTGCCGGAGCCGGACGGCCCCATGATGGCGACGTATTCGCCGCGCCGGATTTCCAGCGACACGTCGCGCAGGGCGTGAACGGTTTCCGCGCCCATCTGGTAACGGCGCGAAATTTTCTCAAGCTGGATCAGCGACATGGGAACGGAGGATACGGGGGTTGCGGGTCGTCGGCTCCGTCCAACAACCGGGGAGGCGGGAGGCGACCCGTGGCCCGCCAGATGCCCGTTTTTTCACGGATTTGCCTCCGGCGCGCCCGTCTCAGCGGGGCCGACGCGAATTTTCGAGCCGTCCTTGAGGTCGCGGCCGACCGCACGGTAACCACCGGAGACGATCTCCTCACCGTTGGTAAGGCCGTCCGCGATTTCCCAGTAGTTGTCGTCGCAAATGCCGATTTTCACCGGCACGGTCTTGACGTGGTCACCTTCCACCACGAAGACCACGTCGGTCGGTTTTAAGGATTCCTTGGTGTCCTTCATAGCGGACGCCATGGTATTGGTGCCGGCGACTGCGTTCGTACCGGCGACGGTATTCGTACCCGAAGCGGCCGAGACCATGGCGTTCGTTCCGCCCGTTTTCGGTGGATCGACTTTTACCGCCGGTTTCATGGGACGGGTGGTGACGCTGGCCAGCGGAACGGTCAGGGCGTTGGTGCGATATTCGGTTTCGATTTCGGCCGTCACCGACATGCCGGGACGGAAGGCTGGTTCCTTTTCATTGACGCGGATCCGCACCTGAAATTGCGTGGCCTGCTGCGATTGGCCGCTGCCGCTGTTGCCGCCGCTGAGCAAGCTGCCCGCACCGGTGCCCAGGGCGGAATTGGCCACGGCGGTCACCACCCCGGTAAATTTCCGGTCTTTGAAGGCATCCACTTCCAGCCGGGTGTTCTGCCCCGGCGCGATGCTCACCACGTCCATTTCCCCCACGTTGACGCGGGCCTCAATCTGATTCAAATCCGAGATGGTCATGATCTCGGTGCCGGCATTTTGAATGGTGCCCAAAACGCGTTCACCCACCTCGGAATTCAAACTGGTAATAGTGCCGGTGAGCGGTGAAACGATGGTGGTTTTGGCCAGTTGCTCCTCCGCGCTTTCCACCGCCGCCTTGGCGACATTCACCTGATCGTCGGCGCTGTCGAGTTGCGCCTTGGCCACGTCCCGCGCGGCCTTGAACCCGACAAAGTCCGACTCCGAGAGCAGTTTGCTGTTGAACAATGTCAGGTTGCGCTGGTAGTCGGCCCCGGCCTTTTCCAGGTTGGCCGTCGCCGAGTCCTTGGCGGCCAGGGCGGATTCGTAACCGGCCTGGGCCTGGTTGACCGCGGCGATGTAAACATCCGGGTTGATTTTCAACAGCAAATCGCCCTTCGTGACCGACTGGCCTTCCTTGACCGGCAGTTCGATGATTTCGCCACTGACTTCGGGACTGATGGTGACCTGCACGACCGGCTGGATTTGACCATTGGCCACAACGAGGTTGGTGAGGCTGTGGCGCGCCACCTTTTCCGTCTGCACGGTGATGACCGGTTCACGCTTTTTGAAAACGGCCACCAGCGTCAACGCGACGAGCACCACTCCGATGATCAAAAAAATGAGGAGCTTCCGGCGTTTTTTGGGTCTTGCCATGATGTCAGATATAGAGACAGGATGAACGGAAATTTGTTTCGGGGAATTATATTTTATCGCTATTTTTACAATGCCCACTGCCCCAGCCCGATGGCGATGAGCAGCAATTCCGCCAGGATCCAATAGCTGAATACAACGATCACCGCCCGGGTCGCGGGGGCCGCCGACAGTTTCGCCAATCCGAGGGCCAGCACGCCCGTGTGCCACAAATAAACGACGTTGGCCGCGCCCAGCAGGAGATGGCTTCGCCGCGCCGGATCGAAATCACTCACCAGCAGCGCCAGGCTGGGACCGGCATAAAGCCGGCCAAGGATCACGGCGAGCAGCGTTGAAAGGATCAGTCCCAGAACCAGAATAATGGACGCCAATCCTGCAACCTCCACGGCCTTGAGGTAAGTAAACTGCGTCTTGAGGAACCACCGTCCGAGCAGCCACAACACCAGTGCCCACCAGAACACTGAAACAAAACTGTAAATGACCATGGCAAAGCTGCCACTAATCGCCAGCACCGTCGGTCCCATGAATTTGTCCATCACCTGCAACGCCTGGTCTTCCTGGGCCTGGGTCATTTTGCCCAGTTGCACCTGTTTATCGAGCGCCTTGACCTGCTGATCATGGATGGTCTGGCGAATGGCGGGCTGCGCGAACAGGATGCAGATGGAAATCACGCCAGCCACGGCATAGATCAGCACCGGTATGAGCCAGTTGGCGACGTGCGGTGGCGTGGCCTTGATTTCATCGAACACATCGCCCGGGGCAGCGATGACATTCATCAACTTGCCGGCCAGCGGCATCGGGGGTGCCGGCGATTCGGCAGGTTGCGGTTCAGGAATGGGCGGAATGGGCTGGGTGGTTTCCATACTCGATTAAAGGACTTATCCATTACTTAGGCAAAAAACAGCCAAAATTACAAGAAATGTTGCTGGTTTTTTTGCGGCTTAAAATTGTCCAGCCCGCCGCAAATTCAGGCGCGGATGGAGAAATCAATTATGGGTTAATCGTCATCGTCCACCGTTTTTATCGCCCAGTCCGGGTACGGTGTTTGGGACCCTTTGGCCACGTGCCAGAGGATGCGATTGAACACATCCTCCGGGCATTGATCCTCCTTTTGGAGCGGCAGGCGGGCGGAAGCAGAGGCGTCCCGGCGCAGAAGGGAATCGGAAATTTTTCCTGGTTGCGGATTCATCTGGTCGAGCGGAACCCGGTTGGCCACGGCGGTGAACGGCATGAAATCCGGGGTGTTGGTGAAACAATCGAACATCGGCGTGGCCGTGGCATCCATCTGGTTCATCGGCGGCAAACCGAGCATGAGTTCCATCGTGCGCAAAAGGCTGGTCTGGTTGTATTGCGTGTTCACCACCGCCCGACGTTGGGTGTAGGCACTGGCGACGTAAGCCGTCGTACGGTAGCCGCTCACGTGGTCCCACCCGTTTTGCGGATCGTCTTCCACGGCAAAAATGCAGGTGTCCGTCCAATACCGGCTGTGGCTGACCGCCTCAACGACCTGCCCGACCGCCAGGTCGTTGTCGGCCACCTGGGCCGCGGGCGTGGGGGAACCGAATCGGGTGGCGCTGGTGTGGTCGTTCGGCAGCCAGAGGATGACCAGGTTCGGCAGATTGTCCGCCGCTTCAAATTGTTTCAGGTCTTTGATGAACTGCGCGGCCCGCCACACGTCCGGCACGTCCAGATCCCAGCCAATCGTGTTCGTCTCGATATAAGGCCGCAACGCTTCGATGTCCGGTTCGCAGGAATACGCGATGGCGTTCGAGCCGCCCAGAAAATCGTGGTAACAATCGAGAAAACCCGGTTCGCCCTTGCGTGTGGTGTCCTTCCAGGCTTTTTGGGCCGTTGTAAATTCGCCGAAATCACAAACCGTCTTGCCGTGGGCGAGCGCGTTGTTCCAGATGAAGCCCGCCGGCGAATAGGCGAGCGCGTCCCGGCCTCCCTCACCGAAACCGCCCGCCGGATAGCTGCGTGGCCAGCCGGCAAATTCGCGCTCGACGTAATCCGTCGCGATGCCCGTGTCGGTCCATTGATGGCCGTCCGCGCTCAGGATGCCGCAGCAATACGTGTTGTCCAGCAGTACGAAATCGTGGACGAGCTGGTGCTGGTTGGGGGTGACGTTTTCGGCGAACACGCACAGGTTCGTATCACCGTTGCCCTCTCCGACATCGCCCAGAACCTGGTCGTAGGTGCGATTTTCCTTGATGATGTAAATGACGTGGCGAAAAACACTCGGCTCACCGGCGCGTTCCGGCACGGGGTGCGCGGGTTGATCTGGCCGCGCCGGCAACGCGGCCTGCACCAGCAATGGATAACGCAAGTCAGCCAGGGCTGTCCCGGTATATGCCGCCAATTCTCTTTTGGACGGCACCGGCACCAACGACAACGAACCAGAGTATTGCTTCGTGTTGTAGCCAGGGCCGTTGCCCAGCCCTTTGGCCGCCATTTCCATGTCCGGGCTGATGCTTTTGATGTTGGCGACGTCAATTTCCTGGTGCCGGGCATCGTACGCAATCGAACCGGGAAACCAGCCGACGGGAATCAGGCCAAGCAACCGGGATTTGCCGGGCTTGAAGTGGAAAACGGCGACGGCATTTTGTGTGCCGTTGCAGACGAACAGCGTCCTGCCCGATTTGTCGAACGCCAGCGCGTTCGGCTGTGCGCCGAACAAATCCGCCGGATTTTGCCGCGCGCAAAGAGTCTCGGCGATTTTGTCCGTGCGCGTGTCAATCACGGTCAACGTATCGCTGCCCGCGTTGGCGACTACGAGCCAGCGATCGTTCGGTGACAGCACCATGGCGCAGGCGCGCAGACCGGTTACAATTTCGGAGGTCGGAGGTCGGAGTTCGGGGTTCAGGTCAATCACCGAAACCGAGCCTTCGTTGGCGATGGAACGCGCATCCACACGCACCCGCGTGCCTTCGCCGGCGGGACCGGTGACGCTGTCTGCGTCCGGCCGCCGGCCGCCCCAGTTGCTCACATAAATTTTATGGCCGGCCAGCACAACATCAAACGGAGCGACACCGACGTCCCAGGTCCGCAACACCTTCCCGGTTGCGGCATCGAGTTCGATGAGCCGGTTTGAAAGATTGCCCGCGACGTAGAGTTTTTTGCCGTCGGTCGAGACGGCGAGGCCGGCGGGAATCTCCGCTTTGCGCCCCGGCGCGTTGGCCGCCGGCAGCGGGATGGAATGCAATGGCGCGATGTGATGGTCCGGATCGACGCCGAAAACCTTGATGTCGCCGTTGACGTTGGCCAGGTAAATCCGCGAACCATCAGGCGAAAAAACGAGGCCGGTGAAACTGAGCTTGGCCGTTTCGTCCGGCTGGAGAATACTGCTGGAGGTCGGTTCCGACGCCGGGAGGTTGTCATCCGCGGGCAACCGGACGCGCTCCAGGATTTTTCCCGTTGCCGGATCGATTACGACTAGTCGTTGCGTCAGACCGGCGGTCACCAGCCGTTGGCCGTCCGGACCCAGCGCGAGCGCATTCGGTCTTAGACCGGGCAGCTCAATCAAGGTTCCGGCGGGCGTGACGCGCTGATTCACCGGCGTCTCGAAACCATCGGGGTTGCGACCAACGGTTTCAGTGGTGGCAGCCAAGTTTTCTGCGCGCGATTGACCAGCAAAGAAAACGAAATTGAATCCAACCAAAGTGTACAACCCGCAAAAGCAGATGAACGATTTCAGTTTCATTTCGACCCAGATTGACACCAAAACACCGTTGCCAGCAAGTTACATGGCGGTGAAATTCTCCCTAACGTAGCAGCCGACGTGAGTCGGCTCTGATTTTCGAAAAGCCAAAAGCGGGCGGACCAACGTCCGCTGCTACTAATTCATTTTATGCCACCGCCGGGTCCAGCCGTCGGTCGGGCACAAGATAATTGCCGATATAATCGCTCACCGCGCCCTCGAGTGGGGTGACGGGTGCAGTATAACCGGCGGCCCGCAACCGGGCCAGATTGGCCTCCGTGAAATACTGGTACTTGTCGCGAATGCCTTCGGGCATCTCGATGAATTCGATTTTCGGCTCGCGCTTCAGCGCGGCAAAAACCGCGTGCCCCAGATCCAGCCAGGTCCGCGCCGCACCGGAACCAATGTTGAACAGGCCGCCGGCCTTTTCATCCGCAGCCAGATGGAGCGTCATGGCGACGGCATCCTTGACGTAAAGAAAATCGCGCTTCTGTCCGCCGTCCCGGTAATCCGGGCGATGGCTTTTGAAAAGGCGGATGACCCCGGTTTCGCGCACCTGCCCGAAGCTTTTGTGGACCACCGACCGCATGTCGCCCTTGTGATCCTCGTTCGGGCCGAAGACGTTGAAATATTTCAGCCCGACGATGCGGCCCAAAAATCCGGCGCGTTTGGCATGCAGGTCGAACAGGTGCTTTGAATAACCGTACATGTTCAACGGGCGCAAGGTGTCGAGTTTGGCGTCATCATCCTCCATGCCCGCCACACCGTCGCCGTAGGTCGCGGCGGAAGAGGCATAAACGAAGCGCGTCCGGTTCGCGAGCGACCACGCGGCCAGGTCCCGGGTAAACTCGTAATTGTTGCGGACGAGAAAACCCGCGTCGCGCTCGGTCGTGGACGAACAGGCGCCCAGATGCAACACCAGATTGAATTTGCCCAGCGCGCCGTTCTGCAGTCGTGGCAACAGATCGTCAGCCTCGACATAATCGGCAAAGCGCAACGGCGTGAGATTGCGCCATTTTTCATCCGCGCCGAGGCGGTCGCAAACGATGATACGCTCGCAGCCGCGCCGGTTCAGCGCCCAGACCAGCGCGCTGCCGATGAAACCCGCGCCGCCGGTGACGAGCGCCCGCACATCGGAAAAATCGTTCGGCTTCATTTTCGACGGAGCATGGGACGAACCGGGCAAGAATTCAATCTCGCGCTGTCAATTTTTCTGGAAGCGATAGAAGCGTTGCGGGTAGTTCGTGGATTCCGGGTCCCGAAAATAATACACTGCGTTGGTCAGCGGAGTCCATTCAACCAGATTCGTTGAAGCTTCAATCTGATTTGCAGGATCCGCGTCGTCGGGCAAACGATAACCAAATGAAGGGTCAACCGGGAGCGGTGTGGTTGGAGAAACCGGCGTGGTGTTCCCCCAATAAACCGGCGCGGGAGATGGGGCTGAGTGGGTCATTTCTGCCTGGGTCGAAATGCGCGCTTCATCGGGAGCCGGCCCGGCATGTGAATCGAACTCCCAACTGATCAAATCCTGGTTCTGCCAATCCGCGCCCGATGCCGCCGTGAAGCCCACCCAGGCGCGGCCCTCATCCAGGTTCACGACCTCGGCCAGATTGAGGTAAACGGTCATCCGGGGATTTTCGAGATCATCCAAATACACCCGCAGGTTGCCGGGGTGGTAAACGATTCTCACGGTGTGAATCCGACCATCGGAAAACACCACTCCCTTTGCCACCGATGCGATGGAATTGGCAACCCCATCCCAGAGCACCGTCGTGGGTGAACTGGCGGCCAGAACGGCGATCTCGTCGAAAGCCACAAACGTCTGATCCTGCCAATGATAGTCGTCGAATTTCACCACTAACAAGTTCGTGAGGCCGCCAAAACCAATATTGGAACCCGCATAGCCGAGTGCCGGGGTGGGACTATTCTGAACTACAAACGCCAAGCCGTCGGCGCCATAAACGTATTTGTCGGTGATTTGAACCTGAAATGTGGTGTCAAAGCCGTCTTTGACCAGTTGTTTGGCATCCAGCCACGCGCCGCCAAGTCCCAATCCCGGAATCGCGGGGGAAAGCCTTAATTTTCCATCAACTGAATTGGCGTGGGCCTTTAAAATCAGTCCTGCTGTTGAATCAAAATTATTGTAAATGAAAGCCGCCGCAAATGTCTGATTACCAGCCAATGCAACCCCCATCAACGCCAGTATCCTGATGCTTTGAAAAGTATATTTTATCCGTCGCATGGTATTCTGTCTGACTTCTTATTTGTCAACCGTCAGACATACCCGTTCAAAAAAACGGACAACTTGTTTACCACCCCAGCACGTGCGCGAAAATCAAGGGCGCGACGATGGTGGCATCGGATTCGATGATAAAACTCGGCGTGTCCACGGCCAGCTTGCCCCAGGTGATTTTTTCGTTCGGCACGGCGCCGGAATAACTGCCATAGCTGGTCGTCGAGTCGCTGACCTGGCAGAAATAACCCCAGAGCGGCACGCCCGTGCGGCCCAAATCCTGGTGCAGCATCGGCACGACGCAGATGGGAAAATCGCCCGCGATGCCGCCGCCGATCTGGAACATGCCGAGCGGGCTTTTCTTCGTCGTCCGGGTATAGAAATCCGCCAGCCAGGTCATGTATTCGATGCCGGTACGGATGGTATGAACGTTCTTCAAATCGCCGCGGATGACCGCGGCGGCGTACATGTTGCCGAGGGTCGAATCCTCCCAGCCGGGCACAACGATGGGCAGGTTTTTCTCGGCGGCGGCGAGCATCCAGGAATCCTTCGGGTCAATTTGATAATGTTTCCGGTATTTGCCGCTGCGAAGGACCTGATAGAAAAATTCGTGCGGGAAAAACCGTTCCCCCTCCTGTTCGGCGGCCAGCCAGACTTCGAGCATGGCTTCCTCCATGCGGCGCATCGCTTCGCCTTCGGGAATGCAGGTGTCAGTCACGCGATTGAGATGGCGCTGGAGCAGTTTTTCCTCCTCGCGCGGCGTCAGATGCCGGTAATGCGGCACGCGCTCGTAATAATCATGCGCCACCAAGTTAAACACGTCCTCCTCGAGATTCGCGCCGGTGCAGGTGATGAGATGCACCTTGTCGCGGCGGATCATTTCGGCGAGGGACAACCCGAGTTCGGCGGTGCTCATGGCGCCCGCGAGACAAATCATCATCCGCCCGCCGCCGTCCAGGTGCGCGCTGTAGGCGCGCGCGGCGTCCACCAGCGTGGCGGCATTGAAATGTCGGAAATGATGCTGGATGAAACGGGAAACCGGTCCGCCAACTGGCTGGCGCTGCGCTTTTTTATTCATAGGTGGATTCTGAAAAATTCCGCGTTGCCCCACGATACAAATGTTTGCGCGGATGCCAACCCTAAATTCAGAACCTGCCGGGAGACGCGAGTTTTTCACGACGCTCAGAATTGCGTCGCATGCAAAAGTGCCATCGGACTTATTGCACAATCACCAAATCCGGCCGGACCATGGAGAGCCCGCCTTGCATATCATCACGGAATTGGGCCCCGACGATGATATTATTGGTGCAGGTGGTGTCATTCACGCGGAAGGCGGCGCTGCCGCAATTGCTGGCGATGAGATTGGTGAAGGCATTGCGGACACACTCCGTCTGGGGAGCCGGTTGCCAGCCCCGCAGGGTCTGCCGCTCGGCATGCGCCATGAAGACCCCGTAGTGACGGCTGTCCTGGATGGAAATATTGTAAAATTGATTGTCGCAACTGGCGCGCATGAAAATGCCAAGGTCGTTGGCCACCAACACGGCGTTGCTGATGACATTGTGGGTAAAAGCCAGATCCAGCGATATGCCGGCCCCGGGATTATCATGGAGATAAAGCTCGGTAAACAGGCAATCCTCCGTGTGGTAACAGGCAAGGCCGTCGAACTCGTTGTCAAACGCCGTCAAATCCTGCACGGTCAGCCGCCGCACCCCGCGCGTGGTGACCAGGCCTCCGGAACGGCAACGGGCAGAGGTCACATGTTGCACCACCGAATCACTTACGTTCTGCACCGTGATGCCGTTATTATGGATTTGTGAACCCTCACCGATCGATTGCCAGAGTTCGCGCTGCTGGTGGGCGCGGTTCCCATCAATGAACAGGTCACTGAGACAGAGGTACCGGATGGTCTGTCGGGGATTATTAACCGGCTCGCCCATGATGACGACCGGACAATTGGCACCGTCGGCCAGGCGCAAGATGGTCTCTTTCCCGAAACCCCGAAGGGTTTGATGGTCGCGCTGCAATACAATGGGTTGGTGAATTTCAATGACCCCGGGCGGCAATAGCACTTCTCCGCCGCCTGCCGGTAACATGTCCAAGGCCTGTTGGATTTGGGCACCCGTCGTCCCCATGGGCAACGTGATAACCCGTGTTTCTGTAGCAACTGCCTGAAGGCAAATCACATATATCGCAGGAAAAGCCAAAATCCGGGTG
The DNA here is from genome assembly GCA_049516255.1 of Verrucomicrobiota bacterium. Classification (GTDB taxonomy): domain Bacteria; phylum Verrucomicrobiota; class Verrucomicrobiia; order Limisphaerales; family UBA11358; genus UBA11358. The sequence goes on from JBEKTH010000009.1 coordinate 42,945, forward strand.
AGTCGCGTGCTGGCCACGGCCACCCAGTCTCTGATTTGATTCAAGCGCATCTTCATAAGAGCCAGACCGTTGTTAGCAATCGCTGTTCCTAGTTCAGCTTCGACCATGTCGAATGATTTTTCATCAAACAACCACAACTTTTAGTAAAATTTTTAATTTGAACTAATTCGCAATGTGGTCGATATTAATAGTTGAGGATTACAGTGGCCCCGATCCGGGCATGGCTTCACCGGTGACCCGATTTCTTTCGAGATTTCCCAAGGGGCCCGGAGTCGTTATGTTCCGCGCACCTTTATGGTGAACCGGCAATCGGCCAATACCTCAACGCCTGCTGAACTCGGCTTCTCGATGCCTGCCGAGTGGGAACCGCATAAAGCCACTTGGCTCGGCTGGCCGCACAACGCCAGCGACTGGCCGGGCAAATTCGCAGCCATCCCGTGGGTCTACGGCGAAATGGTGCGAAACATTTCTGCCAGTGAAATCGTCCGCCTGCTCGTCCGCCACCCGGCTGAGGAAAAACTGGCGCGCCGCGTCCTCCAACGCACCGGCTGCAATCTGAAAAAAATCCGGTTTGTGGTGCATCCGACGAACCGCGGCTGGACGCGCGACAGCGGTCCGATTTTTTTAAAGCGGCCCTCGCCCCGGTCCCTCTCCCATCGGATGGGAGAGGGTGGCCGAAGGCCGGGTGAGGGCAAACCCGAAACTGCCATTGTGCATTTCCATTTCAACGGCTGGGCCAAATACAACAACTGGCGCAAGGACACAAAGGTGCCCGAAACCGCCGCGCGCGCGTTGCGCAAGAAACTTTTTCACGCCGAATGCGGCGGCCGGCCGTTTGTGATCGAAGGTGGCGGCATCGAGTTGAACGGCCGCGGCACGTTGCTCTCGACGGAGCAATGCTACCTCGATCCCAAGGTTCAAGTTCGCAACCCCGGCCTGGGTAAAACGGAAATCGAAACGACGCTGAGAAATTATCTTGGGGTCAAAAACATCTTCTGGCTGGCCAAAGGCCCGGTCGGCGACGACACGCATGGACACATCGACGACATCTGCCGCTTCGTGAATCCAAAAACGCTTGTGCTCGTCCGCGAAAAAAATTCCAGGGACGTGAATTATCGCCCGCTGGCAGAAAATTGGGAACGCATCCACGATTTGCGCCTCGAGCACGGCTTGCGGCCGGATGTCGTGGCGTTGCCCATGCCGGCGCCATTGTATTTTGACGGCGTCCGTTTGCCCGCGAGCTATGCGAACTTCTATATTTGTAACGCCGCCGTCATCGTCCCGACGTTTAATGACCCGAACGACCGTATCGCGCTCGGCATTCTGGGTGAACTGTTCAGGGACCGCCCGGTCGTGGGCATCCACGCCGTTGACCTGGTGTGGGGCTTCGGCTCGCTGCATTGCCTGACGCAACAGCAACCGGCGTAAGTATCAATTCAGATAATGCTCGACACCAGCCTGAATGCAGGCTACATTCAGCCTATGAAAACTGCCAGCCGTTCCCGTTTCCGAAAGCCGAAGATCAATCTGCAGTCGCAACTGTTCACGTTGAGCAATGCCAAGACGTATTTGGGCCGCTTGATGGAAAAAGCGGGCCGGGGGGAAACGGTTTATATCGTCAAGGGCCGGCAGCGGTTCGTTTTGCAGGAAGCCCCTGAAATCGAGCCTATTCCCATCCGTCCGCCGCATTATTTCGCAAACGCCTACAGCCGGGTGGAAATTCGGGAGGACAACCGCCTGGCCAAAGCCTCGGTGATCCGCGCCCCCAAAGATCTCGAATAAAAAGGGAAAACCGTGAGGCAATGGGACATCGTCATGTTTCCGTTCAGCAAGGAAAGACGGCATCCCGCCGTCATCATTTCCAACGATGAAACCTGCCAGAATCCCGACATTGAAGAAGTCAACGCCCTGCTTTGCACCTCGGCCAAGGTGAACCGGGGCGCGAAATCCACCGAGGAAACATTGGACGAGGCCGATGGGCTGGATTGGAAAACCTTGGTGCGTTGCGACAGAATTTATTTGCTGCCCAAAGTGCGCTTCGACGGCCCGAAAGGCCAGGTCACAGAAGAACGCCGGCACCTGATTGCCCGGAAAATGGTGGAAGTGTTGCGGCTGCCGATTCACCGCCGGTAGCCAGGCTGGAGTTCAAGCTTTAGCTTGTTCGGGCCACGCTAAAGCGTGAACTTATTGCAAACGAATATCCGAAATGTATTTTGCTGCTATCCCATAGGGGAAATGCTTAAAGCCGTTGACATTGAAGCGGGTGAAGTCGTCAGGTGAATGTATCTCTCTTGGATGCCGGCTCGCCGACTCAATTATGCCTTGAATTGCAACACAGCTTCAACGCAGCGACCGCAGATTGTTGGATGCTTCGGGTTTTTACCAACATCCACTTCCCAATGCCAGCAGCGCTCGCATTTCTGGCCTTCGGCTTTTTCGATGGAATAGGTTTTATAATCTCCTAGCGGCAAACCGCCTGAAAGAGCCGCAAGTTGCGAAACATTTAACAATTCACGAAGGTCTTCAAGATGACGCTTTTCAATTTCAACAGAAGAATCCGTGGTTCCCGAAATTATCAATTTTGCGTCAAGGGATTTGCCAATGATTTTCGCTTTGCGCTTTTCTTCGAGAAAAGGAAGGGCCTGTTCTCGGGTCTTAAAAAGTTCCTCCCATTCGACTTGTTCAGATTCAAGAGTTGTAAATGAAGTTGGCTGCCAATTCGCCTCATGAACGGAATTCACTTTTTTTCCCAGCACAAATTCCCAGGCCTCATCCGCTGTGAACGCCAGAATTGGTGCAAGCATCTGGCACAAACCGTTCACGAGCCGATACAACGCAGTCTGACTCGAGCGACGCTGTTCCGTGCCATTACGGGCGGTGTACAGCCGGTCCTTGATGACGTCGTGGTAAATCGAGGACAACTCCACCGCGATGAACTGGCTCACCTTTTGGTAAACGACATGGAATTCGTAGGCGTCGTAGGCCTTGATGACCTCCTGCTCCAGCTTTGAAAACTCGCCCAGAATCCAGCGGTCGAGACCGGTAAGTTGGTCGTCGGGCACGGTGTGCCTGGCCGGATCGAAGTCGTAAAGATTCGAGAGCTGGTAACGCAGGGCATTCCGGATGCCGCGATAAGTTTCGGCGACCTTGGCGATGCGTTCCTCGCTTACGATGATGTCGTTGCGAAAATCCTGTGACGAAACCCAAAGGCGCACAATGTCCGCGCCGTACTTTTTCACGTAAGCCTCGGAGGTCTGCGGTTTTTCGTAACCGCCCTGCCCCTGCTTGCTTTTGGAGATTTTCTCGCGGTCGGCGTCCACCATGAAGCCGTGGGTAAGCACGGTTTTGTACGGCGCCGCGCCGTTGCCAGCCAGCGACAGCAGCAGCGACGATTGAAACCAGCCGCGATGCTGGTCCGAACCTTCCAAGTACATGTCCGCCTGCCAATCAAGTGCGGATTGCGGATTGCGGATTGCAGAATGAGATAGTTCCGGTCGCCGCATCAAAACCGAGCGCGACGAACTGCCGGAATCAATCCACACGTCCAGCGTGTCGTTGGACTTGGCGACCGGTTCCGCACCTTGCCAACCCTGTGGTTTCAGGAGCGACCACAATTCGGCGGCGGATTTCTCGAACCAGACGTTCGAACCATGTTTCTCAATCAAATCGGCGGCGTTGCGGATAATCTGCACGTCGAGAATGGCTCCGCCTTGTGCATCATAAAACGCCGGGATGGGCACGCCCCAGGTGCGCTGGCGCGAAATGCACCAGTCCGGACGGGTTTGCACCGCGGCTTTGATGCGATTGACGCCCCAGTCGGGAATCCAATTTACACGGTCGATTTCATTCAACGCGGCAGTGCGGAAATTTTGCAGGACAGGCGTCGCGCCTATTTCTGACTCCTTTTTAGCTGGAGACAGGCTGGAAGCCTGTCCTACGACGTGGTCAATCTCGATAAACCATTGGTCCATCGCGCGAAAGATGACCGGCGTTTTACTGCGCCAGCAGTGCGGATAGCTGTGATGATAATTTTCCTGGTGGAGCAAGGCGTGGCGCAACCGCAGTTCGTGGAGGACGGCTTCGTTGGCGTCACTTTTCCCGTGTTTTTCGAGAATGGATTTGCCGACCATTTCCTTCGGCATCTGTTGCTCAACCGGCAGCTCATTTGTGTAAGCGAACCTGCCATCATCATCCACCGGCGAATAAATCGGCAGGCCAACAGCTGAACCCAGACCGTAATCCTCAAGACCATGGCCCGGCGCAATGTGGACGAAGCCGGTACCCGTGTCGCGGGTGACGAACTCGGCTGGGTACAGCTTGCCGGTGCGGCGGGTAATAAAGGGGTGTTGATATTGTAACTGAGCCAGCTTCCCAGCAGGAAAAGGTTGCTCCTGGCAGTTGGTCCAGCCGCATTTTTCCGCGACACTGGAAAGCAAACCACGGAATAGAATGAATTTTTCACCGCCGACCTCAACCTGGACGTAGTCAAATTCATTGTTGAAGGCGATGGCCAGGTTGGCCGGCAGCGTCCATGGCGTGGTCGTCCAGATCAGCACGAAGGTATTTGCCAGGCCGATCACCGGAAACTTAACGTAGATGCTCGGGCTGACGTGGTCCTTGTATTCGACCTCGGCTTCGGCGAGTGCCGTACGGCAGGGGATGCTCCAGTAAACCGGCTTTTTTCCCCGATAAACGAGCCCTTTTTCAACAATATCCGCGAACAGGCGCAGTTCATCGGCCTCGTATTCCTGGTTGAACGTGAGGTAAGGGTTGTTCCAATCGCCCAGCACACCGAGGCGTTTGAATTGGCCGCGCTGGATATCGATGTATTTGCGGGCATAGCCTTCGCAAGCCTTGCGAATGGCCACGGCATCGGTACTCGCGTCGCCGGCCTTGCGCATTTCCTGCGAAACCTTGAATTCGATGGGCAAACCATGGCAGTCCCAGCCCGGCACATACGGCGCGCTGAAGCCACGCAGGGTTTTGTATTTGACGATGATGTCCTTGAGAATCTTGTTCAGCGCAGTGCCGATATGGACGTCGCCGTTCGCGAACGGCGGGCCGTCGTGCAGGACGAATTTGGCCGTTGCCTCGGCGCGGGTGGCCTGGATTTTCCCGTAAAGTCCGGTCTTTTCCCATTTTGCCAGCCGTTCCGGTTCCCGGGCGACCAGGTCCGCCTTCATGGGGAAATCGGTGCGCGGCAGGTTCAGTGTGTTTTTATAGTCCATCGTGGCTTCCAGAAGGAACCAAGCTAACAGCCGCGAAAAATGGTGTCAACGAACGCTCCAGCACATCAAAATTGGTGCGGGAAACAAAAACCGGGTCAAACTGCCAGGGGATGGCCGAGAGACCCGGGGAATTTTCGAATGAGTACGTACGTAGGATTACGAAGAACTCCAATCCGGGAGTGTACTGAAACCCGGATCGAAAACGGTTTTGGAAAATCAAAGAACACTGTCGACAGCTAATTACCGCCGCACCTTGACCATAGTAAATCATATACTCTTATTGCAGTCAACTGGCGCACTAAAAGTATAAGCTGTTATACTTTGTGCCGCCATTCTGATAAGCGCAGAATGCCGTCAGGCGCCCGGTTTCGGCAGTTGAGGCGTTTCCAGGCAAATCGAAACCACCGGGCAAAATTCCTGTTTACAGGACGGGATGGACTGTTAATATCATTTCGCGAGGCACAAAAGGAAAGCGTATGAAGAAAATTGAGGCTGTCATCAAACCTTTCAAACTGGAGGATGTGAAATCTGCTTTGAATGCGCTGGGCGTTGCGGGCATGACCGTGGCCGAGGTCAAGGGCTTTGGCCGGCAAAAAGGGCACACGGAAATTTATCGCGGCAGTGAATATGTCGTGGATTTTCTGCCCAAGATCAAAATTGAAGTGGTGCTGGCTGACTCACTGGTGAACGCGGCCGTTGAGGCGATCATCAAAGCGGCCAAAACCGGCAAGATCGGTGACGGGAAGATTTTCGTCAGTTCCATTCAGAACGCCACTCGCATTCGCACCGGCGAAACAGGGGAACAGGCGCTTTAAGCGCCGAGGGAAAAGGATGCATGTGGACCGGAAACTCTTTCTTCTGTGCAAGAATCGGATTTTTGATTTACCAAAGCGGCCAGCAAACCGTGAAACCATCCCGATTTAACAGGATGGAGGCGTAATGTGAATAACTCGTGAACAAAAGTTAATATGTTGTCCTAGAAACGCCCGGCCCATTCGCGTAAAAAGTTCGCGTAAGCACAAGTTGGTCGTGGCGTTTCAAGGATTGCAGAAGGCGTGAAATCAGGATTTGGTTTTTATAATTAGCAACATATTGTGGATCAGCGTGTTGCATTGGCATTGAAACCGGGGTTTTGATTAATAAGGGTGTGGAAGTGAACGTGTTGGGAAAACGGCGAATTTGAAGTTGGGTGAGCAAGCATGGCGGGCGGGGTCAAACGCCAACTTTAGGGCTAGGTGAATAAAACGCTTAAAAAACGGGCTTTTTGACAAAACGCAAATGCAGATCTCGGCAGAAAAAATTTGGAATTCGGCACGGGAACATATTCGTTCCCGGTTGAATGCGGAAACTTACAACATGTGGTTTGCTCCGTTGCGCGCCAACGCGGTCGAACCCAACCACGTCACCCTGGAGGTAGCCAACGAATTCTGTGAGGTGTGGCTTAAGGACAATTATCTCAGCCTGTTGCAGGATGCCCTGACCGTTGCCGCCGGACGCCAATTGCAGGTAAAATTCAAGATCACCGCCGGGGGCAGTGCCCAGGCTCTCCCGTCCTCCGCTCCCGCTTTGGGCAAAGCCACCAGAGCCGCCGAGTCCAGCCACGAACGAACCTTTCATAACGGGGAAATCAGTTTTAATCCCAAAAACACGTTTGAGACCTTTGTCGTTGGCAACAACAACAATTTTGCCTACGCCGCCGCGCTGGCAGTGTCCCAGGCCCCCGGTAAATCCTATAATCCGCTCTTTCTCTACGGCGGGGTCGGCCTCGGCAAGACCCACCTGCTGCACGCCATCGGCCAGCACGTCGCCAGCAACAAGAAGAGCGCGCGGGTGGCCTATGTCTCCTCCGAGAAATTCACGAACGAATATATTGATGGCATCCAAAACAACCAGCTCGCCCGGTTTCGCAAGAAATACCGCCAAACCGACGTGCTGTTGATTGACGACATCCAGTTTCTGGCGGGCAAGGAGCGTATTCAGGAGGAGTTTTTCCACACTTTCAACGCGTTGCACGAGGCACACAAACAAATCGTGCTCACCTGCGACCGCCCGGCCAGCGAAATTCAAAACCTTGAACACCGCCTCGTCTCCCGTTTTGAATGGGGTCTGGTCACCGATTTGCAGCCGCCGGACATCGAAATGCGCCTCGCCATTCTCAACAAAAAGGCGCAGCTCATGGGCGTCACCCTGCCCGAGGATATCCTGAATTTCCTCGCCAGCCGCATTCGCACCAATGTCCGCCGACTCGAAGGCGCGCTCATCCGCGTCGCCTCCTACGCATCGCTCACCGGCAAAAAGCTGTCGATTGAGGTCGTCGAAGGGCTGCTGCGCGAAATCCTCCATGAGGAGGGCCGGCTGTCCATCAGCATCGAGGTCATCCAGAAACGGGTGGCCGAACACTTTGACATCCGGCTGGCCGACATGACCAGCAAACGCCGGCCGGAGAACATCGCCTTTCCACGCCAGGTGGCCATGTATCTGTCCCGCCAGATGACCGAAAGCTCGCTCAATACCATCGGCGAAGCCTTCGGCGGTCGCGATCACGGCACCGTCCTTCACGCCTGCCGCCTGGTGAAAGACCGCATGGAAGTGGACGCCAACGTCCGCCAGGTCGTTCATTACCTGGAAAAGCAGTTGATGCGCTGATTCCGCGCTCGACACCGGTTCCTCGTCACTCAAAACTTCCGTCATGCCGGTCATTGAAGTCAACGGCCTGACCAAGGCGTTTAGCACCTACAAAAAGCAGCCGGGTTTTGCGGGCGCGGTCAAGGGGCTTTTCCACCGGCAGTACGAACAAACCGTTGCCGTCAATGACGTGCATTTCCAGATTGAACCTGGCGAACTGGTCGGGTTTCTCGGCCCGAACGGCGCGGGCAAGACCACCACGCTCAAAATGCTCGCCGGTCTGCTTCATCCGACGGGCGGTTCGGCCAAAGTCCTCGGTTACACGCCCTGGGAGCGCGCCGACGGCTATCGCCGCCAGTTTGCGCTGGTCCTGGGCCAGAAAAACCAGCTTTGGTGGGATTTGCCCGCGCGTGAATCGCTGGAACTGAACGCAAAAATCTATGGCATTCCCGACGACCGATTCGAACGCACCGTCGCCGAAATGAGCGAGCTGCTGGCCGTCAAGGACAAGCTGAATGTCAGCGTGCGCGAACTTTCCCTCGGGGAACGCATGAAAATGGAGCTCATCGCGTCGCTGTTGCACCAGCCGAAGGTGCTCTTTCTCGACGAACCCACCATTGGGTTGGACGTGGTTTCACAAAAAACGGTGCGCGAATTCATTCGCCGCCACAATGCCGAGCAAAAAACCACGATCCTGCTCACGAGCCATTACATGGCCGATATCCAGGCGCTCTGCCAGCGCGTCATCATCATTGACCACGGCAAAATCTTCTTCGACGGCAAACTCGACGAGATTGTGGATCGCTTCGCCGATTCCAAATTCATCACCATCCAATGCGCCAATGCCGAGGCGCAGTCGGCGGAGAGTCTGGCGCGTTACGGCGAAGTCGTGGAAAAGACGCCCAGCGCCATCACCCTGAAGGTAAAGCGCGACCGCGTGGTTGCCGTCTGCAAATCATTGTTCGACGACCTGCCGGTGACCGACATTGACATTCAGGAAGTGCCGATTGAGGACGTCATCCGCCAGATTTTCGCGCGGTGAATCAATCGCACGGCACGGTCCGGCCCGACGCCCAATCGCGTGTTTCCTGGATTTTTTCCCGCATTACGACTGACAAAGGCCGGGTTTGTTGGATTTCGGCGAGCAAATCCGGCTGGGTCAGGGTGTGCCTTTGCGCGTGCGCGGTGTACATGGCCGACACAATCGCCTGTTCAATTTCCGAACCGGAAAAACCGTTGGTTGCTTCCACCAGTACGTCCAGGTCAAATTGCGCCGGGTCCAGTGAGCGCTTGCGCAGGTGAATCTGTAAAATGTCCTGGCGGTTCTGCGGCGACGGCAAATCCACGAAAAAAATCTCGTCGAAACGTCCTTTGCGGACCAGTTCCGGCGGCGGGCGCATGATATCGTTGGCGGTCGCCACGACGAAAACGGACTTTTTACGTTCCGACATCCAGGTCAGGAAAGTCCCCAGAATGCGGCGCGACAAACCATCGTCGTCTTCCTGTACGGCCACGCCCTTTTCGATTTCGTCCATCCACAGGACGCACGGCGACATGACTTCGGCGGTTTCAAAGGCCTTGCGCAAGTTGCGCTCGGTTTCGCCGTAATATTTATTGTAAAGCACGCTGAAATCGAGCCGCAACAGCGGCACCCCGAAGATTGCGGCGGCGGCCTTGGCTACAAGGCTTTTGCCGCAACCCTGCACGCCCAGCAACAGGACGCCGCGTGGTGGATCGAGTTGCGTGTCGGTGTCGCCGGTGAAAAAATCCCTGCGTATCGTCAGCCAGTTCTGCAACCGTTGCAGGCCGCCAATTTCCGAGAATTGCACGGTTTCATATTCAAATGACAAAACGCCGTCGCGTCCGAGCAGTTCATATTTGGCCCGCATGACCTCTGGCATTTCCGACTCGGAGATCACGCCATCGTCATTGATGGCTTTGAGCGCCAGGCGGCGCACATCCGTGGCCGTAAGGCCCACCAGGTTCCGCACGAGCAAATCAATCGCCTTGTTGGTGGTTTGGACGTCCCGTCGGCCGTGTTCCGCCCCCCAATCGGCGGCCACATCATAAACGATTCCGCGCACTTCATCGGCCGACGGCAGGGGCAGATGAAACCGCGCGGTGAACGGCTGTAATTCCGGCGGCACCGGCATGGTCGAGCCGACCAATACCACCGTTGAATAGTGGTGTGAATACGTCAGCGCGATGTCTTTCAAATAACGGACCGCCACCGCATCCTCCAAATAAGGGTGGAAATCCAGCAGCACAAACAGCGAATGGGTGGCGGAGGTTTTGATGTAGTTTAAAACTTCCTGCGCTTTGACGACCGATTGCAACGGCTGGTCGCACGGATCGAACGCCTGCAAACCTTCCGTCACGGTCCAGCGATAGGCCTTGAATTGAAAACGTTTTGCGATTTGCCGCACCATCTGGACGATTTGGGGTTCTTCACCGCTCTCGACGACAATCAGCGGCATCCGCGAGCGAATGAGGGCCTCCAGGTCACGAATGGGACTTTCCGTGATGAGCGAACCCGTGTTGGCAAGTTTGGCAGACGGCAAATTCATTCCGGTGGCCCTAAAAACTCCCGAAATTGCTTCGGCCCGCAAGAAAAAACGCCTCGTTTTCTCCCTTGATACGGTTTGTTTGACTACGCCGCTTCCATGTCCGGCTTGCGCCGCACGATGGGCTGGGTTTCCCCCAGCACGACGGACTGCGTGATTTTCACATGAACAACATCGGTACTGTCGGGCGTGTCGTACATCACGTCAAGCATGAGCCGCTCGATCAACCCGCGCAACGCGCGTGCGCCGGTGCCTTTCTTGAGCGCCAACACCGCCAGTTCGCGCAGCGCGTCGGGCGTGAATTCCAGTTCCACGCCCTCCATGGCCATGAGTTTGGCAAATTGTTTCGTCAGCGCGTTCTTCGTCTCGGTGAGAATGGAAATCAGTTGATCCTCGGACAGCTCGGTGAGCGTGGTCACCACCGGCAGGCGGCCGATGAATTCGGGAATGAAACCGTAGTCCAGCAGGTCTTCCGGCTCGGCGTGCTGTAAAATTTGATCGCGCGCGGCGACGGCATTTTTTTTCATCTCACCGATGGCTCCAAAACCCATGGTGTGCCGGCCCAGCCGCCGATGAATGACTTTTTCCAGACCGACAAACGCCCCGCCGCAAATGAACAGGATGTCCGTCGTGTCCACGCGAATGTATTCCTGTTGCGGATGTTTGCGGCCACCCTGGGGCGGTACGTTGCAGACCGTGCCTTCGAGGATTTTCAGCAGCGCCTGCTGCACGCCTTCACCGGAAACGTCGCGCGTAATGGACGGGCCGTCGGCCTTGCGCGCAATCTTGTCAATTTCGTCGATGTAAACGATGCCGCGCTGGGCGCGTTTCACGTCGTAATCCGAGTTTTGCAGCAATCGCAAAATAATGTTCTCCACGTCCTCGCCCACGTAACCGGCTTCGGTCAGGGTCGTGGCATCGGCGATGGCAAAAGGCACGTCGAGCACCCGGGCGAGCGTGCGCGCCAGCAACGTTTTGCCGGAACCGGTCGGGCCAATCATCAAAATGTTGCTCTTTTCGATTTCCACGCCGGAATGCTTGGTCTTGCCCGCGGCGGTCCCCGCCTCCGGTTCCTGTTGAATGCGTTTGAAATGATTGTGGACCGCCACGGCCAGGGTTTTTTTTGCGTGTTCCTGGCCGACGCAATGCAGGTCCAGCAGCCGTTTGATTTCGGCGGGTTTGGGAATGGCGAAACTCGGCTGTTTCTTCTGATTCTGGAGTTCGAGTTCGCGATCCAGGACATTTTTGCAAAGGATGATGCAGTTGTCGCAGATGTAAACACCCGGGCCGGCAATGAGCTTGCGCACTTCCGCATGCGACTTGCCGCAGAAACTGCACATTGTGAGATTGTTGGGTCGCGCCATGTGAATTTACGATTTACGATTTACGATTTGCGATTGGTCGAGAGCGCGACAGACTTGACGCAAATGCAAAAGAAATAAAAGTGAAACCCCAAACATCAAAATACCAATTAAAGCCAATACCAACGCAAACTCCGACTTGCCAATTTCCGGTGCAACTCCGGCAAACATGCAAACACTCACGATCATCCCGCCGAAAAAACTCCACCGCAAATCACGAATCGCCTCAGCTTCTGTGCGCGCCTTCCATAAAACAAGGACACGTCGCCAGCGAGCAACGAATTGATGTGCCTGTGCTTCAGTCATAAAACAATTCCACATCATACACTTACCGAGGTTTTTTCCATGGCGCCGGGAATTTCCTTGCGGGATTGCACGACATGATCCACGAGGCCGTATTCCTTCGCCTCGTCGGCGGACATGAAACGGTCGCGGTCGGTGTCGCGGGCAAGTTCATCAACCTTGCGTCCGCAATGTTTGCCGAGAATTTCGTTGAGCCGGTCCTTGAGCCTTAAAATTTCCCTCGCCTGAATGCTGATGTCGCTGGCCTGGCCCTGCACCCCGCCCCACGGCTGGTGAATCAGGATGCGCGCGTTGGGCAGCGCATAGCGCTTGCCCTTCGTACCCGCCGCCAGCAGCACCGCCCCCATGCTCGCCGCCTGGCCGATGCAATACGTGTTCACGTCGCAGGTGAGAAACTGCATGGTGTCGTAAATCGCCAGCCCGGCAGTAACGCTGCCGCCCGGCGAATTGATGTACAAATGAATGTCCTTCTTGGCATCGGACATCTGGAGGAAAAGCAACTGGGCGATGATGATGTTGGACACCGTGTCGTCCACCTGCGTGCCGAGAAAAATGATGCGGTCCACCAGCAGGCGTGAGTAAATGTCCCACGTCCGCTCGCCGCGACCGGTCTGCTCGACCACAATTGGAACCAAAAAGTTTTGCATGGCTAAATAACTACTCCATTTTTCGCGCAAGTAAAGGAGCAAACCTCGCGCCAAGTTGCAAAAAAACGCCGGGGAATTACTTTCCTGCCGCAACCGAATATTTTTTCCATATCAACCGGAAGGCACTGGCAAAATCCCCCGGTTTTCCGGCCATCCAGCGCGTAACCGCTTCCGGCGCAAACCACTCGCCGCACTCGATTTCATCGGGATGCAACCGGAACGGACCCTCAGCCTGACAGCGATACACTCGGACAAATTCCCGATCCGTCTCCGTGCAGGCATCAATTTTGAACAAATGTTCCGGCGTTTTTGGGACAACCAACCCAATTTCCTCGCGCAATTCACGCACGGCACAGGCATCGTAATCCTCGCCGGAATCCACGTGCCCGGATGAGGAGGAGTCCCATTTGCCGGGCTCACGGTCCTTGGTCATCGACCGTTTCTGAAGGAAGATTTCGCCGCGCGAATTGAACACCAGCACATGAATCGCGCGGTGCAACAGTCCGCACGCATGAACTTCGCGACGCGGCTTGCGGCCAATCACCTCGTCGCGCTCGTTGACCACATCAAAGATTTCTTCGCTCATAATTCACCGCAGAGGCGCAAAGACGCAGAGTTTTATTTTTTTTCTGCGCCTCCGCGTCTCTGCGGTTCAATTTCATTTGTTAACATCCAAGTCAATCCAGTAAATTGTTCCAGGCTCAATTTCTCCGCTCGTTCCTGTGGCGGGATTTTCAATTCGGCAAATGCCTGCTCCAGTTTTTCCACCGGCCAGTCTTCGCGCAATAATTTCAGCATCATTTTCCGCCGCTGGGAAAAGGCGCGCTTTACAATTTTCACAAAAATCTCGCGTTGGTTTTCCGGCAAAAGCGGCGTGGCCCGGCGATTCAAAACCACGCAGGCCGAATCCACGGCCGGCTCCGGAAAAAAACAGCTTTTCGGGATCTTGAAAGAATCGACCGGCGCGTAATCGAATTGCACCAGCAGTGTCAGCACACCGTAATCCCTGTCGCCCGGCCGGGCCATGAGCCGTTGCGCAACTTCGAGTTGCAGCGTGGCCACGATTTTTTCCGGCGCGCGCGTACCTTGCGCCAGTTCCACCAAGATTGGCGAGGCAACGGAATACGGCAGATTGGCCACCAGTTTCCATTCGCACCAATCCCGCCGCTCGCGTTTCAAAAATGCCAGCGCGTCGTCGTGCAGTAATCGTAGGACAGGTGTCGCACCTGTCTCTGAATTTTCATTTTTAGATGGAGACAGGCTGGAAGCCTGTCCTACGTTGAACCGTTCGCGTAAAAATTCCACCAGCCGCGCATCTTTCTCAATCGCCAGCACTTCGCCGGCATTTTCCAGAAGCAATTCGGTCAGCGGCCCCAGCCCGGGCCCGATTTCAAGGACCCGGTCGTCCCCGGTCAGCGTTGCGGCGGCAACAATGCGTCGCAATTGGTTGCCGTCGTGCAGAAAATTCTGGCCGAGGGATTTCGTCAGTTGAATCCCGCGCGAGGCCAGCAATTCCCGCATTTCGGACAGTTTCACCGGGGAAAATTAGACACGGATTGCACGAATTAACACAGATTAAAAATTACTCCGCGAAAATCGATGCGAGAAATCAGCGTTCATCCGTGGTTAAAACCTCTGCAAGTGTGCTGACAGCCTTTGCCAGTTGCGCCTTGGCGATGGTTAACGGCGGGGTGAAGCTGATGACGTTGGCGTGCTCGCCTTCCGGCAAAAGGATGAAGCCACGATGCAGCATGGTTTTGACGGCCTGCATCGCGGCTGCGGAAGCCGGCTTGCCATTGGGCAGTCGCAATTCAACACCGGCCATCAAGCCCAGACCGCGCGCTTCAATCCCGAACTTTGGATTTTGAACCCTGGACAGTTCCTTGAGGAGAAAGTCCCCGAGTTCCGCGCTTCGCTTGCACAGATTCAGCCGCTGGATTTCCGCAATCTGCGCCAGCGCCATCGCGCAGCCAACCGGATTACCCAGAAAGGTGCTGGTATGAATCGCTTCGCCCCGCGACTCCGGCCACGCGGCGTCCATGATGTCCGCGCGTCCGACACACGCCGACAGCGGAAAGCCGCCGGTCAATGCCTTGCCGAGGCAGATGAGGTCGGGAATAATGCCACTGTGCTCGCAGGCAAACCACTTACCGGTACGACCGAATCCGGTGTAAATTTCGTCGAGAATCAACAAAGCCCCATGCTCGTGGCACAGCCGGCGAAGGGTCGCCAAAAATTCCTTCGGCGGAATGTTGATGCCACCTCTTGCCTGCACCGGCTCGACCAGAATCGCGCCGATGCGTTCGCGCCTCAGGACGCGGTGGATGGCCCATTCGACGGCGGCCAGACCGCCGGCCTTCGAGGGGAACTGGACGAAATGGCCGAATTCGCGAAGCTGGTAATGGAACGGACCGCGGAAGAAATCGCGGTGGGTCACGTTGAGCGCGCCGTAGCCGAGTCCATGATACGCGCCGGAGAAGGCGATGACACCATGTTTGCCGGTGGCGAGCATGGCCGTTTTAAGCGCGGATTCGACGGCTTCAAAACCCGAATTGCTGAAGATGACCTTGCCGTGAATTGGATCCGGGGTCCGGGGTCTGGCGTTTGGGGATTTGGTCCAGCGCTCGAAGGTAAGGCGGCTTAATTCGCGTGCGAGTTCGGCCTTGCGCGGGTGGGGATGCACGTCGCCCATCGCGTGTGGCAAGCGGGCCAGTTGTCTTTGCCCGGCTTTGACCACGCGCGGATTGGCGTGACCGGTGGCCGCTACACCAAACGCCGCGGTTAAATCAAGGTACTTTTTCCCGTCGGCGTCCCAGACGTGCGCGTCCCGGGCACGTTCCCAAACCACCGGCCAGGAACCGTCCGGATCGATGAAGGTCAGGTTGCGCGACTCATAGTCGCGAAGCCATTGCAGAATGGTTTTCGTTTTCGCCACAAATTTACGTTTTTCGATTTACGCATCGTCGCGCTGGCCAATCGTAAATCGCAAATTCCTAAACCCCACGCTGTTCCGGCGGCCAGATCAGCTTGTGCAACTGTGTTTGAAAACGCACCGGCAGCGCGTCAGTGATGATTCTTTCCGCCAGCTCGCGCCGCGCGATTGGCGTTTGCCCCGCCGGCACTTTTTTCAACGACGGGTCCTGCTGTTCCGGCGACAGCGGGTGCACCCACGAAACCAGCAAGGGACAAATCGCGTTGAGTTTATATTCGGCAATGACGCGTTTCGCCCAGTCATAATCCTGCCGCGTGCCGATGACGAATTTGATCTCGTCGGTGGCATTGAGGTGTTTGAGGTTTTCCCAGCGGTTCCGTTCCACTTCGCCGCTGCTGGGACATTTCAAATCCATGATGCGATGGACGCGCGGGTCAACCGGTGAAATGTCATGGGCACCGCTGGTTTCCAGCAGGACGGCAAACCCGTCGTCGCACAATGACGACATCAACGGCAAACAGGTTTTTTGGAGCAATGGTTCGCCGCCGGTCAGTTCGACCAGGGGCAATTTCGGATTTCGGATTTCGGATTTCGGATTTATAAAAGGCGCGGCCAACTCGCGAATCTTCCCCCGGACTTCTTCCAGCGACATTTTTTTGCCCTCGGTGAAGGCATAGGCGGTGTCGCAGTAGGAGCAGCGCAGATTGCAGGCGGTGAGCCGGATGAAAATGCACGGCAAACCGGCAAAGGTGCTCTCCCCCTGCAGACTCAAGTAGATTTCGTTGATGACGAATGTGTCGGACACCTTGGGAATTGTACCGAGTCGGCTTCAAAAAGGAAACCACGCCGCCGGGTTCATGCTTCGACCGGCGCTTTTCCGCAAAAATCCGGTGACAGGGATGTTAAATCCTTGATTTCCATCAATAAGAAACTGGACTTCTGAGCACAAAACCTGCTTAATGAGCCTGAAAACCCATGAACCAAGCGCGTTGTTTGCGAATAATCCGGGTTTTGCTGTTCCTTCTGGGAGGATTGCACATGGGCCTGACGGCCCAGGCGGCGTATCTCGGCCCGATCGGTGTCACGTTATTGCAGACGGTGACCACAAATCTGGATGGCACCGGCATTCGCGTGGCACAGCCGGAGGCCTATGAAACAAACTCAAACTGGGAGGTCAATCCCAATGCGAACGCAGTTGGACAGCCGGTGAGCCTGTTCACTTATATTTCCGCCGGTGGTTCAGCCACTAATTTTCCAAATTCCTTGAGTTCTGAATCCGGTCACGCGGACACCGTGGCCTCGTATTATTACGGGTTGCCGGGCGGTGTCGCCACCAATATCGCGCACGTGGATAATTACGATGCCAATTACTTCGTCCAGGTTTCCGAACAGGTCATTGGGTCCACCACCAACGATATTGCGACGCTGCCCTCATCGAACATTGACGACTCCGTCGTAAACCAGAGCTTCATTTTCAACGGGGCAACCCTAGCAATGCAACAAGCCCTGGATTCGGCTTACGACGATTACGCGGCCCGCTACAGCACACTTTTTGTCTCCGCGGTTGGCAATGGCGGTCCGGTGAGTCCACCATCCACGTGTTACAACGGCATTGGCGTCGGCGCGTATCTTGATTCCATCAATTATTCCAGCGTTGGCCCCACACCCGATAATGGCCGCGCCAAACCGGATCTTACCGCACCGGAAAACGCCACGAGCTTTTCCACACCCCAGGTCGCCGGCGCGGTGGCGTTGTTGATGCAGGCGGGGTTGCGCGGCGATGGCGGCAGCGACACCAATTCCCCGGCTGACATTCGCACGGTCAAGGCACTGCTCCTCAATGGCGCCATCAAACCGTCGGACTGGACGAACAATCCTCCCTCGCCGCTCGACGCGCGATACGGAGCGGGCGTGCTCAATGTTTTCAATTCCTACGAGCAACTCACGGGTGGCAAGCACGGTTACATCGTTGCCAACAGTGTGCCCACGGGCAACCCCCACCCGCCCACCGGCGCGAGCGGCACGATCAGCACATTGAACGGCTGGGATTTCAACACCCTTTCCAGCAGCAGCACCTCCGATGGCGTGAATCACTATTATTTCAATGTTACCAACGGCCTGAGCAACGCCGCATTCACCGCCACCGCGACCCTGGTGTGGAATCGCCAGTTGAACAAGACCAACATCAATAATCTTGATCTTTTTTTGTATGACGCCCTGTCCAGCAATCTGGTCGCCGCCAGCACCAGCATCGTCGACAACGTGGAGCACCTCTGGCTGCCGCAACTGCCGCCCGGCCGCTACGATTTGCAGGTTCTGAAGAATGGCGGGCTGAACATCGTCAGCAGCAGCGAGACCTACGCGCTGGCGTGGGAATTCTCCTCGACATTGTTGAACGTTGCGCCATCCGGCACCAACCTGGTGCTTAGCTGGCCGATTTATCCGGACGGTTTTGTGCTGGCATCGGCGACCAATCTGGCTGCGCCAATCATTTGGAGCACGAACAATCCGGCGCCGGTGGTGACAAACAATTTGAACTGGATTCTGGTCAGCGCGACCAACGCCAGCCGGTTTTTCCGCCTGCAGCCGCCGTAAGCCGGAGAACAACGCATTGGGCCAAACTTTAAACCCACTTGGGATTCTTTCGGGAAAGCGATTTGGACTTCTTCAGGAATGACTGTATTATTTGCTCCACAGTTTTAGCATCATCGCGAACGTGGACAGATCGCTGAAAGGAAAAGTTGCCCTCGTCACCGGCGCGTCGCGCGGGATTGGCCGCGCCATCGCCGAACGCCTCAGCCGCGACGGAGTGGCGGTGGCCGTCAATTACAGCAGCCAGGCCGGTGAAGCGCGGAAAGTCGTGGCCCAAATCGAATCGTCCGGCGGGAAAGCATTTGCCATTCAAGCCGATGTCGGGCGCGTGCCGGATATTGTCCGGTTGTTCGACGAGGTCATCAACCGGTTCGGCAAACTCGACATCCTGGTAAACAACGCCGGCATCATGCCCGTCAATCCGGTCAGCGCCGTCACGGAGGCCGAGTTCGACCGCATTTTTGCCGTGAACGTCAAGGGCACCTTTTTTGCGTGTCAACAGGCGGCGACCCGTCTGGCCCAAGGCGGACGCATTATTAACATGTCCAGTTCGACCACGGCGCGGGTGATGCCGACCTACGGGGCTTATGTCGCCACCAAGGGTGCGGTGGAACAACTCACACGTTCCCTGGCAAAGGAGCTGGGACCGCGCGACATCACGGTCAATGCCATTTCGCCCGGCCCGACGGAAACGGAGCTGTTCACCCATGACAAGACGCCGGAACAGATCCGGCAATTTGCGCAAATGGCTGCCTTTGGACGGCTCGGCCAACCGATGGAAATCGCCGAAGTCGCGGCGTTCCTGGCCAGCGACGCGGCGGGATGGATCACCGGCCAGAACCTTCGCGTTAACGGCGGGATCGCCTGACGTGCCATGATAAGGAAATGGCGCATGACCGCGTTTGCAGGAAGAGCCGGGCCTGCCGGACCGATTTTCAAATCCATGCTCAGGCGCGCCTTTTTGTTTCTGGCGGCCGCGGTCCCTTGTTTCGGCACCAGCCCTGCCGCGGCGGCGGATAAAACTTTTCCCGTCGCGATCCAGGTTCATGCCAGCCAGCCCACGGGCGAGTTAAAACCGATCTGGCGGTTCTTCGGCGCGGACGAACCGAACTATGCCACCATGCCGGGCGGGCAAAAGTTACTTGGCGAACTCGGCCAACTGGCGGCCAACCAGGTCTATTTTCGCACGCACAATTTGCTGACCAGCGGCGACGGCACACCGGCGCTGAAGTGGGGTTCGACCGGCGTTTACACCGAGGACGCGCAGGGAAATCCGGTCTACCGCTGGACAATTTTGGATCGGATTTTCGATACCTACCGCGCCAGCGGCGTGCGACCGTATGTGGAAATCGGGTTCATGCCGGAGGCGCTTTCCATTCACCCGCAACCGTATCAGCATCATTGGGGATCGAAGACGAACAACAATCTTTTCACGGGCTGGGCGTATCCGCCAAACGATTACGCGAAATGGTCGGAACTGGTTTTTCAGTGGGCCAAGCACGACGTGGAACGATACGGGCGCGCCGAGGTCACCCACTGGTATTGGGAAACCTGGAACGAAGCGAACATCGGCTACTGGCAGGGCCAACCACAGGAGTTTTTCCGGCTGCACGACTGCGCGGTGGACGCCGTGCGGCGCGCGCTGCCCGGGTCGAAGGTCGGCGGGCCGGACTCGGCGGGTGGCGGCACGAAGTTTTTCCAGGATTTTCTGGAGCATTGCGTTCACGGCACCAATTTTGCGACCGGCCGGATCGGCACGCCGATTGATTTCATTTCGTTTCACGCGAAAGGTTCACCGACGTTCACGAATGGTCACGTGCGGATGGGCATTGCGGACCAGCTGCGCAACATGGATTCCGCCTTTCGCATCGTCGCGTCGTTCCCCGAGCTGAGCCACAAGCCGATCGTCATCGGCGAATCCGACCCCGACGGCTGTGCCGCGTGCCAGGCGGATCGACTCGCCTACCGCAACGAGCCGATTTATGCCAGCTACACGGCCGAATGTTTCGCCCGCGAACTCGAACTGGCCGGCCGGTGCGGCGTGAATCTGGAAGGTGCGTTGACGTGGGCGTTTGAGTTTGAAAACCAGCCGCCGTTTGCCGGTTTCCGCACACTGGCGAGCGATGGTATTGATTTACCGGTGCTCAATGCCTTCCGAATGTTCAGCCAGATGGGCGGCCAACAACTCGCGGTCGAAAGTGACAGCAAAGTTCCTCTCGACTCGATTTTGCAGGCCGGTGTCCGCGCGCGGCCCGATGTTTCGGCGCTGGCCAGTCTGGCATCAAACCGGTTGTGTGTTTTGGTCTGGCATTACCACGACGATGATACCCCCGGTCCCGCTGCCGCGGTCAGACTCGCGCTCGACGGGCTACCGGCCAAGGTCGGGAAGGCCCAACTCCGGCATTTCCGCATTGACGACGGGCACAGCGATGCCTTCACCGTCTGGCAGCGGATGGGTTCACCGTTGACGTTGTCGGCAAAACAATTTACGGAACTGGAAAAGGCCGGACAGCTTGTGGAACTGGAACCGTTGAAAACCATCTCCATCAGAAACCGCCGGACGGTTTTAAATTTCCAATTGCCGCGGGAGGCGGTGTCGTTGCTGGTCATCGAGTGGACCACCCCTCAGTGAAGCAGCGGATTCAACGCATAGTGCTTCCGGATACGGTAGCCGCCGGCGATGGCCCGGGTGATGTAATTTTTGGCCAGCCTGACCGCTTGTGGCAAAGGGTGACCCAACGCCAGCGCCGCCGTGATGGCCGCGGAATACGTGCAACCGGTGCCGTGCGTGCGAATGCCCTTGATGAATGGCGCGGTCAAAAGCAATTCATTCCGGCCGTCGAAGTAAACATCCACCGCCTCGCGCATCCCATGCAAATGACCGCCTTTGACCAACGCGGCGCAGCCAAAACGGGCATGGATTTCACGGGCGGCGGCGCGCATCGTTTCGACGTTTGCAATTTTTCGTCCGGTCAAAATTCCCGCTTCGGACAGGTTGGGCGTGACCAGCCTGGCCAATGGCAGGAGGTGTTGCTTCAGAACTTTGATGGCCTCCGGTTGGAGCAGCCGGGCACCATTGCCGGCAACCATGACCGGGTCCACCACCAGCGGCACACGGTCCTGCTTTTGAAGTAAAACGGCCGCGACCCGGACACTTTCCGCCGAGAACAGCATGCCGGTTTTCACAGCCGCCGGATGCAGTTCGCTAAAAACCGCTTCAATCTGGAGCCTCAACATTCTGGGGGAGGCAGGTTCAACGGCGTAAACACGCCCCGGATTCTGTGCGGTGAGGCAGGCAATCGCACTGGCGCCGTGGACACCAAAGGCGGCGAATGTCTTCAGATCCGCCTGTATGCCGGCGCCACCACCGCTGTCCGAGCCGGCAATGGTGAGCGCCACCGGACGATGCATGGTTCTCGGCATGCCGTTGAACCTACCGGCATCCGCGGGGATCGGCACGGAAAAACAACAGGCCTGGAGAAAGAGAGCGGATGAGGCCGCGGACGAATGGCGGATTGGGTCGAACCATCCAGAGCGGGGACCGGCTTATCGCTGCGCCGCCAGTTGCAGAAGCAGGTTGTTCAACTCCTGGATGCGCGGCGGTTTGCCAACCACGGCATCCACTTCCGAAGCAGTTTCCCCTTCCTCCTTCATCATGGTGCCCCAACCGGTCATCATGATGACTGGCGTGGCAGGTGATTCCGCCTTGATGGTTCTGGCCACCTGGTGTCCGTCAATGTCCGGCATGCCCAGGTCCGTAATCACCATCTCATACGGCTGTTTCTCCTGTATGGCCGCCCGGAACATTTCGACCCCCTGTTTCCCTCCCGAAGCCGTCGTCACCCGGTGGTCCAGCGTCGTAAGACAATGCTTCAGCAATTCCTGTATTTGCAATTCATCATCAATGCAGAGGATGCGCAGGGAACGATTGGCGCCGGCGCGCAACACGGAAGTTGAGGGAGATGTTTGGGATGTCTTGACGCGAACCGGAAAAGTGAGCCGGATAGAGGTTCCCTGACCGGGCGCACTCTCAATTTCGATGTTGCCGTCGTGGCGTCGCATCATTCCGTAAACCATGGCCAATCCCAGGCCGGTGCCTCCCCGTTTGGCTTTGGTGGAGAAGAAAGGTTCCAGGCAGTGTTGGCGGGTCTTTTCATCCATGCCAACACCATTGTCCCGCACCTCGATCTGGATTTGACGGTCCGGCGGATTGTCTCCGTGGGCCGGACGGCTGACAAAACGCGAAACCAGGGTGATGATGCCGCCCTGGGGGAGCGCGTCCACGGCATTGAAAATCAGGTTGATCAACGCCTCCCGCAAATCGCTGGGGTCACTGAGCAGGAGGGGCGACTGAGGATCCAATTCCCGCTGGACCTGTATCGAAACCGCCTGCCGCTGAGACAGGTCGCGCCAGCGCGGACGGGTCAGTTCTATCACTTCTTCAATAATGTGATTGATGTCCACCTCGGTGAGTTCCTCCGTATCGGTGCGGCGGCGATAGAACTCCCGCATGCGGGCGACGATATGAGAGATGTCCTCACCCGACCGGCGGATAATTTGCAAATACTGGCGCGCGGTTTCGGGCAAATTGGTTTGCGTGGCGAGCAGCAATTCGGAATAGGCGACGACGGGCGACAAGGCGTTATTGACGTCGTGCGCCACCCCGCTGGCCATCTGGCCCAGGGCGCGCAAGCGTTCCTGTTGGACCACCACTTGCTGGGTGCGCCGAAGCTCATCGTAGGCCTTTTGGACTCCTTCGGTCAGGCGCACCTGATCATACAGGTTGCGATATTGTTCCTCGGTGGTGAGGATTTTGACCTGCAAGGCCTCCTTCTCGGATCGGACCTCGGCAATTTCCGCGCGCATCTGTTCGGCATTGTAGCGGACCTCTTCCATCACCAACACGACCATGCTGACGGCAATAAAAAGCTGCAAGACCGCGGCGATGAGAAAGCCCGCGTTGTAAAGTTCCTGATACTCTTGGGAAAACGGATAGCTTCCCAGGTAAAGTCCCCAAAGCAGAAAGCCCATGGACAACATGCCGGCCCCGACAAACGGCATCTTTTTTCTGACCCGAAAGAAGCAGACCCCGGCAAACACACTGCTCAAGCCGATCAAGATGAACACGGGCAACTGGATTTGCAGGCTGCTGGAAAGCACCTCCGGACTGACAAAGGTCCAGGCCAGCAGAAACAGCATGAACAGACCAAAGGAGGACTGTCGAATCGGCAAACTTAAAAAGCGGGCGCTGCCCCACAAAAGAAACACCGCCGAAATGGCCACGCAACATTGCCGAAGCATGAAAATGGTGGTATTGGACACCACATCGTGCATCGTCAAACCCAGGGTCAACCACAGCGCGTAGAACAACCACGCGGTCGTCCAGACGGTGAAGTACTCCCGCTTGGTATACCGATTCAAATAATAGAAGAGCCCGACCAGCAGCCATACACTCAGCAAGGACACAAACAACGTCGCCTGCAGGTATTGCTCTGAAAAATTCAGGTGTTCGCTAGCGAACTTCATCGTTCCATTTCTTAAAGTGCCCATAATCCACTGATTTCGCAATTTATAGCAAACTGCGGGCCATTTTTTCGAAAGAATCCGCCCTACCAGACGAAAAGCGCCAAAAAGGCCGTTTTGACCCTGTTCTGGAGCGGTCCACAAGGACAATCCCTCCGAAACAGGCCGGGTTTACTTTCTGTTTTGAACCCGCCCTGCCAGAGATATAATCATGCCCATGGACAAAGATCAGGTCGCCGAAATTCTGCTGGAAATCGGAACGTTGCTGGAATTGAAGGGGGAAAACCCCTTTAAAACGCGCGCCTACCAAAACGCCGCGCGGACAATCGAAAATTTGAGTGAGCCGCTGGCTAAAATCGTCGCCGAAAAACGACTGGGTCAAATCAAGGGCATTGGCGAAGCACTCGAACAAAAAATCACCGAGCTGGTGGAAACCGGCCAGCTGGCCTACTACAACGAGTTGAAAGCGTCGATTCCGCCGGGCTTGATTGAAATGCTGGAAATTCCCGGACTGGGCCCCAAAAAAATTCAGGCGCTCGGCCAAAAACTTGGCGTGGATTCGGTCGCGCAGTTGGAGAAGGCTTGCCGGTCCGGCAAAGTCGCACAGCTCGACGGCTTCGGCGAAAAGACGAAGACCAATTTGCTCGAAGGCATCGAACGCCGTCGCACCTATGCTTCAAAACATTTGTTGAGCGACGCGTTGCGGGTGGCCGAACCGTTGCTGGAAGGTTTGCGCACGCATCCCGGAGTCATCCGTTGCAGCGCGGCCGGCAGCCTGCGGCGTTTCCGGGAGGTCATCGGCGACATTGATCTGCTCGCGTCGTCGAAAAAGCCGGCGGAGGTGATTGAATGCTTTGTCGCGCAACCGGACGTCATCAAAGTCACGGCCCAGGGCGAAACCAAGGCGAGCGTCATCCTTCAAGGCGGCATTCAATGCGACCTGCGGGTGGTCAGCGACCGGGAATTCCCATTTGCCCTGGCCTATTTCACCGGCAGCAAGGAGCACAACATTGTCATGCGCCAGCGCGCGATCCAGCGCGGTCTGCGGCTGAATGAGTACGGCCTGTTCAAGTCCAAAACCGAAACGCGTGACCCCCAATTGCTCGTGCCGTGCCGGGACGAAGCGGAAATTTTCTCAAAACTGGGTCTGCCGTTTGTGCCGCCGGAACTGCGTGAAGACCACGGTGAATTTGCCGCCGCCGAAAAAAACGATCTGCCGCAGCTCATCCAATGGACGGACTTGAGGGGCGCCCTGCACAATCATTCGGTCTGGAGCGACGGACACGATCGCCTGGAGGAAATTGCCGATTACATGGAAGGACTCGGACTGGAATACTGGGCCATCACCGATCATTCAAAATCATCGTTCCAGGCCAACGGCCTCGACGCAAAACGCCTGCGAGAGCAGATAAAGGAAATCAAAAAAATCAACGCGCGGATCGCCGAACGGGGCGTCGAATTCCGGCTGCTCACAGGTTGCGAGGTGGACATTTTGCGTGATCGGCTGGATTTCGACGACGGGTTGCTGTCGGAGCTGGAAGTGGTTGTGGCGAGCCTGCATGTGCCGTCGAACAGCGAAGCGGAAAACACGAAACGCCTGATTCACGCGGCGCAAAATCCATTCGTTCACATGCTTGGCCATCCGACGGGGCGGCTCTTGCTGGAGCGCGAGCCGTACCCGGTAAATATTCAGGCCGTGATTGATGCCTGTGCGGAAACCGGCACGTGGATTGAGCTGAATTGCAACCCTCATCGGCTCGATCTGGACTGGCGCCTTTGGCCGTATGCAAAAAAAAGCGGGGTAAAATGCGCCATCAACCCCGACGCCCACCGAAACGAACATAGTGGATTTCTTCGTTTTGGCACCGGGATTGCGAACAAAGGCTGGCTGGAAAAGCGGGATGTCGTAAACACATTCCCGCTGAAAGTGTTATTGAAAGAGCTGAATCGCAAGCGTTTGAACAGTAATAACTTTTAATTAAAACACAGGAAAAACATTGGTTTTTAATGCGTGGATCTTTTGCATAAAAAAACGAAAATGATGTTTGACAGGGTTCTTGATTTCCGGATAATGCAAATTTAGCTGATTGCTTTTCCTTGAACATCAAGAAGATGTCAAGTATTGTGTGTGGAACATAGCCCTATGAGAAAATTCTTTGTCTGTGCAGGATTGGCGGTGGCTGGGACAGCCAGTCTTCAAGCCGCTTACGCGCCGGATTTAAATCCGATGGAAACGGCCAAGCTCTGGACAGTGTCAGGCACCTTGCGCGGTTTCTATGATGACAACTACAATACGCAGCCGACGGGGCCAGGCAAACGCAGCAGTTTCGGTTTTGAGGTCAGCCCCTCCGTTGGCCTGAATGTGCCGTTGCAACAAACGGAATTGGGTCTGCGGTACACTTACGGTTTGTATTACTATCAGGACCGGGAAAGCCTCGGTCAAAACGCAATTGATCAGACACACCAGCTTGATTTGTGGGTGGACCATGCGTTTACCGAACGCTGGTCGGGGAAGGTGCAGGATACGCTCGCCGTGGGACAGGAGCCTCAGTTGCTTAATGGCGGCACCCTGTTACGCGCAGAGGGAGACAATATCCACAACGACGGAACCATCACGCTGGACACACAATGGACCCGGCTCCTGGGCACGGAAATCAGCTATGAAAACAATTTGTACGACTACCAAAACAGCGGAGGCAACTTTATCAACCCAAGCCTTGCCGGACTACTAAACCGGCTTCAACACGATATTTCGTTGAACGTAAACTGGCGATTGCAGCCGACGTTATTGGCATTTGTCGGTTACCAATTTGAACAAGTCAATTACACTGGAAACGAGTCGATTGCCGCGGTGGGGCCCATTATTTTCAACAGTGATAGCCGCGACAGCCGGTCGCAATACGTATATGTCGGTGGGCAATATACTCCGCTGGATAACCTGAGCCTTTCAGCCCAGGCAGGCATTCAGTACGCAGACTATTACAACCCCCCTGCCGGGGCTCCGTCAACAAGTCAGCTTTCCCCTTACGCGAAATTGTCAGGAACCTACACCTATTTGCCGGGAAGCTATGTGCAGTTGGGCTTCACCCAGTCGCGGAATGCGACGGACGTCGCTGCGCCAACGGCAAGCGGTAAAATCACTGAAGATCAGGAGAGCTCGGTAATATACGGCTCCCTGAATCACCAGATAACCCCGCGATTGATCGCCAGCCTTCTGGGCCAGATTCAATACTCGACTTTCAACGGTGGCACGTACGATGGTCAGTCGCAGACCTGGTACAGCATGGGGCTTAACCTCGCCTACACCATTACCCCGCATGTCTCCACAGAAATCGGCTACAATTACGACGATCTCACCTCGAATGTGCCCGGCGAGAAGTATAGCCGTAACCGGGTTTACCTGGGCGTCACGGGCACTTATTAAGCTGAAAGTATTGCGTGAGCCGTTTTTGAACGTTTGAACAGGAGCAGGAGTCTTTACTCTGGCTCCTATTTTTTTGAATTATGGATTCAGTAAAACCCGATTCGGTGCAGGAAGCCAAACTGCATTTTCTGGATTATTTGCGCATTCTCCGCATACGCAAGGCAATCATCATCACGGTTTTTCTGATCACCTTTACCATTGCCACAGTGGTGACTTTCATTTTGCCGGAATCCTACTCCAGCACGGCCCGAATCAAGATTGAACCGGACATGATTTCGGACATTCAGGGAGTCACCGGTAACGGGGGTGATGTCACCTATGCCCCGTACGATCCCTATTTTATCCAAACCGCATTTGAGATTCTTCAGGACCAGGTGGTGCTGAGCAAGGTGATTGACAAGCTGAATTTAAATGTCGAGTGGGGCAAACGCTACAACAGCGGGGTGCCATTGGACACCCCCGTCACCATGAAGATGCTCACGCAGCGGCTGTCCCTCGACCCCGTCCGGAACACCAAATTGATCGAAATTACGGTCTATGATGAGGACAAAAACATGGCGGCGAACATTGCCAATGCCGTCGTGGATGCCTATCGCGATTACCGGCTCGGCATGCGGGATGAACAAACGAAGCGCGGCATCAAGGCGTTGGAAGACGAGTATGCGGAGGACCAAGAGAAAATTGACGACGTTCAGAAGCAGGTGGATCAGTTGCGCGACAAACTGAACATCCATGATTACGACCCCAACGCCATCAGCCCCAGCCCCACGCTTACTTCCAGTCAATTGCAATATTACAACAACCTGATGATTGACCATGAGGCACTCTACATGAAGTTGGACAAACAGGTGAAAGAATTGCAACCGTTAAGCCCCGACAAACTAAGAGAAGTCCTGCCCACGGTGGTTCCCGATATGACATTGTCTGACTTGTTGAGCAAGTTGAATGACGCCCAGCAGAAATTCGTGACCTTGACCAATGATTATTCGCCCGCCAATCCGGACGTCATCCGCATGCAAGCCTTGATTGACGAGTTGAACAATGAAGTCAATGACCGGGTCAGTGGCATCATGGCGGGCCTGAGCAGCGAGGCAAATTCCGAAAAAGCCGCGCTGGACGCACTGACCGAGGCGGTCAATGATGCCAAGCAAAAAGACACGGACGAAGCCTCGAAAGGCCAGCCCTACTGGGAAGCAAAACTCAAACTCGAAAACATGCGGGAGTTCCACAACCTGCTGGGCACCAAGATTGCGGCTGAAAAGAGCGATTGGGAAATCCCCAAAACCGGCATGGTGGAGGTCATCCGCCGGGCGGAACCGGGTAAATACCCCGTCCGCCCGAACAAGACACTGAACATCATTCTGGGCGTGGTCGTCGGTTTGGTGGTTGGCATTGGTCTGGCCTTCTTTATCGAATATCTGGATACCAGCGTCAAAACCATCGACGAGGTTGAACGCGCATTCCAGACGCCTGTGCTTGGTGTCATTCCCCAAAACGTCGGTTACTTGCTGGACGAAGGCCCGGACAGCCAGCATGCCGAGGCTTATCGCGTCTTGCGCACTCATTTCCTGTTTTCCCGGAAGGACGACAAGCTCAACAGCATTGTCATCATCAGCGCCGGCATGGGAGAAGGCAAGTCCACCACCGCCCTGAATCTGGCCACGGTCTTCGCCCAGGCCGGTCAGCGCGTGGTGATTGTGGATTCGGATCTGCGCCGGCCGACCCTTCATAAGATATTGCGCGTCAGCAACAATCTTGGCCTGACCAACTATTTGCTGAAACAGAACACCCTTGAAGAAGTCATCCAGACCACTGCGGTGCCCATGCTTGATTTCATGGCCAGCGGCAAACTGCCCAGCAGCTCCATGAGTATCCTCAATTCACCGCAGATGAAAGACCTGATCGCCGAATTAAAACAGCGTTACGATTTTGTGTTTTTCGACTCGCCGCCCATTCTGGGCGTGAGCGATGCCGCGGTGCTGGCCAGCGAAGTGGACATGGCCGTCCAGGTCATCCAATACCGCCGTTATCCACAACCGATGAATATTCGCGCCAAACAGTTGATCGAAAAAGCCGGCGGCAACCTGGTCGGCATCGTCCTCAATAACATTACCATGTCACAGGACGAGGGCTATTATTACTACTATTCGCGCAACGAAGACGAGCCGGAAGCCCCGGCCGGGGGCACCCCGGATGATCCCGGCAAGGTCGGGATCAAACAAAAGTATTGATTGCGCGCCCAATTTCGCGAGCATTACTGTTAATGAAACTGTTTTGGAAACTGTCGCGCCTCAAATGGCAGGCTCTAGGGTTTTTTCTGGCTGCATTTGTTTTCAGCGGATGCTCGTCGTCATCCAATGACATCCTCTTTTCAGACAACCCTCAGGCACCCTCGGCCCTGACCGGAACCGGAACCTCATCAACCGACACGACGTCAACTGATTTGACAGCCGCCCGCTTTCATGTCGGTGACACGGTCACCGTGGATTTTTCAGGCACCGCCGATATGATTCCTGAACATGTCGAACCGATCAAGGAAGACGGAACCATTACGCTTCCCTACATCGGCCCCGTGCGGGCGCTCGGCAGGACGGCGGGTGAATTGCAAAACGACATTCATGATCTCTACGTCCCCAAATATTATGTCCGGCTGACCATCACCGTAAGTTCGCCCCAGCGCGTTTTTTACGTTGGCGGTGAAGTGAAACAGCCCGGCCGCCAACTCTACGTCGGTGAAACCACCGTCACCAAGGCCATTCAAGCCGCCGGCGACTTCACTGACTTTGCCAATCGGAGCAAGGTCTGGCTCATTCGCAGCACCGGAGACCGCATCAAGGTTAATTGTAACAAGGCTCTCCAAGATCCATCGCTCGACCCGCCGGTCTATCCGGGCGATCAGATTCAGGTCCCGCGCCGGCTTTTCTGATGATCGAACTCCACATCCTGGCAGGAAAAAAGGCGGGCAGCCAATCGGCGGTCCGCCGTTTTCCTTTTCGGATCGGCCGGGACCGTGGAAACGATCTGCAGTTGGACGATGACGGCGCCTGGGGTCAACATTTGACACTTGAATTTCGGCGACGTGAAGGGTTCAGGCTTACAGCGGCGCCGGATGCCCTGGTCATGGTCAACCATCAACCCGTCGAAACCATACTGCTCCGCAACGGCGATGTGATCACGCTCGGCTCCGTCAAACTTCGGTTCTGGCTCGCGGCAGCCCGGCAACGTAGCCTGCGGCTCCGGGAATGGTTCGTCTGGGTGCTCTTGCTGGTCGTCGTGCTCTGCCAGTTTGTTCTGATTTACCGGCTGATTCGTTAGTGCCGGAAATGCCGTGTGCCGGTAAACGCCATCGTCAGATTCCGCTCATCCGCCGCTGCAATCACTTCTGCGTCACGCACCGAACCGCCCGGTTGGATCGCCGCCGTGGCGCCCGCTTCCGCCGCGGCCACCAATCCGTCCGGAAACGGGAAAAAAGCGTCGCTGCAAACCACGCTGCCTTTGAGGGAAAGCTTCGCTTCGCCCGCCTTCCAGACCGCAATCCGGCTCGCATCCACTCGGCTCATTTGCCCCGCGCCGATGCCCAACGTTCGATCGGCCCCCGCATACACGATCGCATTCGATTTCACGTGCTTGACGACCCGCCAGCCGAAAAGCATGGCGTTTAGTTCCAATTCGTCCGGTTGGCGGCGAGTGACAATTTTCAAGTCCCTGGCCGCCGCGGTTTTTAAATCACGTTCCTGCAACAAAAATGAATCAGCCCCAACGCTGCGAACCTCCCAGGATTGCCCCGTTAACGGTGATTTCAACGATTTGAGCAGCCGCAAATTTTTCTTCTTTTGCAGGATGGCCAGCGCTTCCGCCGAAAAATCCGGGGCGATGATGACTTCACTGAAAATTTCCGCGATCGCGTCCGCACACGCGCCATCCAACGTGCGGTTCATCGCAATGATACCGCCAAAAGGTGCCTGTTTGTCCGTCGCAAATGCCTTGTCCCAGGCCGCGCGCAGATCGGTGCCTTGACCGACGCCACACGGATTCATGTGTTTGAGAATCGCGAGGGTCGGGGGATCGCCCGCGAATTCGGCGATTAAATTTGCCGCCGCCGTCAAATCCAGGATGTTGTTGTAAGAAAGTTCCTTGCCATGAAGCTGCCGGAAAAAATCGTGGAATCTGCCGTAGAGCGCCGCCTTTTGATGGGGGTTTTCGCCGTAACGCAACGGCTGCACCAGCGGAGCGGAAATCGAAAGTAGAGCGGGCAGGCCGGAGTCCGGCGCGGTCTTGAATTCCTTCTGCAAATGCGCCGCAATCGCGCCGTCGTAGGCCGCGGTTCGCGCAAAAACCTTGGCCGCCAGCTTGCGGCGCAGTTCGAGCGTGGTGTTGCCATCCTCTTTGATCTGACTGGAGACTGCGGCGTAATCCTGCGGGTCCACCACCACGGTCACGCTGGCGTGGTTTTTGGCCGCGCTCCGGAGCATGGAAGGCCCTCCAATGTCGATGTTTTCAATCGCGTCGTGCAGCGAGACGTCCGGTTTGGCGACGGTTTGTTCGAACAGATAAAGATTCACCACGACCAGATCGATCGGCGCAATCCCATGTTCACGGACGGTGGCTTCGTGGTTTTCGTCGCCGCGAATGAACAGCAGCCCGCCGTGCACCTTCGGGTGCAGCGTCTTGACACGGCCGTCGAGCATTTCGGGAAAACCGGTGTGTTCGCTGATGTCTTTTACCGCCAGTCCGGCTTCGCGCAGGGCCCGGGCTGTGCCGCCGGTGGAAACCAGTTCGACCCCCGCCGCGGCCAGAATTTGCGCAAACGGCACCAGGCCGGTCTTGTCGGAAACGGAGAGCAATGCCCTTTGAATTTTTGCCATAGCGCCACAAAAATCCCCCAAAGCTGCCGATGCCGTCAATCGGCAAATCAAGATTTCAGATTTTCCGTCTGTACCCGGTCCACGCCAATCGCCCGCTCCAGTTTGGCGCGGGCGGTGGCATAGTCGTGCAAAGCCTGAATCTCCGTCGTGCGCGCCTGCGTGAGTGAAGTCTGGGCATCGAGCACGTCCAGTTGCGTGCCGGTGCCGGCGGCGGCGCGCGCCTCGGCCTCCCGCAAGGCCTCCTCGGCCTCCGCCTGCACGGTTTTTTGCGAATCCAACACTTCCTGCGCTTCGATGAACAGGGAATAGTCCGTGCGCACCTCCAGTTCGATCTGCCGCCCCCGATCCTCAACGTCCGTTCTGGATTTCTCGTAAAGGGCCCTGGCCTGGATGACTTTCCCCCGCGTCAGCATTCCGTCGAAAATGTCCCAGCTCAACTCCGCACCGGCATTCCAGCCACGGATGTCGTGATCGAGGTCGACCGGCGGGGTGAATTGCGCATTATACCAGCTGTAGCCGGCAAACACCTGGACCGTCGGTTTGTACCCCGATCGGGCGTTGACGATGTTTTCCTGTTCCAACTGCACCTGCTTGCGCAGGGCGGCGAGCTCCGTGCGATTCGCCAGCGCCTGCGCGATGGCGTCCGGCAGTTCAACGTGATAGGGCGTGGCCTCCAGCGTGTCCGACAGGTTCAACGGAATGTCTTCCCAGATGTCGCGCGGCAGATTGTAACCGAGCAGATTAGCCAGGTTGTTTTTGGCGATGCGATAATTATTCCGCGCCTGGATCAGGGCCGGGCGTTCGTTGGCGACAGCCACCTCGGCGCGGAGCACGTTGAAATGCGGCACCGTGCCGGCATTGTAGCGATGTTGCTGGTCTTCCAGTTCCTTGGTCAACAAATTCACCGACGCCTCATGGACCACGATCTGCTGCGCGGCCAGCAACACGTCGTAATAGGCCAGCCGCGTGCTCAACAAAGTGTCGTCCACCACGGTCTGATATTGCAACAGGGACTGCTCCTTGGTGAGCCGGGCAGCGCGGATGGCGGCGAGCATTTTTCCGCCTTCGTAAATGGATTGCACAATCTGAATGCCCGCGTTCCAGTTCTGGTCCGGCTGCGGTGGAATGTTCGGCACGGGAAAACTCTCAATCGCGCTGCGGTCGGTTCTCTTGTATTGGCCGGTGGCCAGCACCTGGGGCAAGGCCACGGCGCGGGTTTGCACCACCACGCCATAGGTCGCCTGCAAATCGCTTTTGGCCTTGAGAATCGTGGCGTTTTGGTTCAGTGCCAGGTTCAGGCAATCCACCAGTGACAGCGGCTGGGTGATCCACGCGGGCGCGTTGGTACCGGCGGCCGGGTTTTGTGTCTGGGCACTGGTGCTGGCCACGAAACCCGCGAGCAATAATGGAAAAATTAATTTGATCGTTTTCATGATATTCAGAATTGTTTAACGCCGCCCGCGCGCGGGTAATCGCCGTCGGGAGTTCGCAGGTTTGGAGCCAGGCAGGTGTTTCATCGCAGCCAGCGAGAAGCCGGCGATGTGCCCGGCCAGCTGCGGCACTGCCGAGGCGTCCAGGCGTTGTTCCGGAAACAACCGGGAAATCATGGTCCGGCAATGATGATAGAAAACGCACTGGCTGACGACACTGAAACAGCATAACCGTACGTTTTCGGCATCCGGCGGGCAGCCGAGAATTTCCGCCACAATACCGCGGAGCAGGTTGGCCATCGGCTGCATCCGTTCTTTCAACAACAAATCCAGCGCCTCGGTCGGCTCCACCATTTCGCGGGACATCATTTTGCCAAACCACGCGGTGGAACTGCCGTCGAAGATGCGGAGCAAAAAGGACTGGATGAACGCCCGGAGCCGGTCCTCCGGCGGCGCGTCCGCAGCCACGCCCAGCAGCGGCGGATATTTTTCAAACGCCTTTCGTTGCGAATGGCGCAGGACCTCGGCGTAAAGCGTTTCCTTGTCGCCGAAATGATAGTTGACGGCGGCAATGTTCGCGCCCGCCCGCCGGCAAATCTCCCGGATCGTCGCATTGCGAAAACCCACCTCGGCAAACACCCCGCCCGCCACTTCCAAAATCTGGCGGCGCGTCACATCATGCGGGCCGGGGTCCGGCCCGGTCACAGATTTCAAATTCATGTTTCAAACACTAAATTAAAACATTCGTTTGACATGTCAACACAATTCGGGCATGGTCCTCGGAAAAAGACGCCCATGAAGACGGGTCAAATAATCGTGTTAATCCTTTTGGTGCTGGCCGCCGCCGCCGGGATTTATTACGCGCTCACGCGACCACCGAGTGAAATCCTTTTGACCGGCATCGTCACGACGGATGAAGTCATCGTCAGTCCGGAAATTCAAGGCCGGTTGCAGCGGCTTTTTGTCCAGGAAGGCGACCCAGTGACGAATGGTGAATTGCTCGCGCTGATTCAACCTGAAACGGAGCAGGCCAACATGGCGTTTTATGCCAGCAGCGAGCAGCAATCCGCCGCCGATCTCGCCCAGGCGCAGGCCGATCTGGAAAATGCGCGTCTGAATTTCGGGCGCATCCAGGGCCTTTACTCCAACAACGTCGAGTCGGTGCAAACCTATGATCAGGCGCGAACCACTTACGAATCCGTCCGGGCGCGGGTGGATTCGTTGAACCAACAAATCCAGGCGGCGGCGGCGCAAAAGGAAAAAGCGGCGGTGCAGCTGGGCTACACAAGAATAGTTGCGCCCATCGCCGGCATCGTGGACACCCGGGCGGCGTTGCAGGGCGAAGTGGTCAATCCCGGTCAGGCCATCGTCACGCTGATCGACCAGGACGACCTTTGGGTACGCGCCGACGTCGAGGAAACCTACATTGACCGCATTCATCTCGGTGACCAGCTGCCGATGACGTTGCCATCGGGCGCCATGCGTACCGGCACGGTTTTTTATCGCGGCGTGGATGCGGATTACGCCACCCAGCGCGACGTAAGCCGGACCAAGCGTGACATCAAGACCTTTGAAATCCGCCTGCGCTGCGATAATCGCGACCGGAGCCTGGCCGTGGGGATGACCGCTTACGTCACGCTGCCATTGAAATGAAATACGACGTCGAAGTGGAAAATTTGACCAAGCGCTTCGGCGATTTTACGGCCGTGGATGCCCTGAATTTCTCCGTCGAACACGGCGAAGTGTTCGGTCTGCTCGGACCGAACGGCGCGGGCAAATCCACGCTCATCCGCATGTTGACGACGCTGGTGCCTCCGACTTCCGGCACGGCGCGCGTGAACGGCTTTGACATTACGCGCGATGCGAATGGCGTACGCCAATCCATCGGCGTCATCCCGCAGGCGATGACGAGCGATCTTGATTTGACCGCGAACGAAAACATGAGCATTTTCGCCAAGCTCTATGGCATTCCGCGCGAGAAGCGGCGGCGCACCATCCAGGAACTTCTCGCCGTGGTCGAATTGACCCAATGGGCGGACAAGCCGGTGAAAATGTTGTCCGGCGGAATGCGGCGGCGGCTGGAAATCGCACGCGGCCTCGTCCATGAACCGAAAATCTTTTTTCTCGACGAGCCGACGACTGGCCTCGACCCGGTTTCGCGCGTGGCCGTCTGGGAAATGCTCGCCCGGCTGAAACACGAGCGCGACCTGACCATTCTCGTCACGACGCATTACATGGACGAGGCGGACAAATTGTGCGACCGCATCGCGATCATTGATCACGGAAAACTGGCCGCGCTCGATTCGCCGTTGAAATTGAAAGCCTCCATTCCCGGCAAAAACATTCTGGAGGTCAGTTTCGCAAACGTCCCGCAAGATTGGGCGGGAACCTTGAACCAATTGCCGGAAGTGGCCGAGGTGAAAAACGACGACAACGTCTTCCGCATTTCCTCGAACAACGGCCCGCGCACGACGGTTGAATTGTTGGACGCGGCGCGAAAGGCGAACGTCACGGTCACCGCGCTGTCCGTCCAAAGCACAACGCTGGACGACGTTTTCGTGCATTACACCGGCCATCAATTGCGCGACACGCTGCAGGCGCCGTCGGCCGCCGACAGCCCGTTCATCTTGTCGCGAGACTGAAGCCATGCACCGCATCTGGGCCATCATCGAACGCGATTTGCGCCGGTTCCGGCGCAGCCCGACGCTGGTCGTCGTTTCCATCGTCATGCCGCTGGTGCAACTGCTCGTGCTCGGTTACGCCTTCGGCGGCAAGGTCAAAAACCTTCAGATCGGCGTCGTGGACGAGGACCACGGCGTGCCGGCGATCCAGTTGAAGGAAATGTGCCAGGCCATCGCCGCCAATGCGCGCACGTTCGAAACCGTGGCTTACAGCGACCGGGCGACGGCGATGCGCGATTTGCGGAACGGGAAAATCAACGGCATTCTGGATATTCCGCCGCAATTTTCGCGCAAGCTTCTCGCCGGCGCGAACCCGCGCATTGCGTTGATCGAGGACAACACCGACCAATTCTCGTCTTCGGCCCTGGGCGGCGCGCTCGGCGGGATGCTCGAAACTTACAATGTGCCGCCGGTTCCGGCGCGCACGACCGCCAGCGCAACATTGTCCGTCGTCGAAGTTTATCCTTACGTGCCTTACATCCAATATCTGCTGCCCGGCACGATTGTGCTGGCGATCTTCGTCTCGGCAATGATCGGTGGCGGCATCATCTTCATTGACGACAAGGCGCGCGGGTTGCATGAAGGCTACCTCGTCACGCCAATCCGGAAATTTGAGCTAATCCTGGGCTTCACCTTTTCCGGTGCGGCCAAGGCCATCATCGCCGGCACCGTGCTGGTGACGGCCGGTTCGCTGATTGCGGGTATTCCCGACCCGTTTAATCCGCTGCGGCTGGCGCGGATGTTGTTGCTCGTGGTGCTGACGGCGCTGGCGTTGATCAGCATGATGTTTTTAATCATGGTACGTGTGAACGACCCGTTGGTGCCGCGCGCGATTTTCGGCCTGCTCAACACGGTCCTGTTCTTTCCCAGCGGCGCGGTTTACCCCACAGCGTCTTTTCCACCCTGGATGAAAGCGATCACCGTGGTGGACCCGTTCACGTACGCCGTGCACGGATTCAAGGACCTCGTCTTGAAAAACACCGGACTGATGGCCATCACCAGCGATATCGCTTTCCTGCTGGGCTTCACCATTCTGGCGATGGGCGCAGCCACGCTGCTTTTTCGGCGCACGCTGTGAGACCGGCACCTCCCTGACAAAAATGAAAACGAACGGAAATCAATCAAAGTGGGATCAACCGGTATTGGATCGAACAATAAAAATATTCCGCGCCTGCCGCCCGCCTGTGTTGGCCCGGGTCAACGGGCGGCTGCGAAACCGCTCATTTCTGACAGCGTTCGCGTTCGGCGCCGTGTTCATCGCCGGTTGCTCCCCGAATACGTCGAACGAGTTTCAAGGCTATGTCGAAGGCGAATACGTTTATGTGGCATCGCCCCTGGGCGGCACCCTGGAAACCCTGGCCGTGGCACGCGGTGACCAGGTCACAACCGGACAGCTGCTGTTTCAATTGGAACGCCGTTCCGAGGCCGACGCCGCCCGCCAGGCCAGCAACAATCTGGCGCAGGCGAAAGCCAACCTCGCGCTTTCTGAAGCCCAATTCGCCCGTCGCGAACAGTTGCGCAACGATCAGGGGGTGATTTCGGCGGAGGAACTGGACCAGGCCCGGGCCCAGCGCGATGCCGATCAGGCGCAAATGGCAGCCCAAGCTGCCGCGCTCGCCAAAGCCAACTGGTCGTTTGAACAAAAGGAACAGTTTGCGCCCACAAACGCGTTCGTCCAGGACACCCTGTACCGCGTCGGCGAATGGGTCGCCGCGGGCAAACCCGTGGCCCAATTGCTGCCCCCAGCCAACCTCAAGGTGCGCTTTTTCGTACCGGAAACAGCCCTGCCGAAAATTCAGCCCGGCCAAGCCGTCAGCGTGTCGTTTGACGGCGGCAAACACGATTACTCGGCAACGGTGAATTACATTTCAACGGAAGCCGAGTTCACGCCGCCGGTGATCTACAGCCAGGAGAACCGCGCGAAACTGGTTTACATGATCGAGGCGAAATTTTCCCCGGCGGACGCCACGGACCTTCGTCCCGGCCAGCCGGTGGACGTGGAATTGAAATGAAACATCCAACATTCAACATTCAACGCCGAACATCCAATGTGTTCCCGCGCTGGAACTCATTGAGCGTTGGGGGAAGTGGATATTGAACGTTGAATGTTTTCCCATCCGATGAATTCTTCCGACCTCGTCATTGACGTACAGGGCATCACGAAACGGTTCGGTAACCGCACGGTCGTGAACAACATCCCCATGCAGGTGCGGCGCGGTGAGATTTACGGTTTCCTCGGCCCCAACGGCAGCGGCAAGACCACGTTTCTGCGAATGCTCTGCGGGCTGCTCACACCGGATGGGGGCAGCGGGCGCTGTCTGGGTTACGACATCCGCCGCGATTCGCGCGAAATCAAGAAGAACATCGGTTACATGACGCAGCGGTTCAGTTTCTATGAGGACCTGACCATCGAGGAGAATCTGGATTTCATCGCGAAACTCTACGAAATTCCGCAGCGCAAGGCCGCCGTGGATAAAAGCCTGGAGCGTCTTGGCCTAACCGCGCGCCGCCGCCAGCTCGCGGGCACGCTTTCCGGCGGCTGGAAACAACGGCTCGCGTTGTCCGCGTGTCTGATTCACGAACCGCAATTGCTTCTGCTCGACGAACCGACGGCGGGCGTGGACCCCAAGGCGCGCCGTGATTTTTGGGAGGAGATTCATCAACTTTCCGCCGGAGGTCTGACCGTGCTCATCACCACGCACTACATGGATGAAGCCGAACGTTGCCATCGCCTGGCTTACATCGCCTACGGCAACCTGCTGACCCGCGGCAGTGTTGAGGAGGTCGTGAAAACCGCCAACCTGACCACGTGGGAGGTCACTGGCCCGAATTTGCCGGCCCTGGCGGAAAAAATCCGAGGCCAGCCCGGGGTGGAACAGGTGGTCGCGTTTGGCGCCACGCTGCACGTCAGCGGGCGGGACAGTGCGCGCCTGCGCGCAAGCGTGAATCCGTGGATGACGGGCGCCCATCGCTGGGAACCGATTGAACCCGGGCTGGAGGACGTGTTCATCAGCCTGATGGAAACCGCCAAGGACAATTTCTCGTGAAATCAGTAAATTATCGTAGCCGCCGACGTGAGTCGGCGCTGACTCTCATTGGACTCAAAGTGCGCGGACTAACGTCCGCGGCTACAAGGTTCATGGAAAGGGCGAACGTCTCAACCCATAAGATTCTCTCGTGAAACTACACGAGTTCAACTGGCGGCGGTTCTGGGCAATTGTATGCAAGGAATTCATCCAGATGCGCCGCGACCGGCTGACGTTCGGCATGATGGTCGGCATCCCCCTGCTCCAACTGGTGCTGTTCGGTTACGCCATCAATTCCGATCCCAAACACCTGCCCACGGCCGTTTATTCGGCCGACAACAGCGTCTTTTCACGGACCATCGTGTGGGGTCTGCGCAACAGCAGCTATTTTGACGTCGTTCGTGAACCGAAAAACGAGGCGGACATTCAAAAGCTGCTCGCCCAGGGCACGGTCCAGT
The DNA here is from genome assembly GCA_049516255.1 of Verrucomicrobiota bacterium. Lineage (GTDB taxonomy): Bacteria > Verrucomicrobiota > Verrucomicrobiia > Limisphaerales > UBA11358 > UBA11358. Next base: position 82,604 of record JBEKTH010000009.1, read on the forward strand.
TCGCCGTGGACATTCCGGTGGATTTTTCCCGGAAATTGTTGCGTGGGGAAAAGCCGGATTTGCTGCTGGAAGCCGATGCGACGGACCCGTCGGCCATCGGCTATGCCGTGGGCGCGGTTAACCTGCTCGCGACCACCGTGCTGAACCGCGATCTCACCGGATCGCTGGCGGACCTGCAAGGCGCACCACCGCCGTTCAATCTCGTCGTGCATCAACATTACAATCCGGAGAACATCACCCAATATAACATCGTGCCCGGCCTGATGGGCGTCATGTTGACCATGACGATGATCATCATCACCGCGCTGGCCATCACCCGCGAACGCGAGCGCGGCACCATGGAAAACCTGCTGTCCACCCCGGCAAGGCCCGGTGAAGTAATGATCGGCAAAATCGTCCCCTACATCACGGTCGGTTATATCCAGATTTTCCTGATTTTATTGGCGGCGCGTTTTTTGTTTCATGTCCCCATTGTCGGCAGCGTGCCTTTGCTGGTGGTGCTGGCGTTTCTGTTCATCGTGGCAAACCTCGCCGTCGGCATCACTTTCTCAACCATCGCCCGGAACCAGCTTCAGGCGGTGCAAATGGCGTTTTTCTTCTTCCTGCCGTCGTTGCTGCTGTCGGGCTATATGTTCCCGTTTCGCGGAATGCCGGATTGGGCACAGGATGTTGGCGAAGTCCTGCCCCTGACGCACTTCCTGCGCGTGGTGCGCGGGATTTTGCTGAAAGGAAACGGCCTGATGGAGGTCATGCCGGATCTCTGGCCGATTGCCCTGTTTTTGGTGGTCATGCTGACCGTGGGCATCAAACGTTACCGCCAGACTTTGGACTAAATTTGGGTAGTGCTCCGGTAGATTGCGCTATGCGCCCCCCTTCCCCAAAAACGAATAAAAACCCACTTACGGCTTTGGTTGGTCTGCTGGGGGTTGTGCTTGCCCCGCTTGACCGGTTTTCGAGAGAAGTTGAGGTTTTCGTAGGCTGTTTATTTGATGAACGAAGAAAAAGAATTCGAGAATTGCTAGAATTATCAAAAAAGAATGCAGGGAAACATCGAAAAAGAACTTTATCACCAAACAAAAGGAAAACATGAGAAGGGAAAAAATCCCAGCAATGCAAAAAAACTGTATGTAAGACTTGTTGTTCGGATTCCCGGCGGTATTGCCCCCCGTCATCCCCACAATAAAACTATTCAAGGAAATATAGGGCAGCATGAACGAAAGCGATAAAACAATTAGTTTCGGTGTGCTGGATGCGACCAGCATCTGAGGATTGAACATCCAAATTGCCAGAATCCCCGGACAAACTGAACCGCACGCGAAGAATACAAAAAATCCAAATTCCGCATTTTCAAGTTTCCTGAATTCTTCAATGAAATTCATCGAATCGCGGAATACATTTTGGTGGTTTTACTATAGTGTTCCGCCGTACCGTTGCCGAATATTATTTCTTTTTTCCCGGCGGTTCATTCCTGGATTTGAGAGCAGAAATAAATTCGAACCGTATCTGGCGTTTTTCATCTACATTAAGCATTAAACCAAGTTTTCTTCCAGCCCGTCCCAAG
>JBEKTH010000010.1:0-83913 GCA_049516255.1 Verrucomicrobiota bacterium
GGCCTTTATCGGGACGCTCATTGTCCGCTCCAAAGGAACTTGGAACCCCGGGTATATGGCCCCGTTACGTGATAATCGCGCCCGGCCAATGCCCCCAGCGACCGCAAATCCGCAGCTTGACAATTGGTAGCATATTGCTACTCTTGGAGTATGAGTCAACCAGTCAAGGTTTCAGACACGCTGCTGCTGGACGCCCGGCTTGCGGGCGAGGCGGTGGAAAGGTCCATTGCCGGGCAGATCGAGTTTTGGGCCAAAATCGGACGCGCGCTCGAACCGCTGTTGCGCGGGGATCATGTGCTGGCACTTTGCCGGGCTGGCAATGTCAAACCGCTCTCCGCTTGCCTTGGGTCGGTGGATTCCCCGGCGGGCCGGCAGCGGGTGGTGGAACATTTGAAGACCAGACCGTATCCACATTACGATGCCGCGTCCGGGACACCGGGCTTGCTGGTTCGAACCGAGGCTGGTGGCAAGCGCACCGTGGGGCGGTTTGTCAACCGGCAGTTCCAGCCGGTGAAAATACCCGCCAGGAAAAAGACGAAGCTTGCTTTGGTGCGCGCCTGAAGGTGAAAAAGCCTCAACCGAAGGTTTCGGATTTGTGGAACATTTCCGGTTTGGACAAGCGTCCGGTTATCGTCGCTTTGGCCGGGCCAAATGGAGCGGGAAAAACCACATTTTACGAAGCGCATCTAAAAGCCAGCGGCTTGCGTTTTCTCAATGCTGATGTTTTGGCAGGAGAATTGGGGATTGATGCTTATGAAGCGGCTGAAGTCGCCGCCAAATTGAGGCAGGAATTTGTGAGCCAGGGGGAGAGTTTCATTTTCGAAACGGTCTTCTCCGATCCGGCAGGTGACAAACTGGCATTTTTGAAGCAAGTAGCCCGGCAGGGTTATACCGTGGTGGTGTGTTTCATTGGCCTGGCCGATGCCGACCGTTCCGAAGAACGGGTTGCCATGCGCGTTACCCAAGGTGGCCACGATGTGCCGACTGACAAACTGACCGCACGATTTCCGCGCGTCATTACCAATCTCAAACAGGCGATCCGGGAGCTTCCCTGCGTTTTTATTTTTGACAACGACGACTTGCGAGCGCCCTTCTGTCTGGCGGCGATCTTTCAAAACGGCCGGCGGACGTTTTTAGCCAAATCAATTCCCGTCTGGCTTGAGCCCCTGCTTTGAAAGTAGCGCGGTGTTTCCGCTGCCGGCTTCGACATTGTCCTCCGCGCACGAAAATCTTCCGTGACGTGTCCTTCAAAAATCTTTTGATTTCCGAAGCGGGAATGAGTTTGTGGCGCACTGCCGATGAACATTTCAGCGGACCGCGTTTGAGCAGTCTGTTAACCGTGATGCAAGAAACGCCAACTGAGCCCGCGGCGGCTCGGGTTGCCTGACGGGATGCCCGACATCAATCACCTCACAAGAATTCAATTTGAGACACCACCGGCAGGCTGTTTTTGAAATTACTGCAACTGGATCCGAAAAAATTCCTGCGATTGGCCCGGCGCGTTGGTGTACGGTGGCATTGCCCCAATTATGTCATTCCAAGGTCCAGTAACATTCGTGGCTGATTGAAGCGTGCCATAGGGCCAATTCAGAATCAGACTGCCATTTAATGCCTCGACGGACACGGTGGCCGGTGGATTGACCGACACCGTCACTGTTGCCGGCGCCGAAGTGCAACTGCCGATGGTCACGGTGACATTGTAATCACCAGCGGCAGCCGCAGTCGCATTCGCAATCGAAGGATTCTGGTTCGTCGAGGCAAACCCGTTGGGTCCCGTCCAACCATAGGTGGCGCCCGCCACTGTCGAGGCTGTGAGATTCAATGTCATCCCCGCGTAAATGGGACTGTTGTAGCCAACCGTCGGAGCTGCGGGCGGCGCGCACCCGGCGGCCACGGCCTGCGCTTCCGTTGCAGAGTTGGCGGTTTCACTCGCCTCGCCTATTGAAGTCGCCGCTGAAACAGTGTAGTAGTAAGTTGTTCCCCCAACCGCCGTCGAATCCACATAGGATGTCCCCGTCACTGTTCCAGCCGTCGAAATCGTGGTGTAAGGCCCCCCGCTGACAGTCGAACGCTTGACGTTGTAACTGGTCGCACCCAACAAGGCGTTCCAGGCCAAGGTGACCTGGTTGGTGCCCGGCACAGCCATCAATCCACCGGGACCCGCCGTCGCCTGCCGCACGCTTTCCACGAAACTGGCGTCGCCCCATCCGGTATAAACGCGGAACTCGTCAATCCATCCAGCAAAGCAACGATCGCGGCCCGGGCGGTTGCCCAAAAATAAAGCGGCGGTGCTGCCGAGATTCACCGTCTGACCAGCCGCGGCGGTGGTGCTGACCAGGGTCGCTGAATTTTGGTCGCCACCTTCGTAAAGCGTCACGTTCGTCCCGTCATAAGCCATCGCGACAAACATCCAACTGTTCGTGGGCAGTCTGGAGCCAAAACTTGCCGTCGCTTGAACGGTGTTGATATAGAAATACCAATCAGCAGCGTCCTGCCATTTCATTGAAATACTGTTGGCCGTCCCGGTGTCCGCGTCGTTCAAGCTGCTTCCGAGGATAAACATGCGTGGACCGTAGTTCGCCGGCAGGTAGTACAACTGTTTCATCCACCACGTCACCACGAAGTTGGTGACGTTTCCCAAACCGAGGGCCGAGTTGGTGACGGCGGCAAAACTCCCGCTGGCACCACCCGAACTGCCCTGGTTGGGGTTCATGGAAAGATTTAACGCGCGGTTCGGATTGGTCAGCCCGGCCACACCGGAACCCGCCGCCCCGTGAAGGTCGCTGCTCGTGCCGCTGGCGCTGACCATTTGCAGTGTGACATTTACATCAGAACCAAGGCTGGTATCGCTGGGCGTGGTGGTGCCGGGGCTGGCATCGTCAAAAGGATACCGCAACTTGAGGGTCGGGCCATACGGCACGTTGCCGACAACGACGGTCAATCCGGCGCTCGACGACAAGGTTCCTTTCGTTGCTTGAAACTGCAGGCTATAGACTCCATTCGTGCTGAAGCCCGCCGTCGTTGTGAGCGCAGTGACATTTCCAAATGTAATCATGCCCGGGCCGCCGGTCTGGCTCCACGCCGTGGTCATCGCCGGCGGAGTATTTGATTCGTAATCAATCGCCGTCGCCGACAACGACAGCACGACATTGGTGCTGTTGAGGAAAACCGTTGGCGTCGCGGGATTGACGATTGCAACCGCCGGGGGGGAAGGCGGGAAAGTTGGCACAATCCAGATCAAGGAATCGGTGACGTTGGAGCTGCCTTTGGTGCCGACCGCCTGCACCGTATTGGTGCCCGCCTGCAACATCAGCGGCCAGGTGAAAATGCAATTTGTGCTCGTCGTCGCGCCTTGCGAAACCCCGTTCAGAAAAAGTTCGACTGAATCGCAATTGGCATAAACCTTGGCCGTGATGAAGTTGGTGAGCCGGTTCGTGAAGGTGTGCCCGGTGAGGTAAACCATTGGGTTGGTCGTCCAGTTGGCTTTGAAATAATAAAATGCGTCCTTGCGCACCCCGCGGTCGTAAGTAACCACTCCCTTGTCGTTGCGCCCGGGCGTGTCGCCTTCGTTGCGACCGTCCGAGGCAAAATCAAACGACGTCCACACCAGTTTGCACCAGAGGAACGGGCGGGCCGCCATCAGTTGCCAGTTGGTTTCAATGACAATGTCCTGCCATTCCTCGGGATGGAAGCTGGTGGCGGTGTTGGCGGGGAACGTGGGATTTTCACTGTGCTGGTAGATGCTGGCCCCGGCGCCATACTCGCTCACCCCGACGCACCGGGTTGGATAAGTGGCGTGTATATTGTCCGCCCAGGCGCCGATTCCGTTCAGCGGACTTGAATACCATCCGAAATACTTGTTGAAGGCGATGACCTGGGTGTAAAAAGTGGAAGGATCGCTGTCGCTGGTGTTGGCGGCGGCAGTGGAAAGCCGGTTTGAGTCCTCTTGGCTCACCAGTTGAACTTCCTGGCTGATGAGAGTGTCGGGGTTGGGTCCCGCATCCAGTGTGACTTCGTTATAGACGCTCCAGAATATCACGGAAGGATGGTTGTATCTTTGGCGGATCATTTCGCGCAATTGCTGGAGCGTATTGCTGGTGAAAGCGGTGGATGCAGTAATGTAATCAATCAACGGAATTTCGCTCCAGACGCAAAGGCCGTTTTGATCCGCCAGTTGGTAGGTGTAATCGTTCTGTTCGTAATGCGAGAGGCGGAGGAACGTTGCGCCGATTTCCCTGAGAAACAGAAAATTTGTGTCCCGTTGCGCATTGGTCAGCGCCCAGCCGCAATTCAGCCAATCCTGGTGCAGGTTGACGCCGTGCAGATCATAATGCTGGCCGTTGAGGAAGAACCCGTTGGTGGGGTCCACGCTGAAATAACGAAAGCCCAGCGGCTGCGCGACCACGTCCACCACGTTTGTGCCGTTCCATAACTCAACGAAGGTTTGATACAGATATGGATCAGCCAGGCCATTCCACAGGTGCGGACTGGCGATGACGGCGCTCGACACCACGTTTGAGACCGAGGCTGCCGGAAGCGTCACTACTTTGGTCAGCGTCGTTACTATATTTGTTGCCGCGTCAGTGACAATGGCGCGGACGGTCAGCGTCTGGGCCGTGGCCGTTGAATTGGAGACCACCGTGGACACCTGCAGGTTGGCGGAGTTGGAGCTGACACTGGTGGCGGTGAGATAAACGCCGGCCGAGCCGTAATCCAACGGCGAAATTTGCACCGGGGCCGTCACCAGCAAATGCACATCGCGATAAATGCCGCCCCAGAATGTGAAGTCCGCAGCCAATGGTGGAATATTGGTATTGATTGCGTTGTTGACCTCGACGGCGAGCACGTTGTCGCCGCCGACATTGAGATACGGCGTCACGTCGAAGACAAACGCCGCAAAGCCGCCGTCGTGCTCTCCCAGGAAATTTCCATTGAGATAGACGTCGGCGACCCGGAACGCCCCGTCAAACTTCACAAAGAAATGGCTGTTGGTATAGCTGGCATCCGGCGTGAAATGAGTTCGATACCAGGAGATGCCGGTGTAGTAATTGGATGGAGGATAGGACTGCCCGTCGGGGATGTCCCAGGTGTGCGGCAAGTTCACATTGGTCCAGGAGGAATCGTCAAAATTGGTGGCTTGCGCATCCGGGACATTCTGCTGAATGAATCGCCAGCCTGAATCCAGGTTGATGTCCACGCGATTGTTGGCTGGAGGAATATAGGTCTGGGCCGTCCCCGTCATCAAAAAACCGGAGCTGATCCAGCCGCTCAACAGCAAAACTCGGGAAAAAAGAAGCGCGTCGCCGACAAAGTCATTGCCGGATTTTGGATTGCGGATCATAAAGGAGGAGGGTTTCCCGAAACCATGAACGGGGCGAACCGATGCCGGCTCGCCCCGCGGAAAAAACAGCTCTTTTGTCAACCGATCAGGCTTTGCGGGAACGGCGGAGGCTCATCAGCACACCGACACCGAACAGTCCCAACAAGACGCTGCCGGGTTCGGGAACGGTGTTGATTTGGTACGTATCAACGCGGCGGGTCGCGGTGACGGAGTTGCCCAAGGAGTCAGTGGCGTCAGTATACAGCCCGAAGGCGGTGACGGGGTCCCCGGAAAGGGGCGATGTCAAAGTGCTGCCGAGCGCCAGAATGGTACCAGGGGTGAAGCTCAAATTGTCCCAGGCACTGGCGGCGGTTGTCCAGGTGAAGTCAACCTGTACCGCTTGGGAGTTGAAATTGGCGGCTGAGGAGACGGGGGAAGTATTGCCGAGCACCCGGGTGGAAGCATACCAATTGCCGTCAATCTGGACGGCAATGCGAAACCCAGGGACGACAACGTCGGCGTCAGCGGCACTTCCGGCGTAGAAGGAGATGTCATTGATCGACGTAATGCCGGTGGTCACGGTCGTGTAGGCGATCCAGTTATTGATGGCCGCCCCGGTGCCGCTGGTGAACAGCAAGCCATTGGCGGTGGAGATTGCGGGAGGACCGCTGGGACCACCGTAACCGTTGATATCGTCGAGGTTTTGAGGGTCGCCGAGTTGGCTGGAAATTCCGAAATTGTTCGGGCTCGGGTTGCTTGAGTCTGTGGCAGTCGGCCCCCAATCTCCAAACCATCCGACGCTGCTGAGAAGGGCATTGGCGCCGCCAGTAGTGTTACCAAAGACCTCACGGTAGGTCGGCGTCTGCGCACGTGTTACTTGGATCGAGAGCAGGATTACTCCCACAAATGCAGTTACCAATAGGGTTCTTTTCATACGGGTTTACAGTTGAATTAAGAACGACATGCTTTTGTACTATTTTGTGTTACAATTTGTCAAGAGTATTCGCAAAAAAGCTAGAATTCAGCCTCGTCAAATTAACAGTTAAACGGGGATTTAGCAGCTTGGCCGTTGGAAACGGGCTGATTGTGGTGCAACACCGCCCTGCGGATAACCTAAGAGACTTGTTTCGAGAATGATATGAAGATACAGGGTATGTAGGCCACACGCGCGGTCATAGAATCTGGCCCGGCAACGGCCCAGAGTCTTATGTCTGAAAGGCGATCATCCCCTGTTGTGTCAGGTGCGCTTTTTAATGGGACAAGCCCGTTATATAGTGCTCAATTCCCACACGCCATCAGCATAACTTTCTTTTGACGCGCGCAGCGTTGCGACTAGCGCGTCGAGTTCCTCGTATTTTTCGCTTCAAGGAGGGTTGCTGCCTGATCAGCCATGGAGTTTGTGGGGTTAACTTTAGCGAATTGAGAAAGATATGCACCATGTCGGTTACAATGCTTCCCACCGGCTGATCCTTGAAAGTTGACTGCGCGTGCGGGCGAACCGATTGAACATGGAAATACGGTGTCGCGCAGTGACTTTTGGATATTCAACAGGCCGAATGTCCAGCAGGCGAACATTGCTCATTTACCGCTACAGCATTGGTTGCGCGGAGAGCGCGTCTTCCGGCGGTATAGACGTGTGGCTAACATAGCCAAGCCTCCGAATATGGCAAACGAACTGGGGGAAGGTTCGGGCACGGAGAGCGTGGCCAGTTCCATGTTGATCCAAGGCAAATAATCGGCCACGCTGACATCCTGCCACATGTCGGTTGAGTCGGCTACTTCACTTTTCGGATCGTTCCCGAGGTTGCCATTGAGTGTGCCGGTGGTTGAGCTGGAATGCACACCGAGGATCGTGTTGCCGGAAAGGCTGGGGCCACCGGAGTCGCCAGCGAAAATGAATGAGGTGCTGCCGTTGTAATTGGGGCTTACCCCGTTGATCATAAGGTTGTTTTGAAATCCTTGATAGACATAGTTCTGACCGGCGTAATCAGAAACCGCTCCAGTAATGGTTGTCACTCCGGCGCCATTGATGCTGTTGGGACCTGCATGAAGGGTTCCATAACCTGCGCCGTAGCCGTAAAGGGGCGAATAGACATAGGACAGGGTTCCACCCAGATTAACGACGCTTGCCTGATGGCCATAGCCAGCCTGGGTAATCGCGGTATTGGCTACAGGCACGGCATTGGGAAGGGCCACTGCCGCCAGACCCGCAGGCAGCGTGTTCAATTGGCTGCCTGGAACAAAGACGTCAAGAATCGCCAAATCCACCGCGCTGCTGCCGTCGGAGGGAAGATCGAAAAGTGTTGCCTCGTCTTCCGCCGCGAAGGAAGCGCCGCCACCGCCGGCATTGCCAAATCCAACGCTGATTTGGCCAGGAGTGTAAATAGTGCTTCCTCCGCCCGAATCGTCGCGAATTACATGGTCTGCAGTAAGAACGTCCAGATCCACCCCTCCATTGTAAGGCATCATCTGAATGATCGTTCCGCTCCCGCTCCCACCGGGGTCGGCAATCCGAACGATGGCATTGGCCGTGTTTCCCAAGGCCGCCGTGGAATCCGAGCCGGGAGAAATTGCCAAACCAAAACAATGGCTGGGGATCATTGCCGCGAAAGCAGAAAATAAAATGACTCCGACTGCAGATGATAGATGGGAAGGTTGTTGATCGATCTTGCGGTTTTCTTTTGTCCTCTTATTCATAACGCATGCTCCTGATTTATTTTTAACTGGCCGGTTAACCACGCGAGTATGAACATAAAAAACATTAAGTCAATCATTAGTTATTCACATTCATAATCGGGGCCGGTAACACGCTTGCCGTTTCGGACAAATTACGAAATTCGTTTTTCATTATTGCATTTCGGTCTGAACATTCACCTAAATCTTCAGCCAAAGTTTCACCGGACGGGTTTCACCTGACGGATAATTGACCTGACCCCGAAAAGGTGGACGTGACAAAAGGAGGGTTTTTCGCACGGGGAGGTGGGCAATGGCAAAGGAAAATGGCGTGGAAGTCTACGCCACCATCTTTCGCTCTTTTATGCCTTCGATGGTCAAAACCGTCCCATTGCTATTTCTTCCAGTTAAAAATGCTGGTGACCCGCATTTGACTGTCTTAAGAAAGAGATATACTTTGTATTAGTAAGCGAACTATCAACCTGGCGCGGTGCCTTGGGCTGCCAATGATAGTGTGGGAATTGGGGTTCCAAGGGTTTCGTCGCCAGGATGGGCGACTCAAATGAATGTGGAACGGTCAATTCGGGGTTTGGAAACATCGCACGGGCGGGTGGTCACCTTGGCGTTCCTTTCCCGGCACTTGCCGGCTCCCTCTTTCACCAGACTGTTGGCGCAATGCTTGCGTGCCGAAACCGGGGCAGGGGTGGCGCTGGTCCGGCTAAGGGACCCCGGCGATTCGGTCAAACTCACCGGACGGACGCCGGTGAATTTAACCCTCGACGGCAGCCTCCAAATACCGCCGCAATTGCCGCTGACGGATGACGGATGCTGTCTGGTCAACCTCGACATCAGCAATGAATTGCATCCCCCAGGCTGGATTGCGTCGCTGCTGGACCAATTGCGCCGCCGGTTTCATTACGTGCTCATCGAAGCGGTGGCGGAGGAATTGTCGGCGCCGACGCTGTTTGAATTCCTGCTGCACTCGGACGTGGGTTATCTCTTCGTCCGGGCTTCGAATGATGATGTTTACCATCTCGATCTGTTAATCCGCGAGTTGCGTCCGCAACTGGACAGTGACGGCGTCCAGCTCAAGCCGGTGCTCTGCCTCGGTGAAAACGAATTGGTGGATGGCTATGACGCGCTCCTGCAAAGAGTGGCCGGTCGAGTGGATGTATTCATCCACGGTTGCCCGAAGCCCTCGGATGACAACGCCCGACCCACCGGCTCATTTCGTACGGATGTCCGGCGGCTGGCTCGGGGAATCGGTTCCTGCCTGGTGGGACTCGCCCTGTCGTCCGGGGCGGCGAAAGGATTATCGCACATCGGCGTCATCCAGGTGCTGGAGGAAAACGGGATTGACGTTGACGTGGTGGCGGGTTCCAGCATGGGCGCCTACGTCGGTGCGATTTGGAATTCGGGAAAAAATGGCGCGCAACTCGAAGCCATCGCGCGCGAAATGGAATCGCGCTGGGCATTTTGGAGCTTGATTGACCCGGCGTTTCCGCCGCGGCAAGGTTTCGTGCGCGGCCGGGCTGTGAAACGGCGGCTGATGAAATCCATCGGCCATGTCCACTTCGCCGAGTTGCAGCGCCCGTTGCGCGTATTGGCGACCAATCTCGAAACGCTCGAACGCACCGTCTTTTCCAGCGGCGAAGTCGCCGACGCCGTTCATGCCAGCATCGCCGTGCCCGGCATTTGCGTGCCGGTGACGATGGACGGCGAAAGCTTCGTGGACGGCGGCATCGTGGATCCGCTGCCGGCGGACGTGCTCCGCGAAATGGGCGTCAACCGCATCATCGCGGTCAACGCCATTCCAACGCCTGACCGCATCCGCTACTGCCTCCAGGCTGAACACGAGCTTGCGCAGTTGTCAAAAAAGCGCGCCCGCGAAGTCATTCGCAAATGGTTTCCTTTGGATCAGCATTTGAACTATTTCGCGCGCGGCAACATTCTGGAAATTCTCATGCGCAGCGTTCACGGCGCGCAAATCCGCATGGCCGAATCGCTGGGACGACAGGCGGACATCGTGCTGCGCCCGCAGATTTGTGAAGACAACTGGGTGGATTTTCGCGACCCCGGACGCTTCATCAAACCGGGCCGGCAGATCGCCGAGCGTTACCTGGACGAAATCACGGCGCTGGTCGCCAGAAGGGCGGTGGAAAATGAAACTGCGTTCGAACCAATGGCAGCAGTTGTCTGAAACCAGAATCCGACGCTGGCAAGCCGGACGATTGCGAAACTATCTGCGCGCCGTCGTTCTGCCGTTCTCGGCGCACTACGGGAATGTGTTTCGCGAACGCGGGCTGACCGCCGATTCCATCCGCTCACCGGACGACCTGGCGAAGCTGCCGTTCACGACGAAAGCGGATTTGATCAACACGCCGGAAAAACCCGACCGTTTCCGCGACTTCGTTATCATTCCTGACGAAAAAATCTTGTCCCGCCGGCCCGGAACAATTTTCCAGGCGCTCCTGAAGGGCCGCGAATCCGTGCGCGGCCAATTTGAAGCCGAGTTCCGCCCGATTTTCATGACCTTTACCACCGGGCGCTCGACGGAACCGGTTCCGTTTCTTTACACGCGGCACGATCTGGCCAATCTTGGCGCCGCTGCCCGGCGGGTGATGGAGGTTTGCAGCGCGCGCCGCGAAGACCGGCTGTTGAACGCCTTTCCCTACGCGCCGCATTTGGCGTTCTGGCTCACTCATTACTGCGGCACGGAATTCGGCGCGTTGATGTTCAGTTCCGGCGGCGGCAAGGTGACGGGCACCGACGGCACGCTGCGGCTCATTCGCAAATTCAAGCCGGACGTTTTCATCGGCATTCCGACATTTATTTATCACGTCCTGAACCAGGCGGTCGCCGAAGGTCTGCGCTGGGGAAATCTGCGTTACCTCGTGCTGGGCGGAGAAAAAGTCAGCGACGGCCTGCGCCAGAAACTCCGCGACCTCGCGAGCGCCCTCGGCGCTCCGAAGGTGGACGTGCTGGCCATTTATGGTTTCACCGAAGGGAAAATGGCGTGGGGCGAATGTCCGTTCCCGGCCGGCCAGCCGTCCGCCGGTTATCATCTTTTTCCCGACCTCGGCATCGTTGAAATCATCAATCCCAAAACCGGCGAAGTGGTTCCGACCGGCCAGCCCGGCGAAATTATTTTCACGCCGCTCGACGCGCGCGGCACGGTTGTCCTGCGCTACCGCACCGGAGATTTCATTGACGGCGGCCTGGTTTACGAGCCGTGCCCATATTGCCACCGCTCCGTGCCGCGACTGGTCGGACGGATTTCGCGCAGCTCGGAAATCAAGGAGATGAACCTCGACAAGATCAAGGGCACGCTCGTGGACTTCAACGAACTGGAACACGTCCTCGACGACGCCCCGCACATTGGCGCGTGGCAGGTGGAATTGCGCAAGGTTCACGACGACCCGCTCGAACTGGACGAAATCATCCTGCACGTCCAGAAAACCAACGGCGCTGACGAGGCGCAACTGCGCCGCGAACTGGGCGAGCGCTGCCACCAGCACACCGACATTCATCCGAACCGGATTCTGTTTCATGACACGGAGGAAATGAAGCGGCTGCAAGGCGTCGGCGTTTTGCTGAAGGAACAAAGGCTTGTTGACCACCGGCCAAAACCAAAATCGCCGCCATGAAAAACCGCCTCGTCATTGTGGATGGAATCCGCACGCCGTTTTGCAAGGCGGGCAGCGACCTCGCGGCGCTGGGCGCGGACGAACTAGGCCGGATCGCGGTGAATGCGCTGCTCACCCGCACCGGAATTGATCCGGCGCTGGTGGACGAAGTGATCTTCGGCTGCGTCGCGCAACCGGCGGAAGCCGTCAACGTCGCCCGCGTCATCGCGTTGCGCGCCGGCATCCCCGAATCCGTTCCGGCCATCACGGTGTCGCGCAACTGCGCCTCCGGCTGCGAAGCCGTGACGCAGGCGCAGGAAAAAATCCTCGCTGGACGCGGCTCCATTTTCGTCGTTGGCGGCGTCGAAAGCATGTCGAACATTCCGCTGCTGTTCAAACCAACCGCGGCGGAAAAATTCAGCCGCGCCAGCCGCGCAAAAAGTTTTGGCCAGAAAATCAAATCACTTGCGGCATTCCGCCCGAAAGATTTTCAACCGCGCGTCGGATTGCTGCTTGGCCTCACCGACCCGGTTTGCGGCCTGAACATGGGCGAGACCGCCGAGTTGCTGGCGCGTGAATTTGCCGTGAGCCGCGCCGGGCAGGACGAATTTGCGCTTCGCTCGCACCAGCGCGCCGTCGCCGCCCGCGAAACATTGGCGGGGGAAATCTGCCCGTTTTTTCCCAATTTGAATTCCGCCATCCGCCATTCGCCATCCACAATTATTCGGGATCACGGCCCGCGCGAAAACCAGTCGCTCGACGCGCTCGCCAAACTCAAGCCGGTTTTCGACCCGAAGAACGGAAGCGTCACCGCCGGCAATTCATCGCAAATTTCCGACGGTGCAGTGGCTCTGCTGGTGATGAGCGAGCAGCGCGCGGAGGAGCTCAGCCTCGCGCCGCTTGGCATTTTGACCGGCTACGCCTACGCCGGTTGCGACCCGGCGCGCATGGGACTCGGCCCGCTGTTCGCCATCGCCAAGGCTGAATCGCAAACCGGATTGAAAATTTCCGACGCCGATTTGATTGAACTTAACGAAGCGTTCGCCGCTCAAACGCTTGCGGTTTTAAAGTGCGCGGCGTCGGACAAATTTGCGCGCGATTTTCTGCGTCGCGAGCTTCCGCTCGGCGAACTCCCGGCGGAGAAATTGAACGTGAACGGCGGCGCGATTGCGCTGGGCCATCCCGTCGGCGCGACCGGCGCGCGGTTGGTGCTGACGAGCCTGAAGGAATTGCAGCGGCGCAAGGCCAGGCGCGCGCTGGTCACGCTGTGCGTCGGCGGCGGACAGGGCGCGGCGTTGTGGCTGGAAAGGGCGTGAACATGAAAACCATTTTGCCAGAACCCAAGCCGTCGCCGCCAACCTCCGATTTCGCGCGGCGCATCGCCCCGGTGGGGAATTTGCCGCGCACCATTCACCACACGGTGCGCGACGACGGCGTTTGCATGCTGACGTTCGACCGTCCCAATTCATCGGCGAACATTTTTGACCGCGAGACGTTGGAGGAACTCCGGCAGGAACTCGATTTCATCGAAAGCGCGCCGCAAATCAAAGGCGTCGTCCTCGTCAGCGTCAAGCGTTCCATTTTCATTGCCGGTCTGGATTTGAAAACGATGGGCGAAAATCCGCCGCTCGCCGGCGTTCGCGAGGTGATTGAATTTGGCCAGACGCTGTTCAATCGGGTTGCTGCCCTGAATATTCCGACGGTGGCGGCCATTCACGGCGTGGCGGTCGGCGGCGGTTATGAAATTTCCCTCGCCTGCGATTACCGGCTCGCTGCGCCCGACCGCGCGACCAAGATCGGTTTGCCGGAGACAAAACTTGGCCTGCTGCCCGCGTGGGGCGGCTCGACGCGGCTGCCGCGTTTGATTGGTCTGCCGAGAGCGCTCGACTTCATTTTGGCCGGCAAAACCATCGCGCCGCAACAGGCACTGAAGCTCGGCATGGTGGATGAATTGGTTCCCGCTGAACGCCTCGTCGCCGTTGCCGCGAGAAAAATCCACGAAGGCAAACCGCATCAGCGAAATCCGTGGCTGCTGAACAATGCGCTCGTCGCGTCGGCAATGGCGGTGCGTTTGCGGCGGCAGTTGTTGAAAAAAACGCGCGGTCATTATCCGGCCGTGCTCAAGGCGCTCGAGGTGGTGACGCGCGGAATTTCCAAATCCATTCCCGATTCGCTGGCGCTGGAGCGTGAGGGAATTGTCGAACTCGTCCAGTTCGAGTCGTGCCGGAATTTGCTCCGCATGTTCTTTTTGCAGGAGCGTGCGAAGAAGTTGAAAGTGGGACAGGCTTCCAGCCTGTCTCCATCTAAAAATGAAAAGTCAGAGACAGGCGCGACGCCTGTCCGACGCGCCGCCGTCATCGGCGCCGGCGTGATGGGCGCGGGCATCGCGCAATGGTTGAGCGCGCGCGGTCTGCCGGTCATTTTGCGCGACATCAACACGGAACAGGTGGCGCGCGGCATGAGCAGCATCGCCAAAACTTATCGCGATGGCAACAAGCGCCACGTCTTCACGCCGCGCGAGGCGCGCGATGGCATGGATAGGATTTTCCCCGCGCCCACCGAGGTTCCGCTGCGCCACGTGGATTTGGTGATTGAGGCTGCCGTCGAAAATCTGGAGTTGAAAAAGAAGATTTTCCACCGGCTCGACGAACTGGCCGGCGACGAAACCATACTGGCGACGAACACTTCGGCGCTGCCGGTTTCCGAACTGGCTGCGGGCACGCGGCGGCCGGAGCGCGTCGTTGGCCTGCATTTTTTCAATCCGGTCCACCGGATGCAACTCGTCGAAATTATCGCCGCGCGTCAGACCGCACCGGAAATTTTACAGCGCGCCGTGTCGTTTGCGCAGCAAATCGGCAAGCTGCCGGTCGTGGTGAAGGACAGTCCCGGTTTTCTGGTGAACCGCATTCTCATGCCGTATTTGGTCGAGGCCGGAAATCTTTTTGAAAACGGCGCAAGTCCCGCCGACCTGGATGAAGCGATGCTGGATTTTGGGATGCCGATGGGTCCGATGCGGCTGCTGGACGAGGTCGGCGTGGACGTGGCGCTGCATGTCGCGCAAACGCTCGCCGCGAGTTTCAGCGACCGGATGAAAGTGCCGGCAATTCTCGGCAAAATGGCTGAAGCCGGTTTGCTCGGCCGCAAAAATGGGCGCGGATTTTATCTGCACGGCAAAACAGCCGAGCCGCAACCGAATCCTCAGACTGCCGCATTTGTCCAGAGCCGGACGGCGGCCGCCTGGTCGCGCCAGGACATTCAGGAGCGCATGGTTTTCCTGATGATCAACGAAGCCGCGCGCTGTCTCGAAGAGCAAATCGTCGCCGAGCCGGCAGACGTGGATTTTGCGATGATCCTGGGCACGGGCTTCGCGCCGTTTCGCGGCGGGCCGCTGCGTTACGCCGATTCGGTTGGCCTGGAAAAACTCGCCGGCGCGATGGAACTGCTGGCCGATTGCGGCGCGACGCAATTCAAACCGTGCATCTTGCTGCACAATTTGGCAGCGGACGGAAAGAAATTTTATTCCAACTCGTGAGAATTTATGACTGTCTTGAAATCACCGCTCATCGAGCCACCGGAAAAACCAGATTCGGACGAATCGGCGCCGGTGATGGACACGTCGAAAATGTCCGCCGGCCAACGCGCAGCATTGGAGTTGACCGAAGCCGCCCGCGAAGCGGCGGGTGAGCGGACCTTCGCCGCCGGGCTGTTCATGGGTGAATTCAATCTTGCCGGCATCCATCCGTTTCCGACGCAAAGTGCCGATGACCGCGAGCGCGGCAACGCGTTCCTTGAAAAACTGGAAAAGCTGCTGCGCGAAAAAGTCGATCCGGATGAAATTGACCGGACCGGCGAAATTCCCCAGCCGGTGATTGACGAACTGGCAAGGCTAGGCGCGTTCGGCATCAAAGTTCCGGTCGAATACGGCGGGCTGGGACTTTCGCAGACGAATTATTGCCGCGCCGCGATGCTGCTCGGCAGTTGGTGCGGCAACACGACGGCATTGATCTCGGCGCACCAATCCATCGGCGTGCCGCAGCCGTTAATTTTGTTCGGCACCAAGGCGCAAAAGAAAAAATACCTTCCGCGCGTCGCGCGCGGCGAAATTTCCGCGTTCGCCTTGACGGAAGTCGATGTGGGTTCCGACCCGGCGGCGATGGCGACACATGCCGAGCCGGCGCCGGACGGAGATTTTTTCATCCTCAACGGCGAGAAACTCTGGTGCACCAACGGTACGAGGGCCGGTGTTATTGTGGTCATGGCGCGGACGCCGCCAAAAATCATCAACGGCAAATCAAAGGAACAAATCACGGCGTTCATCGTGGAAACGAACTGGCCGGGCGTGGAAATCATCCAGCGCTGCCGCTTCATGGGGTTGCGGGCGCTCTACAACGGCGTCCTTCGGTTTACGAACGTCCGCGTGCCGCGCGAAAACGTTTTGTTGGCCGAAGGCAAAGGTTTGCGCGTGGCGCTGACGACGCTCGACACCGGCCGGCTGACCTTGCCTGCCGCGTGCGTCGGTTTGTCGAAACGTTGTCTGGAAATTTCGCGTGACTGGGCGAATCGTCGCGAGCAATGGGGCGCACCCATCGGCAAACACGCGGCCATCGCCGACAAAATCGCACGCATGTCGGCGGACTCATTTGCGATGGAGTCAATGACCTTGCTCGCGGCCAGCCGGGTGGATCGCGACAAAAATGCCGACGTGCGCCTCGAAGCCGCGCTGTGCAAATTGTGGGGCACGGAAGCGGCGTGGAACATCGTCAACGACACGATGCAAATCCGCGGCGGGCGCGGCTACGAGACCGCCGCCTCGTTGAAGGCGCGCGGCGAAGCGCCAATCCCCGTCGAAAGATTTTTGCGCGACAGCCGGATCAACACCATTTTTGAAGGTTCGAGCGAAATCATGCGGCTGTTCATCGCGCGCGAGCTGCTCGATCCACATTTGAAAATCGCCGCACCGGTTTTGAATTCCCAATTGCCATGGTCGCAGCGGCTGCGCGCGGCAACGAAGGCGGCGAGGTTTTATCTGGCGTGGTATCCGAGACAATGGCTGCCATTCGTAGAATGGTTCGCGGTCGGGAGCGCGGGGTTCAATCCCAAATGCGCCATGGCGTCGGTGCTGCGGAGACATCTCCGTTACGCAGCGCGGACCAGCCGCCGGCTCGCGCGCGCCATTTTTCACGCGATGCTGCGGCACGGGCCGAAGCTGGAACGCGAACAATTGCTGCTCGGCCGGTTCGTGGACATCGGCGCGGATTTGTTCGCCATGGCGGCAACCTGCTTGCGCGCGCAAGGTTTGTCGGGCGGGTCCCGTGATGAAGAAATGTTTCATCTGGTGGATTTCTTTTGCCGTGCGGCGCGACTGCGTATTGAAGACAAGTTCCAGCGCATTGGCAAAAACGCCGACCGCGCCGGTTATAAGCTCGCACAGGAAGTGCTGGCGGAAAAACACCGGGCGATGGAAAAGGAAATTGTGTGAGGTCAAAAAAGCAAGCCGGATTAATCTGGCGCAGGACGTTCCGACGGGGATTTGGAATGATCAGCGTGGACACTCGGACGGCGAGGCGCTAAATCTGTTCAAAGAGTTTCCCGGCGAAGGCATGTTGTTCCCGTATCGGTCGCTTGTGCGCGCTGGCGGCCGTGCCGCGGTCTTTGCCTTCACCCGGCCAACCCGGAACGGTTCGCGTGGCAGGCTTTGGGACATAACAGCAAGGAGGTGCATCGTGTCTGCGCGAAACGCGCTCTGATAAAAATTCCCTCACTGGAGGATTAGTTACAGAAACGCCGGTCCGTGCCGGACTGGACGACTGGGACGTCGGTCAGTTGGCCTTGATGCGATAGAACCGGTTGCTGGAGGAAGCCGGGTCAGTGATCGTCTGGAGCGTGTCGTTCCCGCCGACGGGACTGCCGAGATTTGACCAGCCTGAATCCGTAACCGCGTTCTTATATTGGAGTTGATACGAATGCCAGGACTCACTGGGGAATGAAACGGCGATGTTCGTCCCGGTAAGATCCAGACCCGCGCTGGCGGAAAATGCCGGGTTCAGCCACAGATAATTTGCGTAGGCCGTCCCGAACGAAGGACCGACCGTGCCGCCGGTGCCGTTGATAATGTGATTGATCTGACTGGTCCCGCTCCCTGATGTATTTCCGGCGATATAAACATCCATCATGTCGTGCACATTGACCTGCTGGTTGGTCGGGGTTTCGATGGCATTGAAGCAACTGATGTTGACCGAGTTGATGAACACTCCATAAACGCCAAGCCCGTAGGCCTGATGGCTGGTGACCGTGTTTGCGACCTTGTAGGACGCGTAACCATTCACACCAGGGGCCTCGGACCAGGCACCCTGGGAAGGCGGGTCATACGGCAGTTCGGACTGATAAAAATAAACCCGTCCCCAGTTGCCATTCCACACGGTTTGATACTGCTGATGATGCTCCACAAAAAGGCCATAAATGGTGACGTTGTTGCCGTTCACCACCAAACCGCTCTGGCTCGGATTTCCGGTCCAGTAGGGGGTTGAACCGGCGCCATGATCCGCCCGCCACAGCCAAAGATTGTCCCCGATGACATTGTTGGCATTGATCGTCACGCAATTCGTGGTTGTCCCGACAAACTGCCCGCCCACCCGGCTGCAAATGTCGTACAGACAAATGGGGTCTGCCGAATGATCCACGGAACTGGCAACAGTCCCCACCTCCAACAATGACGGTGATGCGGTGGTTCCGGCATCGAAAATAATCCCGGACACCTTCACGCCATCCACATCCGAGATCACCATGGCGGGATTCCGGTTGGTCGGTATGAGCGTCGGGTATCCGAGTCCCATGACAATGGTATCCGGCTGCGTCACCAGAATGCTGTTCGTCAACTGATATATTCCGGGGGTCAAAATCAGGTTCATCCCGGCATTCAGCGCGGCATTGATGCTGGCGGCGTTGTCCGTCCCGGCATGGGCCAGATAGAACTGGCTGATGGGGATGGACACTCCGGGAGTCGGGCCGTTTGCCCACGTGGTTCCCCAGCTGTTCGTTTCCAGATTGGGCACCAAGACAAAGTAATTGGTATTGCTGTCAACATACAGATAGGGTTTTTCCCGGACCAAAGGTGTGTTGGTGATGACCGTATAGGGTGTGCCGGGCCAGGTTCCCGAAGGCGGATTGGAAACACCTACGAACACCATGTTCCACACTGCCCCGGACCAGTTTCCCCAGATGTCGTTTCGGGAAATCCATTGTTGCTGTGAAATGGAACTGACCGTGGAAGCCACCTTGGAATCAGCCAGGAAGCCGCCGCTGGCGTAGGTTCCATCCGACAGGTTCAAGGATCCCTCGACATGCATGCGGCGCAGCCACGTGCCCTGCGACACGGACCAAGTCATGGTGCTGTTATTGGTGGGGACCACGGCGAGGTTTTCGGCAGACATCCAGAAATTTTCGGTGGACTGGCCGCCAAAATTATAGGACTGCAACTCCCCGTTGATGGTGACGTTGTCGGGCGACTGCCCCAGGCCCAGCACCTGCATATAGTAGCCCATGTTGATGGCGAGGTTGTAGGTTCCGGGCTGGAAGAGAATGGCATATCGATTGGCGTCGAACTGGCTCGCATTCACATTCGACTGCAGGCCGAACAGATAGTTTAGATTGCTCTGAATCGTTGCCATGGGCATCGAAGGATTGTAGACGAAAACGTTCGGGCCAAAACTGGGAACCGTTTGCGCTTCGGAATTCAGGCAGGGCAGGAACAGATTCAAGGCGAGGGCGATGACAAAACTATGGATTTTAAGACAACGGGTGTGATGCATAAAATGTTGCGCTTGAACAGCGTTCAAGGCCGGGAAAGGCGGCAAAGAATTTGGCTGCTGATGGGCATGTAATACAAAATATCACATCCACATCATAAGCGTCAAATTCCAAATGTATCTGCCAGGACTATTCTCGCAGGGACAGCACCGGATAACGTCCGTAGAAATCTCTGCAAAAATCACCCGCCGGCCTTCGGAGCGCGGAGCAGCGCCCCGGCTCCATGGAAAGTCTCTTGCTTTGTGCCGGGACGGTGCCCGGCGCCCCAGTTTTGCAGACATTTCTCGTAGCGTTACCGCAAGTGTTCGTTGAACGATGATGTCTCTTGCATTAAGCCAATGGCTGACAGTTTGCTGACAACTTTTGGATTGTTCCCAAAATTGTTTCAGTATTCGGGATGATTGTCTCGTTATTAGTTGCACTGCCTGTTGGTATTTGAAATGCTCGGGACGGGCGGCATCAGGCATCAACAATAAACACGAGCAGGAGGCATTTGAGACCCACCAAAACGTTGCAAATCCTGGCATTGGCCATTGTAGGGGTGGGAACGGTTTGCGTAAAATCCGCAGTAGTGTCGCTTGGATTTAGTGGATCCAGCCCAACGCTGACAATTCAAGGGGTGACTGGCAACAGTTACATTATTCAAAGAACGGCTGATTTAAGCAATTCCAACTCATGGGTGACGATGATGAATTTGACTCTGACCCAACCGGTTCAAAACTGGGTGGATACGAGTGTGGATGCTTCCTTGCCCTCCAATTCGCAGTATTTTTATCAGATTCTGCCCAGTCAAAATGACGGTGGCAGCAACTTTCCCACGTCCGGACTGGTGTTGTTCACGAAATTCAGTGAAGGCTCGGGAAACACGGTCGCGGACAGCTCCGGCAACGGGCACACGGGATACTTGACAAATTCGCCCGCCTGGATTCCTGGAGTGACAGACTATGCGCTGAACTTTGTCTCAGCCAGTCAGCAGTCTGCGGGTTTTGGGGATTTGAACCTCGCCGGATCGAACCAATGCACCTTCTCCATCTGGATGCAGAAGACCAATCCGAATGATATCGGTCTGGCGGCGCTGGGATGTACCTCTGGAACGTACAACGCGATATTCCTCGCCTGGTGGAATGACGGAAATGTGTATGGAGGTGTGGGATTCACCAACGCCTACCGTTATTTTTATGCGCCTCACGTCACCAATACCTGGGTTCACTTCGTCATGGTTTACGACGGCACACAGTTGCAAAACAGCAACCGGATCAACATTTTCATTAATGGCATTCAGGCCATACCAGTTCCGGGTCAAGCTAACGCCAAAACGGCGATCTCGACTAATATTGGTACCGTCTCGACCAATTTCAGCCTGGCGTGGGACTCGAACGAGGGCTACGAAAGCGGCAGCTACGACGGGGTTGGCGTGTGGAATCGCGTTCTAAGCACAAACGAAATCCAGCAAGTTTACAGTAACGCCGCGGCAGGACCATGAACATTGAAGCCATGTGCGTGGCGACCCTCGCCTCCAATTCAATCGGCCGTGAATACGGGGTTTGATCGGAGTCTTGCAGAAACCTTCAACGATTTACAGGCGGCTGGCAGCCATTAACGTTCATCATCAGGCTTCAGTCGCTTTGGTCAGTCCGGATGGAAACGCTGACGGCTTTCAAGCCATCGGACGTGGCTGTGAGTTTAATGTTTCCGGCTTGCCCAGCCTTGGAGCGGATAATGGCCAGGCAAAGACCATTAAAGGCCTTGCGGTCATCGGATGGAAATGAAGTCAAATCCGTCGGATCGCCATTGTCGGTGGCCACGATTTCGCCCGGCCCGGAAATTTCGAAATGTACCGCGTTGTCTGCCCGGGGCACCATCAAACCGTGTTTGTCTTCCACCGTTAAGGTGACAAAGGACAAATCTTCACCGTCGGCGTTGATTCGTCTACGATCCGGTTGCAATGTGAGTTTCGCCGCCGGGCCGGTCGTTTGCACCATGTCCATCGCCCACTTTTTGCCATTCTTGTAAGCGACCACTTTGAGTTTGCCCGGTTCGTATTTTACCTCGTTCCAACACAGGCGGTATTCGTAAGGTTCTTTTTTTTGCAGCCCGAGCGACTTGCCATTGAGGAACAACTCGGCTTCGTCGCCGGACGTATACACAAACACGGGGGTGATCTGGCCGGCACGGTCCGGCAAGTCCCAGCATTGCGGCACGAGGTGGGCCATGGGCACTTCGGGACGCCAGTGCGCCTGGTACAGATAGAAGCGGTCTTTCTTGAAGCCGGCCAGGTCCACAATCCCGAAGTAGGAACTGCGCGAAGGATCGTTGGACCCATCGTAGGGCGTCGGCTCGCCGAGGTAATCGAAGCCCGTCCATACGAATTCGCCGGCCACGAACGGATTTTCATCCTGGCCCTTGAATTCGGTGTCCGGGATTGTCGCCCAATACGGCGCGGAAAGGTCGTAGGAGCTCATTTGGAAATCCGACTTGCCATCATTCTTGTTGGTGTTGACGGGGAAAAAATATTCACCGCGCGAGCTGATGCAGGAGGCGGTCTCGCTGCCGAAGATGGGCAGACCGGGATTGGCCGCGTGTACCTGTGCGTACTCGAAGGGTTTGTAGTTGTACCCAAAAACATCGAGGTTCGTCTGAAAGCCGTCAAAGCCGGACGCAATGTGGTCGCACGCGGCGGTGGTCGGGCGCGTCGGGTCTTCCTCGTGCGCGATGCGGGTCAGTTCCGCCGCAATCCGCAGCCCAGCCGGCGTTCCCTGGTCGGGCACTTCATTGCCGATGCTCCACAGAATGATGCTGGGATGGTTGCGGTCACGCCTCAGTTCCGCGCGCCAATCTTTCTCGTGCCAGTCGTTGAACAGACGATGGTAATCATTGGGCCGCTTGCCGCGTTCCCAACAATCAAACGATTCATCCATGACCAGCACGCCCAGGCGGTCGCACATATCGAGCAGCTCCGGTGCGGGCGGATTGTGGCTGGTGCGGATGGCGTTGCAGCCCATCTCCTTCAAAATTTCGATCTGACGCTCCAACGCCCGGGTATTGATGGCCGTGCCGAGCGCGCCCAGGTCGGCGTGGTCGCAAACGCCATTGAGGCGGACGGGTTCGCCGTTCAGGAAGAAACCCTGGTCGGCGTCGAATTTGATGGTACGGATGCCGAACGGGGTCGTGTATTGATCCAGCGGTTTGCCGTCCTGCTCAATCGAGGTCACCACCACATAGCGTTGCGGCTGTTCCAGGCTCCAGAGTCGCGGGTTCGGGAAAATGATTTGTGCTTCGCTCGATTGATTTTGCCGCGGGGCGACCTGCACGCCGTCGGTGGTGATGGAAGCCAGTGGCCCGCCTGGAGTGCCGTCCGCCTTGAGTTCGCAAATCTCATTTTTGACGGACACAATGGCGGCGGACTCCGAGTCGTTGTCCACGGTGACCTGGATTTTCACGGTGGCGGCGGAAGGGCTGATTTCCGGCGTGGTCACATACGTTCCCCAATGCCCCAAATGTACCGGCCCGGTTTTTACCAGCCAGACATTACGGTAAATCCCGCCACCCGGATACCAGCGCGAGGAAGCCGGCGGGTTGTCCAAGCGGATGGCGAGGACATTTTCCGCGCCGGCCTTGATATACGGTGTCAGGTCAAGTTCCCAGGAAGCATAGCCGTAAGGCCAGCCGCCGACAAATTGGCCGTTGAGCCAGACGCTTGCGTAGGACATGGCGCCATCCACGTCGAGACAAAGGCGGCGATCCTTGTCGGACGCGGGGATGGTGAAGTGCTTACGATACCAGCCGATGCCTTCCCAGGGCAGTTTGCCGGTGGAGCCGGAAGCTTCCCGTTTGAATGGGCCTTGAATACCCCAGTCGTGGGGAAGATTCAATTGATGCCAGCCGCTGTCATCATAGTCCGGCCGGGTATAGGCGACATCGCCACCGGGATTGCCCGACGGACGCGCGACCGGTTCGCCGGCTTCCACAAACTCGTTGCCCGTGGCGACGATCCAGGATCGGATGTTGGTGTAGCTGAGTTCGTCGCCGGTACCTGCCGGGTCACCTATGATAAACCGCCAGTCCGAGTCCAATGAAAGGCACTCGCGAGCGGGACCTGCGGCCTGTGCAGTGTTGGTCAACAGGTTTAAAGCGATGAAAAAAGTGGCGGCCAGGCACCAACCGCTCATTTGAGATAAATTGAGTTGTGTCGTTTGTTTCATAAAAGTCGCAGTTCCGGCCCGTTGACCCAGAACGGGAGGATTTGGCTGTTTCCCATTTGATGGCTGTTGAACAAATGGCAACCGGTTGCGGGGATTTTGGCTAGCCTCACAAATGTGTGGTTTTGGTACTTTGTTAAATTTCGTGGTGCAACAAAACGATTTGCTGGTGTAGCATCCGGGTATGCGCACAGTTTTTCCGGTTTGGCGATACCGCATGGGCGCCGGTTGCAATTTCGTACAACCCTCGGCAGTCATCAGAGCCTGCGGTCAACGGTTTTTATCATCAAGACAAATCAGAGTAATATCCATTGTCCGGCCGTTGAATGGCGCCCGCGCGAAAACCGATAACCTGCAAAAGCCGGTCCATACATTTCCATGATCAAATCCGTGCGGCCATACCTCGCGCGCAGGTGCGGAATGCCTGCGGCTTGCCGCGAAGGCTTTTGCTGCTGGATGCTGGTCGCCGCGTTGCTGGTGCCGATTGTGGCCCGACCAGCCGGCGGGGCTCCGGCTGGTTCGCCCCTTCAGTCAGTGACCAACATTGCCCAACTTTCCCGACTGGGCTCCCAGAATCCGGACGTCGGTTATTTTGTCCATTTGGAAGGAGACATATTGTGGGTGAACCCGGCGCGGGGACAACTTGTTTTACAGGACACATCCGGTGCGGAAGAGTTGGAAATGGATTTGCATGGCCAATCCCTGCAACCCGGCCAGCGGGTGCGTTTGGAAGGCGAGGGGACAATCACCAGCCGTGGCGCGGGATTTCGACTGGGAGTCCAGGGGCCGGTGGTGGATGACAATGGTGTCCATACGATGATTGAAAAATCCGGCGCAATTTATCTGACGGCGGGACGGCATCCCATCTGCGTTGACTGGTTCAATGGCGTCGAAAAATATGGGTTGCAAGTGGAGTACCAGGGGCCGGATCTGCCCCGTCAAAGAATCCCCGATTCGGCCCTGTTTCGCGTCCGGCCGGGTATCACCGGGGCGACAAATTTTGCTAGCGGACTGGATTATGCCTGTTACGAAGTTGATGGAGAGGCTTTGCCGGACTTTGGCCAGTTGACCGCGCTCAAGACCGGAACCGTATCCAATTTTGATCTGGATGTCATGCTGGGTGTCATGAGTCGGAACGAGCATGTCGGGTTGCAATTTGCGGGCTATCTTCAAATCCCTCGGGACGGTCTTTATACGTTTTACCTCATATCGGATGATGGCAGTCAGTTGTTCGTGGATGCACAGTCGTTTCGGCTGGCGGTGATGGGGCAACAGCCACTGCCGGAACCGCGCAAGCTGGTCATCGGGGAGACCTTGAGCGAGGATCGGGATTATCAGTGGGTTGAGGTCGAAGGGAAGGTAACGTTTGTGAGCGAGCACAAGGACGGATGGGATCTGGAATTAACTTCTGAAACCGGCCGTCTGAAGGTGGAGATTGCCGATGGCACCGGTCTGTCCGCGGCATTCTTGTTGAAAAGCCGGGTTCGAGTCGTTGGGGTTTGTCAGGGCGCTTATGATGCCGATGGGGACAAAATGGGCGGCACCTTGTTGGTGTCGAACAGGGACGGAATTAAAATCATCCAGGCAAACGATCCGACGATACCAAGCGTTGAGGGCGGGTCGGGAACGCTTCCCGTGTTGAACACCGCCGGTGAAGTTCATCAATTAAGCCGCGAAGAAGCGCAGCGGGGCTATCCGGTCAAAATCCGGGGCGTGGTTACCTGTGTATTTCCGGAACATCAGGCGTTCACCATTCAGGATGCCACGCGCGGATTGTATGTGGTTGATTCCTCCGAGAGCCGTTCGGTGCCGCCACAAATCGGCGAGTACCTGGAGGTCGAGGGCCGGAGCGATCCCAGCCTGTTCGCTCCCATTGTGGACGCGGACCGGGTGAGTGATCTGGGGGTGGGACGTTTGCCGCAGCCGGTGCATCCGACCTGGGATCAATTGATGAATGGGAGCCTGGATGGACAATATGTCGAGCTGCAAGGCATCATTACCACGGTCAATTCGAACGGGGTGACGCTGTTTACGGGGGACGGTCGAATCACATTGGAGTTGCGGGTGGCGGGAACCAAAACCGAGGCATTGAAATCTTATGAAGACAGCGTTGTACGCGTGCGGGGGTGTTTGTTCGCGTCATGGGATTATGTGACGCACCAGGTTAAAGTGGGCGAGATCCGGGTCTATGGCGCGGAACTATCCGTGGATCAGCCGGCCCCCGGGGATCTGTTTTCAATTCCGCTTAAGACCGTGGCGGAGTTGCTGCAGTTTAATCCGCAAGCGGGCGTGTTCCAGCGCGTGAAAGTGTCCGGGCAGATCATTAGTGCCCAGGCCCCGCAATATTACATGATGGACGGCTCAAATGGCCTGCAATTCATCTTGAAGAAGCCCGTGCCGGGGCTGGAAGCCGGCGATCAGGTGGAAGTGGTTGGTTTTCCGGAACTGAGCGGCGCCTCACCCCTCCTGCACGAGGCGGTGGCGCGCAAGACCGGCCATGCGGCCCTGCCGAAACCAAGGCCGTTGCCACCGAATAATCTCATACAAGGGGAGTGTGACTCGACCTTGATAAAGGTTGACGGATTGCTTGTCAGTGTGAGAGAGACGCCGGTTGGGCAGGCGCTGGAATTGCGGAGTGGAATCCGCACCTTTTTGGCCCGACTGAATTCGAAAATTGATTCCGTACGCTCGCTGGCTCCGGGCAGCCGTCTGGAACTGGTTGGGGTGTACATCGGTGATGGCGGGAACCGGGCCGTGGGGCAGGACATCACTTCGTTTGAACTCCTGCTCAACTCCGCCGCGGACATCAAAGTGCTGGAGCGGCCTCCCTGGTGGACCCTGGAGCGCCTGTTGTTCATCGTGGGTCTGCTGGTGTGCGTGCTGGCCGCGGCCGCCCTTTGGATTACTCAATTGCACCGGCGGGTTGAACAACGTACGACCGAACTGGGGGCTCAAATCCGGCAACGTCAAAACGTTGAGCATCAACGAGCCATGGAACAGGAACGCGCCCGGATTGCCCAGGATTTGCATGATGAACTCGGCTCGGGCATCACCGAAATCGGCATGTTGGCCGCCCGGGCAAAATTTGCGACCGCTCCTGATGAAAAATGGAACCGGCATCTGGAGCAGGTGCGGGAGAAAGCGCGGGAGATGGTCACCGCCCTGGACGAAATAGTCTGGGCAATGAATCCGAAACATGATTCCCTGGCCTCGCTGGTCAGTTATTTTTGTCTTTATGCGGAGCGTTTCCTGGGGTTGGCGAACATTGCCTGGAGTCTGGAAGGCACCTCCCGGACGGCCGACCACACGGTGGACTCCCGCCACCGCCACCAGTTGTTTCTGGCTTTCAAGGAAGCATTGACCAATGTGGTGCGCCACTCCGGTGCCTCGGAAGTTCGTCTGGGGATCAAAGTCGAGCAGGGACAAGTGTGGCTGAGCATCACCGACAATGGCAGCGGGTTCTCCCCGGAAATCCCGACCGAGGAAATGGACGGCGTGGCAAATATGCGGGCGCGCATTGAAAAATTGGGCGGGAGATTTGAAATAACCAGCCAAGCCGGTCACGGTACGATCGTCCGGTTCAACATGCCTTTAAGTCCATGACCAAGATTGCCATTGTTGAAGACAACAAAGTAATTCGTGAAAGCCTCACGGAATTCGTTCATGCGGATCCGGAATGCCGGTGCGTCTGCGCTTGCGCAACGGCGGAAGAGGCCTTGAAAGTTTTTCCCAAACACGAGCCGGAGATCGTGCTCATGGATATTCAATTGCCCAACATGTCGGGCATCGATTGTATAGCTCAACTCAAACAGATGTTGCCGTCCGTTCAGATCATCATGGTCACGGTTTATGAGGATACCGAACGGATATTCAAGGCATTGCGCATGGGTGCCTGTGGTTATTTATTGAAGCGATGTGCGCCCGAAGAACTTATTTCGGCAATCCGGGAGGTGCGGCAGGGTGGCGCGCCCATGTCGCGGGAAATCGCCCGCAAGGTCATCGCTTCATTTCAGGAACCGGCGACGGCGGCCACGGAAGTGGAAGATCTCACGGCCCGCGAGCGGGAAATCCTGGAGTTGCTGGCCAGCGGTTTCCCCAACAAGGAAATTGCCGATCGTGTCGGGTTGACCGATGGCACAGTGCGCTGGCATCTCCGGCATGTTTACAACAAGTTGCACGTCCGATCCCGCACCGAAGCGGCGCTTAAATTTCGTTCGGCGAAGTAGAATAGTCATTGATTTTAAACAGCTTGCGCCGCTTTCCGGATCGAACGGGCGCTGAAGAACTCTACATTTGTGAGGCTAGGCAAATCCAGGGATTGGGGCATAATTGGGTCAAAGCAAAACCCGTAATTCAACCTTCTATGAAAACTGTTTCTTACGTAACCTCGGTCATTGCTGCGTTAACGATGGCCATGGTGTCCGCCAAAGCCGCCACTTATACAGGCACCGGCAATGCGGACGGCGGCGGCGCGAATGGAGAAGGCATCAGCAGCGTTGTCATCAACAACGATGCGACCGATATCACTTTCACCATCAACACGAGCGCGGCGCAGAGCGCCTACGTTCAGTATTTTGTCCTGATGCAGTATGTTGGGCAGGGCGCCAGTGGAAGCGCGGTGCTCCTTCACTCGGCGGGGGCGTTGAACGGCTGGGGTCCCAGCCTTGGCATCAGCACCGGCGAAAACGCCTTTGCCGCCACTTATAACACGGGTGCCACTCCGGCGTTCTATAGTGGCGGCGCCTGGACGCAGGGTGCAGGAGTGAGCTATAGTGCCGGCGGCACGGGCTTTACTTTCAATACCTTTACGTTGTCGTTAAGCAGCCTCGGGTTGAGCGTTGGCAGCCAGTTTTACTTCGATGTGGTGTCATCGTACCCCAATGGTGTCGGGCAATCCGCATACGGTTCATTGGACAGCATCGGTGGTTATCCGGCGGAGACAGATAATAGCTACAAACCTTACCTCGGTTCCAATGCTTATGACGCTGCCACCGACGCCTCCGGTACGACCTTTGGTACGGCTGCGAGCCTGTACACCGTCTCGTCTGTTCCTGAACCGGCTGTCAGCGCGTTCCTTGGTTTGGGCGTGCTGCTTATGATCATGCGTCGGAGAACACTCTGTACTCGCCAGCTTTGATCTTGCCCGCCGTGACGGAAAAGGTGCTGCCTGTGAAAACGGGCGGCACTTTTGCTTATGCCGCCAGGGGATGGATTTTCCGCGTTTTCCAAATTCAGTGCATTTGTCGGCCCAAGTGGTATATTGGCATGCTCAGCACATTTACAATAGTTGCCGGTCGGCCGTGTCATGAACCGCACCAGGCCAAGCTGGATAGTCGTTGGCCTAAAATCACTTATGCCATTTGTATGCCAGGCAGAAATCTCGAAATTCTCTACATTTGTGAGGCTAGGCAGGGCTGCAAAAGCAACTATCATTGCATAATCACTTATCAAACTATGAAGCAATGCGCATGTGGTTATGTTGACTTTTGCCTGTCAAGGTTACTCCACGATTCAGCGCCAATCGTGGTTTTCAAGGCACTGGGGAAGATTTTGGTCCGTTTGGCCGGGGGACAACGGAATCACGCAATCAGCCTTATGGAAAATATTTAACCGGGATAATTCATCCACAAACGATGGCCCATTTAAAACCGCTAAAATTAAAGCCGCGATTACGATCGGGATTTACGTTGATTGAATTGCTGGTGGTGATTGCCATCATCGCCATTTTGGCGGCCTTGTTGCTGCCGGCGCTGGCCAACGCGAAGCTGAAGGCGCAGTCCATTTTAGACACATCGAACCTCCGGCAATGGGGACTGGGCTTTCACATGTACGCCAATGACCACAACGACAGCATGCCGCCGGGTTGGTATGATCCGAATGGGATGTGGATGGTGGTTTTGCAACCGTATCTCCCCGGGGTTACCAACGGCTCCGGCATGGGTGGGAAGATGTGTTTCTGCCCGGCCGCCACCAAAACGCGGGACTCACTTGCGAATTTTTGGGTTACCTCCGGCACCACTGCTCTGGCCTGGGGTATAATGGGGACAAATGGTTATCCGGTTGGTTCGTCCTCCACACCCGTTGGCGGGACATCGGTTTGGGGCCGTCCGGGGATGGGCGGCAGTTATGGATTCAACGGCTGGATGGCCAATCCTCCGGTGGCGGATATGGCGGTTGATCCTGCGGCGACCGGGTATTGGAGGACCTTGACCGCGGCCAGCAGATTCTCAAAGGCTCCATTATTTGCCGATTGCGTGTGGCAGGGGGCCAACCCGCTGCCAACCGATCAGCCGCCCAATTTTCCAGGCGACAGTCCTGTGGGCGCGCTCATGGGGGCTTTTTGCATACCCAGGCATCCCGTTAATGGTCGAAACCCCATCAATATGACATTCATCGATGGTTCGGTCAGGCCTACGGGGTTGAGACAGCTATGGTATCTGCCTTGGAGCAGGAATTACGACACGTCGATGATACCCCACATCATGCCGTCCTGGGTTAAATCTTACAACTGATCAAAGTGATGACCAGCTGGCTTCCCGGCGTTGACAATTTTATTTATTTTACAAAGTGGATGAACCAAACAAACCCATAAAACCATGAAAAAAATACTAACCTTGGCGGTTATCGGCGGCGTTCTTTTGAGCGCGGTACCGTTCGCATCGGCGGTGACAGTTTACACCGAAAATTGGGGCACAGGCAACAGTGGCGTTACGGGGAACGGCAATATCAATACGGTTGGGTGGACGGCGATTGCCGCATCTCAGAGTGCGGGACCCTATGTCGGCATCTACACGGCCACGGGCGCGAACGACCCCACGCTCGGTCTGGCATTGCCCGCTAACACGGTTTATTTCACAGGCTTTCAAAGCACCAACCTGCCCGGCATGTTTTATACCACCGACACGTTAGGCCAGGGAATCGGCGGCAATTCCAGTTTCAGCGATATCAATCCGACACTTTACACGAATCTGACATTTAACGTCGAAGTCCGCGGCGCGGCAACGGACACCAACTACTTTGCCGTTCAGATAGGAGGACAATGGTACGTTGCCACATCTTATCAGTTGCCCGGCTCCAGCGGCGTCGGGTATCCGCAGTTTACCAATGATTTCCTGGTTTATACCAACCCGGCAAATGTCTGGCAAAGCCTGACCATAAACGGCACCACCAATGTAACGATCGGTTCTGTGGCCTCTCCCAGTTTGACTGCAACCATCACCGGCATTGGCATCGTTGAACTTCCCACCGGTGGCGGATTCAATTACAACGAGCTCATCATCAATCAAGGACCGGGCGATTTCCCGCAGATCGCGCCGACCAATACCGCGCCGGCAGTATCGCCGCAGTACGTGTACGTTGGCGGCGGGGCCGCATTTGTATCCACCTTTGCCGGTCCACTGTTGGTCTACCAATGGCAGACCAATGGCGTGAATATAAGCGGGGGAAGATACCTTGGCACAGCCGGTCCGACGATGACCATCACCAATTGCAACCTCAGCGATGCGGGTTCCTTCTACATGGTGGTCGTCACGAACAAATTTGGCAGTGCCACAAACAGCGGTCTGCAGTTAATCGTCAGCAATGTGCCGCCAGGTCTTTTGTATGCTGAGAATTTCCCTTATCTTGGACCTAACGGCAACTACCCCATCACCGGTGTCGGCTGGGTCGTCGCGGCGCCGGCAAACACAAGTGTGGGGATTTACCAGGTTGGGGGTGGTCTAGGCGACGCCTTTTCATATTCTCCCACCGCCACCACCAACGCGTATTACACGACGGATACCAATGAGATCGGAATCTCCGGACTGCCGTTTGTGGACATAAACCCCGCCAGTTATCCCTATGTAACTTTCCAGGCCGGGTTTGTCCCGGGGAATGCCGCCGGCCAGGTTTCCGGAGCCATTTCTGTCTACTGGGCGGTCGAGATGACCAATGGATGGTATTGCTCGGCGCAACCGCAAGCGATAGATCTCTCGGCGTTAAGCCCTTATCAAACCTATCAATATGGATTTAACTCCGCGGCGAGCAACTGGAACAATCTCACCATTACCAGCAGCAATGCGGTGATCGGCGCCGTAGCCTCAAGCCCCTTGACAGGAAATATCATTGGTGCCGGCCTGGTGGTTGCTCACAATACCGGGAGCGGTTCGGACATGAATTTCCAGAATTTCGAAATCATTACCAACCAGGCTGTGGGAACGCTGCCAAATATTGGCGTGACCGGACACCCCCTCGATGTCAGCGTCGCTTCGGGAGGCGGTGCCAGCTTTGGCGTTTCCGCCACTGGATCAGCCCCCTTCACGTATGGTTGGACGACCAACGGTGTCACCGTTTCCAATGGAGGCAGGGTTTCGGGTGCGACCACCCCGACATTGACCATAGCAAATCTGAATAACAACGACAACGGCCTGCAGATTATCGCTTATGTCACCAACTCTGCCGGTGTCGACAACAGCAGCACGGGGAATGGTGTCACTGATCCCGGTTATGGCGCCACCACCTTGACGGTAACCAACCCTCCCGTTGGCTTCGTTTATTCAGAAGTGTTTCCTTTTGTCGGACCCACGGTGGCCAACTATCCCATCAGCGGTGTCGGATGGGTGGAAGCGGTTCCGAGCACTCCCAATGCCCTCTTCCAGGCGGCGGCCCAGACCAGTGCAGGAGCGGTTTTTGCCTACCTCGGAAATGCGGGCACGACGGTGTATTACGCGACCACGGCCACCGACACCAACCAGTCGGGATTGCCGTTTCCGAATGTCGACCTGGCGGCTTATCCGAGCTTGAACTTTTCAGTGGACATCGCGCCAAATTCGGCGACCGCCAGCAACGTCACCGCATATCTTGCGGTACAACTTAATGGCACCAACTGGTATGTTGCCGCGAACGCCTTGCTGGGGCCAAACGCCGCTTCGAACTCTGTGTACTCCACGTACACATCGCCCTTTAATCCCGCCGCGGCCAATTGGAAGAACCTGACTGTGACCAGTTCCGGTGGAATTATCGGATCAACGGCAACCAGCAACTTGAGCGGGGTGATGACGGGAGCGGGTCTGGTATTTGTCACCACTGGGACCGGAGGGACCTTTAATTTCGGCAACTTCGTGATTACGGGAACCGGAGTCGGCGGCATCATCACTGGCCCGCTTGCGGGTGGAAGCATCAATCTGTCATGGGTGGGGAACCCGGCGGTGAAACTGCAGAGTTCCACCAACCTGGACAGCAGCCTGAATTGGCAGGATGTGCCCAACACGTATGGGCTCTATTCGCTGCCCGTGTCGGTCACCGGACCCCAGAAGTTTTTCCGGTTGAAGACACCATGAGTTTAGTCACTGACGTTGTGTCAACTTGGGGGATGTAAAGTTGGTGCAAGGCTGGAGCTGTTCGCGTTAAAACCGGAATGGCTCCAGCTTTAAGTTAATGTGTTATTGTTTAATCGAAGGCAATGTTTTGAGACTGAAATTGACATGTTGGATGTTTATCGTTTCGGTGCTTTTCGTTCCACGGACGCTGCCTGCACAAAATAATTTCATCGCCGGCGCGGATCTTTCATTGCTGGCGTATTTTGAAACCAATGGAATCGTCTATAAAAGCAACGGTCTGACCGGGGATGCGATTCAAATCCTGAAAAACCAGGGCATCACCTGTGTGCGCCTTCGATTATTTACCAGCAGCGCGGCCCAGGCCCAGGCCGATCCCTATGATTACATAAACAATCTCACCTATACTGTTCCACTGGCGGTGCGGGTCAAAAACGCCGGATTGCAATTCCTGCTCGATTTTCATTACTCGGACACCTGGGCCGACCCGAGCCACCAAGCCACACCTGCCGCGTGGTTGACCAACACCTTCTCCCAGATGGTGCAGCAGATGTACACTTACAACAGTAATGCCGTCGCCACCTTTGCCGCGGCAGGGGCGATGCCGGATTTCGTCCAGATTGGAAATGAAATCACGCAAGGCATGTTGTTCACCAACAACGCGGGAGCAACCATCGGACAGGTTTCGGGCAGCTACAACACGTCGTGGTCGCAACTTGGGCAATTAATGAAAGCAGCGGTTCAGGGCATCCAGGACGCTGCGAATGCTGCCGGCGTGACCATGCCCAAAATTATTGTTCATATCGACCGGGGAGGGGATTGGGCCACCACGGAATGGTTCTTTGACAACCTGACCTATCAAGGAGTTCCCTTTGACATCATCGGTGAGAGTTATTATCCGTTCTGGCACGGCCCTTTGAGCAGCCTGAGCAACTGCCTGACCAATGCCGCACAACGTTATGGCAAGCCGGTGATCGTGGCGGAGACGGACTTCCCCTGGACCTCTTCGACGAACATCTACGGCATTCCGGCCACCACCAACGGACAGGTTCAATATGTGGTCGCGCTGGCCCAGGTGGTAAAGAGCGTGCCCAACAACTTGGGAGCCGGAATTTTCTGGTGGGGAACGGAATATCAGGTTCCAAATGCAAACGAGGCCGGGTTTGGAACCCGATCGTTCTTCGATGGCAACGGCAACGTGCTGCCGTCGGCGAATGCGTTGGGTCAAATTGTGGCGCCGACCGATCTCAGCGTCGTCTTGAGTGGTCCGGATTTGATGTTGCAATGGCCATTGAGCGGGGCGGGGATGACCTTGATGACGACCACGAATCTGTCGGCGCCAACAGCCTGGTTGTCGGTGACCAATCCCGTTCAAAATACAGGTACGGTGTTTGATGTAACCCTGCCGATGGATTCCACGTTGAGCCGTTTTTACCGGTTGCAATCGGAATGACCGGGTGCCAACCCGACGAGCGAGGTGTGCTTTGGCCTGTGAACCGGCAACCCGGATCGGTCAAAAAATCGGGCAAGGCATTGCTGATTTGGGGATTGACATGGACTGCTGACCTGATTTTTCTGTTTTTTTGTTCTTCTGTTTCCGTGCTCGCTCAGGAATCTTTTCGCGCGCCCGCCCGCGTTGCGGTCTGAGTTCGGCAAGGTGATTGCTAAATAGCGCGATGTCATATTTTCCAAACAAACCTGAGCCGTTGGGTTTGGGGATGGCCATTGGTCTGGCCGCCTTAAAAACCATCCAATTATTGAGTAATTCGGGGTTTTCCGGAACCGGCTCACCCCGGCGTGATGGGATTTATTCCATTTTCCAATGCGAGCAACCGGTGTTTTAAAATGTCCACCAAGTCCAAAACGCAACCGATCAAGCGCCTGCTCGGACAATACGAGCACGACGGATTTTTCGACGAAATGCTCGATGCCGAGGGCCAGTTGCGTCCACATTACCGGCAGTTCCGGGAGTTGTTCCAAACCCTGACGACGAGGGAATTCGAACACAAACGCCAGTCGATTGACCTCGCGTTTTTGCGCCAGGGCATAACGTTCAACGTCTATGGCGATTCAGCGGGCGCGGAGAAGATTTTCCCCTTCGACCTGCTGCCGCGGGTCATTCCGGCCGGGGAATGGGAGAAGCTCGAACGCGGTCTCGCGCAGCGCATCACGGCGTTGAACCTGTTCCTGCGCGACATTTATCACGAACAGAAAATCCTGCGGGACGGCGTCATCCCGCCGTCCTATGTCCTCTCGGGAAAACATTTCCGGCGCGAGTTCGTGAACTTCAATGTGCCGAAGGACATTTACATTCACATTTGCGGCACGGATTTGATCCGCGACGACAAGGGCCAATACCTGGTGCTGGAGGACAACGGCCGCTGTCCCAGCGGCGTCAGTTACGTTCTGGAAAATCGCCGGGCGATGAAGCGGGCCTTTCCCGCCATGTTCGAGGGCATTGGCGTGCAGCCGGTCGAACATTATCCGCAGGAACTGCTCAAGATGTTGCAACACATCGCGCCCGCCGGCGTGGCGGACCCGACCATTGTTTTGCTCACGCCCGGCGCCTACAACTCGGCCTACTTTGAGCACACCTATCTCGCCCGGCAGATGGGCATTGAAATTGTCGAGGGCCGTGATCTGGTGGTGCGCGACGCGCGGGTGTTCATGCGCACGACCAAGGGGCTTCAGCCGGTGCACGTCATTTACCGGCGCATCGACGATGATTTCCTCGACCCGACGGTCTTTCGCCGTGATTCGCTGCTGGGCGTGCCGGGCATCGTCCACGCCTATCGCGCCGGCAACGTGTCGCTCGCCAACTCCATCGGCACGGGCATCGCGGACGACAAGGTCATGTATTATTTTGTGCCGCGCATGATCAAGTATTACCTCGACCAGGAGCCGCTGCTGGCCAACGTGCCGACCTATCTGGCCAGCGAAGCAGAAGACAAGAAGTACATTCTTGAACATCTCGACCAGCTGGTGGTCAAGGCGGCCAATGAATCCGGTGGTTACGGCATGTTGATGGGGCCGAAGGCGACCAAGGCGGAAATCGCGGCCTTCCGCAAAAAAATCGAGGCCGAACCGCGCAATTACATCGCGCAGCCGATGATTTCACTGTCCCGGCACCCGACGTGTGTGGAAGACGATAATTATTTTGAAGGCCGGCACATCGACCTGCGGCCCTATATTATTTACGGCGAGAAGATTGCCATCGTGCCCGGCGGCCTGACGCGCGTGGCATTGCGCAAAGGTTCGCTCGTCGTCAATTCATCACAGGGCGGTGGCAGCAAGGACACCTGGGTTCTGTATGGGGACGAATAAAACAATTTACGATATGCGATATGCGATTGACGTGTTCGTTTTGAACAACGACGCGCGAGTTCAATTGGGTCACGTAAATCGTAAATCGTAAATCAAAAATGTTAAGCCGTGTTGCCAATTCACTTTACTGGATGTCGCGTTACATCGAACGCGCCGAAAACACCGCGCGCATCGTGGACGTGAATTTACAGATGCTCCTGGATCTGAGGAACCTGGATGAGGAGCGCCTGGCGCAACATTGGCTGCCCATCGTCGAGACCACCGGCGACGAAAAGCAGTTTTTCCAGCTCCACAAGAAGGCCACCGGCCAGGCCGTCACGGAATTTCTCGTGTTTCAAACGGAGAACCCCAATTCCCTCGTCTCGGCCATCTGTCAGGCGCGCGAAAATGCCCGCATGATCCGCGACCAGATTACCATTGAGTTCTGGGAGGAGTTGAACCGGCTTTACTGGTTCGTAAAAATGCCGGAAGCGCGGCGGATTTGGAAGGAAAGCCCCAGCGAGTTCTTCCAGCAGGTCAAAAACAGCTCGTTGCACCTGATTGGCCTCGGTTACGCGACGCTGTTGCGCAACGAAGGCTGGTGGTTTGTGCAGGTGGGAAAATTTCTGGAACGGGCCGACAAAACGTCGCGCATTCTCGACTTGCGTTCCGGGGCGTTGCCGGAGAAGGGCGCGCCCGAGGCGGCCGGCCAGCCGGAAACCTTGGAGTGGTCGGCCATTCTGCATTCCTGCAGCGCCTGGGACGCCTACAAAACGCTGCATGGTGCGGAGGTGCATCCGCGCGGGGTGGTCGAGTTTCTTTTGTTCAACGATGATTTCCCCAGGTCGGTGCGCTTTTGCGTCGGCCAGTTGAACCACGCGTTGCGCCGCATCTCCGGCGTGCCGGACGGCCGCTTTTGCAATGACGCCGAGAAACTGGCCGGGCGGCTGGTCGCGGAATTGCAGTTCAGCACCGTGGATGAAATTTTTGATCAAGGCCTGCATTTTTACCTCGATCAATTGCAGTCCCGGCTCAACGACATTGGCGCCGCGCTGTTCGACGCTTACATTTTTCAGCAGTTCAACAACCTGGAGGACGAAATCATGGTGCAACAGGAGGAGCAACAACAACAGTCCAGAAGCATCCGCAAAAACATTTTATGAAACGCATTGGCATCCTGACCGCCGGCGGCGACACCCCCGCGCTGAACGCCACCATTCACGGCGCGGTGGTCCGCGCAAACCAGCTCAAGGTCGAAATTGTCGGCCTCATCAAGGGGTTCAACTGCCTGTTCAATCCGCGCGTGCCGCACGTTCATCTCAACCCGCTGTTTCAGGAAATTCCCGAGCTCGACCCCACCAAGGGCGGCACGCTCATCGGTTCGTCCCGGGATTATGTCGATCCCGACAATAAAAAGGACCTCGACATGGTCGAATCGCGGTTGAAAAAACTCGGAATTGAGGGGCTGATCTGCATCGGTGGAGACGGCACCCTTAATGGTCTGCAACCGCTGGCCGAGCGTCTGCCCGCCGTGCTGGCCCCCAAGACCATTGATAACGATCTGGGGTTGAATTATCCCAGCGAACCCGATGAGTGGGTGCGGGTGAACGACGCCGCAGCCAAACGTGGTTATCGCTACAAACAGGTTCCGGCCACCGAGACCTTCGATCTGAATCAGATCGTCAACTACGCCACGCCCGGCTACACCACGGCGGTTTTTGTGTCCGCAGGCGGTGTGGAGCGAATCCGCACGACGGCGGAAAGCCACCGGCGCATCGCCATCATCGAAGTCATGGGCCGCCATTCCGGGTACATCGCGCTCGGCACGGCTTATGGCCAGCCGGACATCATTCTCATTCCCGAACATCCGCTCGACCTCGAACACCTCGTCCAGCGCGTCAAACACATTTACGACCTCCAGAAGAACGTCGTCATTGTCTGCGGCGAAGGCATCGTGGACGAGCAGGGCCGCGAACTGGGCGCGGAAACCAAATCCACCGATCCCTCGGGCAATATTGTGCTCAGCGGCGCGGCGGACGCGTTGCGCAACAAGCTGGTCCAGATGATCGGCGACCGCTATTTCCAGCTGTATCGCCGCGGCGAATCGGCGAAGGAAGCCATCTTCACGCGCAAAGTCGGCCATACGCAGCGGGGCGGGCGGCCAATCCTGTTTGACCGGTTTTACGCCGGGTTGCTCGGCGCCAAGGCGGTGGACCTGCTGCTGGAAGGCCGCAACAATGCCGTTTCCGTTCTACAATACAATTCCGACAAGGGCTTTCACGTGGAGGGCTATGACGCGAACCGCTTCCGGGATCGCTGGGGCCTCATTCATGCGCGCAAGCTGCATCCGGCGCTGTACGATGCGAAATTGATGAAACCGTCCAAACTGGGCATTGATTATTTGCTGCCGATTTTCACCGACGCCATCGGCAACGACGACGCCGAGCACATGCGCTCGACGTTGTTTGATCCCGGCAACATTGCGCAGCCGTATCACTCCATCAACACGGACGTGCATAAACGCATCCGCTACCTGGAAACGGAGGCCGCATGAGCTCACCCGCCAGCTTGATTCCCTACATCAACGTCAAACTGTCGCTGCTCGGCTTCCTGCCGGTGGCGACCGGCGACGGGGCGGAACTTGGCGATATTGTTTCCTCGCTGATTGCGCAGTACCGCGAGAAGGAGCGATTGCTGGCCAATCATCTTTGCGCCGCCGACCAGCGGATTCAAACCTTCCTCTACGATTACCTGCAGGACGTGCCGGTGACCAAACTGCCGTTGCGCACGTTGACGCTGGACCGCCCCGGCATGGCACAGGTGCTGTCGCTGCCGGTGGATCGCGATGAATTCGCCTCCAGCATTCTCAACTCCTACCGGGTCAAGCAGGGCGTGCTCCACAATCCCAAGAGCGACCGGCGCACCACCCAGGGCATCTTTCACGTGGCCGAAGGCGGCCTGCCGATTCCCGACGACAAAATCGGCGTACCCAAGGCGGTTTTTGGGAAA
Source organism: Verrucomicrobiota bacterium (assembly GCA_049516255.1). Taxonomy (GTDB): domain Bacteria; phylum Verrucomicrobiota; class Verrucomicrobiia; order Limisphaerales; family UBA11358; genus UBA11358. The sequence continues at coordinate 39,251 of JBEKTH010000010.1, forward strand.
ATGTTGAGTCTCGCCTTCAATCCGCCCCGCGAAATCATGCGCCTGCCGTTCACCGCCACGCAGGCGCAGCCCGCCGAGTGTTTCGTTTCATTGCTGCTGCGGCCCGTCGTCTGCCCCGAGGTTCCCGGCTTTACGCCTCGGAAAGCAATGGAGGTTCGCTTCTTCGCGCCGGGCAACCTCGTCAGTAACCTCGATTTCGTCGAAAACATCTTTGGCAACGGCGGCGACCCGAACCTGCCGGAAAACGACGCCGGCCTCGACACCGAACATTGGAGCGGTCACACCGGCTGCGTCATCCTCGCGCCGCACCTGACCAAAATCACCAAGAAGGACGCCGGCCTGCCGCCCTGGGACAAGGCCACCGAACGCCAGCGCCGCGACGGCATGTGCTGGAAGGACGAATGGGAGTTCTACAACAACGGCGGCGCCTTCAAGCTCACCTGCCGCGACGAAACCGGCGTCATCGTCACCATTATTGCGGACAATTATTACGGTTACTGCAAGAAGGAGGTGAAGACGCAGATCAGTTACGCGGCCAATCTTTACGGCCTGTCCGAAGAGGAACACGCCGGCGGCGCGCTCGTCTTTCCCGCCTACGACCTCGGCGAGGAATTCAGCGGCGACCTGCACGTCAAGCGCATGGGCCATTCCTTTGCGGAGGTCAGTTCCGTCCATCGCGAGGCCATGGAGTTGAAGTCCGAGGGTTACGGCGTGGATAAAAAATATCCGGACATCATTTACGTGCCGGAGGACGCGCACTTTGATCTGCACAAGCAGAAAATTTCCTGGCCCGGCGGCAAGACCGAACACGCCATGAAACTGCTGCCCGGCAAGACCTATGTGCGCCCGTCCGGCTACAAAATCCGCCTGGAAAAACCCGGCGCGAACCGCGCCTGGCGTCTCGTGGGCACGGTCGCCGAAGGCACGCTCTGCCACAAACCCTGCACCGTTTCCGGCGGCGGCAAATCGGAGATTTCCAAACCCATCACCGACGCGGTGCTTACCGGGCCGGTGTTCGTCGCGGATTTCAAAAGGGATTTTGACCAGGTGGCCGAATTGATCGCGCGCGATTATAGCGGACGTTTCCGCGACCCGGCGCGGGTGGACCAGCGTTCGATCCTCGACCCGGAACGTTCGCTCGGTTCGGTGATTAAATTGCTCATCCCCGACGAGCACGACTACAAGCCCGAATATAACGCGTGGCTGGAAACCGTGCCGCAATACCTGCGCGAACTGGTGTTCGTCGTGAAACGCTATTACAAGCCGGAATGGGGTGACCATTGGCGCGAACAGTTCAGCGTGGACATCATCAATGGCAAGCCGGCCAATGAATTGAAATGCGAGAACCGCAAGCTCGTCACCACGTATCTGCGCGTGGGCTTCGACAGCGACGGCTCATGGCGCACGTTCGGCCTGCGCAAGGATTTCAATCCGGCGCTGAAAATCCAGGCCGAGGACGACATTACCGCGTCAGTGGTCGTGCCGCCGGGGTTGCTCAAGGATTTGCCCGAACTGGAGGCGGACCAGGGCGCCTCGGTGAAATTCGTCCTCAACACCGAGGCCCGCCTGTTCCAGCGCCCGGATGACGCCATTCATCGCGGCTATGACAAGGTGACGGAAGCCGACTTTTCCCGGCCGGACAATTTCTTCTCCAATTACGAGCCGCTGCCGTCAAAGTTCGCGCGTGAATTGATCGAGGACGCCATCGGTTTTTATCAGTTTACCGAGCCGATGCAGGCGCTGATCAAGAGCGTGGCGGCAAATGGCGTCAGTTATTTTGTGTGTTCCGCCAACCCACGCCTCGTGGATGGCAAACCGACCAAGAACCCGCGTTACCTGCAAATCCGGCCCGACCTGACCGCGCCTCGGGAAGGTTATCTGGCGGAAATGGGCGCGCGGTTGCGCCGCCGTCTGCCGCCGGGCCGATCCGTGCTCAATCCCGTGGCCGCCGTGCTGCCGGGCCGCCGCAACAACCCGCCCGAAACCGGCATCCGTTCGCTCGCGTGCTACAACCCGATTCATTACTTCGAACTGCCGGAGTTGTTCATGGAGTTCATCTGCAGCATGACCGGCAAATCGCCGTCCACGACGGGCGCCGGATCGGAAGGCGCGCTCACCAAGGCGCCGTTCAATGCCCTGCCGCCCATCATTGACCTGAACAACGCGCTGGTTTCTTTCATTCTCACCGGCCATCACGCGTTCGTCACCGCCGCCGGCTGCGTCGGACCGAAGGTCCGCGTGGACCACGACGTCAGTCTGCTGGTGCCGGAGGTTTGGTGCCGCATGGCACCGGAGGAACGTGATCCCCAATGGTTGATGGCCGAACGCTGCCTCGAAAAATGCGAGGATTTTGAGCATAACGGCAAAAAGGTCCTGGCCGGCCGGCTGGGTTACCGCATTAATGCGCGGTTTGTCCGCAATTTCTTCGGGCGCGTGTTCAATCATCCGCAGGCCGTCTTCACCGATGAAATGCTGAAGCCCGAATTACAGGGCCTGGACATTTTTGTGGACGGCATGGACAACATCGTCACCACCCAGAAGCGCGTGGCCAAAATGTATTTCGATGACGGCAGCATTGCCCAGGCGTGTCCGCCGTTGAAGGCGCTGCTGCACATCATGCTCAACGACGCGTGGGAGGGCAAAGGGCTCGCCGACCCTGAATTCCGGAAAATGTTCACGCGCGAATCACTGCTGGCCGGCGGCTGGTACGCCGCGCGGCTGGCGGCGAAACAGAAGATTGACCGGCAATTGTGGCGCCGCCATGTGGACTACCTGGACAAGTTTCTGAAACGCGCCAGTCATGCCGACGAGGCCGCGCGCCTTGGCATTGCCGACCGGCTGTCCCGCGCGAAGAAGACCCTGGAGCAGGTCGAATCGCCAGCCTACCTGGACACCCTGCGCGGCACCATCGGCGCGGAACCCATTGAAAATTACCTGTAAACGTTAATGAAAAAAGAATTTGGCCCTGACCCCGGCCCTCTCCCATCCGATGGGAGAGGGGGAATCATCGTCAGCCGGGCGGCTAAACCGATGCGTTTGGATTTTTCACAGGCTGCACTTGACTGTTCCCTCTCCCCGGGGGAGAGGGTCAGGGTCAGGGCGAGCGTTCGATTCGATTCCGTGCCGGGTCGAGGCCCGGCGCTCCGGAATTTCAGCGCGCTCGTCAATCGTCAATCGTAAATCAAAAATTCCCGTGTCCATCCACGTCGCGCTCCACCACAAAACGCATTACCGGTACGATCGGTTGGTCTGTCTCGGACCGCAGGTCATCCGGCTGCGGCCCGCGCCCCATTCGCGGACGCGGATTTTGAGTTACGCGCTCCGGGTCAAACCGGAAAAACACTTCATCAACTGGGCGCAGGACCCGCAGTCCAACTACCAGGCGCGCCTGGTTTTTGAACAACCCACCCGCGAATTCCTCGTCGAAGTGGATCTGGTGGCGGAAATGGCGGTGTTGAATCCATTCGATTTTTTCCTCGAACCCGGCGCGCAGAAATTTCCTTTTGGTTACGACCCATCGCTCGATCATGAACTCGCGCCATTCCAGCGCAAATGCTGGCTGACGCCGAATTTCATGTCGTATCTGGCGAATCTGCGTCGCGCATTGTTGGGCGAAGCCGGGCGCCGGACGAGACAGCAGCGTTTGGAATTGCCGGACAGTGAAAAGCTGACGACCAACGATTTCATCGTCGCCGTCAATCAACGCCTCTGGAAGGACATCAAATACACCATCCGGCTCGAACCCGGGGTGCAGACCCCGGAAGAGACGCTCGCGAAATTGAGCGGTTCGTGTCGCGATTCCGCGTGGTTGCTGGTGCAACTCATGCGCCACCTCGGCCTCGCCGCGCGCTTTGTCAGCGGCTACCTCATCCAACTCAAGCCCGACGTGAAATCGCTCGATGGGCCGGGCGGCGCAGAAAAGGATTTCACCGACCTGCACGCCTGGACGGAGGTTTATCTGCCCGGCGCCGGCTGGATCGGCCTGGATCCGACGAGCGGTTTGCTCGCGGGCGAAGGCCATATTCCGCTCGCCTGCACGCCCGATCCCACCAGTGCCGCGCCGATTTCCGGCGGCGTGGACAAATGCGAAACCGAATTTGCCTTCGACATGACCGTGACCCGTATTTACGAATCGCCGCGCGTCACCCTGCCGTACTCGGACGAGCAATGGTCGAAAATCGAGTCGCTCGGCCACGCCATTGACGCCGATTTGAAAAAAGGCGACGTGCGCCTGACGATGGGCGGCGAGCCGACGTTCATTTCGGTTGAAGATCCCGACGGCCCGGAATGGAACTTTACCGCTGTCTCGCAGAAAAAGCGCCTTTTGTCCGGCGAACTCATCCGGCGGTTGCGCCGCAAATTTGCGCCCGGCTCGTTGCTGCATTATGGCCAGGGCAAATGGTATCCCGGCGAACAACTTCCGCGCTGGGCGCTCGCGGCCTACTGGCGCAAGGACGGCGTGCCGATCTGGAAGGACGATTCGCTCATTGCCGATGAATCGAAGGATTACGGCCATGGCGCGAAGGAGGCGAAGGAATTACTCACGCGCATTGCCAGAATCACCGGCGCCGATCCCAAATATCTTCTGCCGGCCTATGAGGACGCGTTTTACTACCTGTGGAAGGAACGCCGCTTCCCGTCGAATGTCACGCCGGAGAAATCCAATCTCAAGGACAAGCTGGAGCGCGACCGCATCGTCCGCTTGTTCCAGCAGGACCTCGGCGAGGTCGCCGGCTACGCGCTGCCCATCAAGCGGGCGTTGTATCCGCCTTCGCAAAGCTCCGGCGCGACAAGCGGCGCGACGGCGGGCCTGCCGCGCCGTGGCGAAGCGCAGGCGGGCTGGATGTCCGGCGCGTGGTTTCTGCGCGACGATGACACGCTCTGGCTCATCCCCGGTGATTCGCCGATGGGACTGCGCCTGCCGATTGATTCGATTCCGTGGGTGGCGGAAAAGGATTATCCGTGGATCCGGCAGCAGGACCCGTCGAATCCCCGATTGCCGGAACTGCCGAAGGAATTTCCGTATCGGGTGCGCAAACCGGAAACGACCGGGCAACGGTTTTTGCGCGGCGGCGGTGCGCCAACGCCCGCGGGGTACGGCCCCGGCCAGCGTGCGCAGCAACGCGGCGAACTGGAAGAGGAGCGCGTCGAATTGCCGCCGTTGCCGCCGGATTACGATCCGAACCGCCGCCCGGTGCAAGGCCAGAGCGCGCCGTGGATTGTCCGCACGGCGATGTGCGTCGAACCGCGTGGCGGGCGGTTGCACGTGTTCATGCCGCCGGTCGCCACCACGGAAGATTATCTGGATTTGATCGCCGGCATCGAGACCGCCGTCACCGAAATGGGCACGCCGGTCATCATCGAAGGCGAAACGCCGCCGCGCGACCCGCGCCTGCACAAGCTTGCCGTCACACCGGATCCCGGCGTCATCGAGGTAAACCTGCATCCGAGCCGATCGTGGGACGAACTGGTCGAGCGCACAACGGTGCTTTATGAGGAAGCGCGCCTGACGCGGCTGGGCACGGAAAAATTCATGCTCGATGGACGCCACACCGGCACGGGTGGCGGCAACCACATCATCATCGGCGGCGACACGCCGCAGAACTCGCCGGTGCTGCGCCGGCCGGATTTGCTGCGCTCGCTCATCGCCTACTGGCAGAATCATCCTTCGTTGAGCTGGCTCTTCAGCAGCTTGTTCATCGGCCCGACCTCGCAGGCGCCGCGCATTGACGAGGCGCGCAACGATTCGCTTTACGAACTCGAGGTCGCGTTCAAGGAACTGGAACGCAACACGCAACGGTTCGGCTACACGCCGCCGTGGCTGTGCGACCGCCTGTTCCGCAACCTGCTGATTGACGCCAGCGGCAACACCCATCGTGCCGAGTTCAGCATCGACAAGCTGTTCCCGCCGGAAAGCAGCGGCGGCCGGCTCGGCCTGGTCGAAATGCGTGCGTTTGAAATGCCGCCGCATGCGCGCATGAGCCTGGCGCAGCATCTGCTTCTGCGCGGTCTCGTGGCGAAATTCTGGAACGAACCCTATAAAAACGGCCTCGTCCGCTGGGGCACCGACATCCATGACCGCTGGATGCTGCCGCACTTTTGTGAAACGGATTTCAAGGACGTCCTCCGCGATTTGCGCGACGCCGGTTACCCGTTTGAATCCGACTGGTTCGCGCCGCACTTTGAGTTCCGGTTTCCGTTCATCGGCGACCTGGAACAGCGTGACATCCGGATCGAGCTGCGCACAGCGCTCGAACCTTGGCACGTGCTCGGCGAGGAACCGGGTGGCGGCGGCACGGTGCGTTACGTGGACAGCTCGGTTGAACGCCTGCAGGTCAAGGCGCGCGGACTTGCGGGCGACCGGTTCGCTTTCACCTGCAACGGCCGGCGCGTGCCGCTGCACCCGACGGGCACCAACAGCGAAGGCGTCGCGGGCGTGCGTTACCGCGCGTGGCAGCCGCCCGAATGTTTGCAGCCGACGATTCCGTCGCACGCGCCGCTGCGTTTCGATCTTTATGACACGTGGAACGGGCGTTCGCTCGGCGGTTGCCAGTATCACGTCGCGCATCCCGGCGGGCGCAGCTATGAAACGTTTCCGGTGAACAGCTACGAGGCCGAGTCACGCCGGCTGGCGCGCTTTTTCCGCCACGGCCACACGGCGGGCAGGACGGAAATTCCGCCGCCGCCGGTGAATCCGGACTTTCCCTTCACCCTGGATTTACGCAATGTCTGACGCCGACAACGAGCGGACGAACCGCGAACCGAAGATGATGCAATCCCAATCCATGGCTGGTGAAGCCGGCAGCGCCAGAAGGGCGTCGCCGGCCGCCACGGGTTTGCTCGCCGGTTACCAGGCGGTTCCGGGCGCGTTCGACGAACTGCTCGCGGCCGACGGCCGGCCGCGCCCCCATTATGCGAAACTGATCGGCGCCCTGGAGGGGTTAAGCCCGACAGAGCTCCAACTGCGTTGGGACACGTGCCAGCGTTTTGTCCACGAGCAGGGCATCACTTACAATGTCTACGGCGATCCGCGCGGCATGGAACGGCTCTGGCAGTTGGACCCGGTGCCCTTTGTTCTGGCGCCCGACGAATGGCAAGCGATCGAAGCCGGACTGGTCCAACGCGCGCTCCTGTTGAACCGCATCCTGGCGGACTGCTACGGCGCGCAGGACCTCATCCGGTCGCGCTGGCTGTCGCCGGCGCTGGTGTTTGCGCAGCCGGATTTTTTGCGTCCGTGCCACAACCTGCGCCCGCCGGACGATGTTTTTCTCCATTTCTACGCCGCCGACCTCGCGCGTTCGCCGGACGGGCGCTGGTGGGTGGTTTCCGACCGCACCCAGATTCCCACCGGTGCCGGTTACGCGCTGGCGAACCGGCTCGTCACCTCGCGCATCCTGCCGGAACCGTTCCGCGACAATCATGTCCACCGGCTGGCCGGTTTTTTTCAGCAGGTGCAGCACACGCTCGCCCGGCTCGCGCCGCGCCAGCCGGACCACCCCCGGGTGGTCATGCTCACCCCCGGGCCGCACAACGAAACCTATTTTGAGCAGGCGTACCTGGCGCGTTACCTGGGTTACCTGCTGGTCGAGGGCCAGGACCTGACCGTGCGGGACAACAGCGTCTTTCTGAAAACGCTGAGCGGCCTCGAACGGGTGGATGTGATTCTGCGGCGGGTGGACGACGATTTTTGCGATCCGCTCGAGTTGCGCAACGATTCGATGCTGGGCGTGCCCGGACTGGTCGAGGCGTTGCGCGCGGGCAACGTGGTGGTGGCCAACGCGCTCGGTTCCGGCTTGATCCAAAGCCCGGCGTTCATGGCGTTCCTGCCGGGGTTGTGCCGGCACCTGCTGGGCGAGGAATTGAAACTGCCGTCGACGGCGACGTGGTGGTGCGGCCAGGAGCCGGCCCGGCAACATGTTCTCCAAACCTTGGACCGGCTGGTGATCAAACCGGCGTTCCGTTCGCGCGTGCGCCCCGTTCAATCCGGAAAGCCCCTGAGTGCGGATGAACGTGACGCATTGCGCCGGCACATTGAATTTGATCCGGACCTGTTCGTGGCACAGGAGCGGGTGGAATTTTCCACCGCGCCGTCGTGGGACGGCAGCCGGCTGACGCCGCGACCGGTCGAACTGCGGGTGTTTCTGGTTTCGAGCGGCGGGGGTTATGCCGTCATGCCCGGCGGACTGACCCGGGTTTCGCCGGATACCGGCACTTTCATCTCGATGCAGCACGGCGGCAGCAGCAAGGACACCTGGGTCGTTTCCGAGGCGCCCGTCGAGGAAACCACGCTGTTGTATGCGGCGAACCAGAGCGTGGACCTGCGGCGCACGGGCAACAACCTGCCCAGCCGGCTGGCCGACAATTTCTTCTGGCTCGGCCGCTATTCCGAACGCGCCGATGAAACCGCCCGGTTGTTGCGCAGCACGCTGCGGCGGTTCAACCCGGAACGGACGGGCAGTGCGATGCCCCTGTTGGGGCCGCTCCTGCAGACGCTCGAACGGCAGGGACAGTTGCCCGGATTGCTCGGGAAGGCCGAGTTGCGCCAGAACCCGGAGGCGTTTGAAGCCGAATTGCTGGCCGCCATTTTTGATCCGGACCGCACCGGCAGCCTGAGCCACATTGTGGACCATCTGCAGCGGCTGGCCATGTTCGTGCGCGACCGGACTTCCAATGATATGTGGCGCGTGCTGAGCCGGCTCAACGAACGGCTGGCGACGCCCGCCACCAGCCTGGTGTTGCTCGCGGGGGACGCCACGGGTGTCTTGAACGAGACGTTGATCGGCCTCGCCGCGTTCCACGGTCTGGCGCGCGAGAACATGACCCGTGCCCAGGCCTGGCGTTTTCTCGACATGGGCCTGCGCATCGAACGCACGCTGTATCTGGGGACGTTGCTCGATGCGACGTTACGCTCGCCCCGGGCCGAGGACCCCAGCGTGCTCGAGGCCGTGCTCGAGGTGGCGGACAGTTCCATCACCTTCCGCTCGCGTTACAACCTGCTGCCGCACCTCCCAGCGGTGTTTGATCTCGTATTGCTCGACGATAAAAATCCGCGGTCGGTCCTCTTCCAAATCCAGCGGCTGGCACAGCATTTTGAACGGCTGCCACGCGACCGCGAAACCACGACCGGCGCCGGCAAACAAATCCTGGCCGACTGCCTGGCCCGGTTGCAGCAGATGGACGCCCGCGAGCTTGCCGGTCCCCGCGAAAGCTGGCTTGAGGGCAAGCTGAGTCAGGGCATTGCGGAAACCCTGGAGGAACTGCCCCGGCTCTCCGACGCCATCGCCGCGGATTATTTCGCGCATTCGGCCATTTTCCGCACCGGCCGGGAAGGGGAGCCATGACCTATAACGTCGTCCATCGCACGCTTTACGAATACGCCGCCCCGGTCGCCGTGTCGCATCACGTGGCGCGAATGGAACCGCGCGCCACGGCCACGCAGGAACGCGACAGCTTTACGCTGAAAATTTTCCCCGAACCCGCCCTGCGCAAGTCGCGGCCCGATTATTTTGGCAACCGGCTTTGCTTTTTCACCGTCCAACAGGTCCACAGCCGGCTCGAAATCATCACCTCCAGCCGGGTGACCGTGCGCGCGGACAGGCCGGCGGTCAATGAATCCTCGGCGTCCTGGGAATCGGTGGCGGGAATGTTCCGCGACCCGGTGTCGCCGGAGGTGGTCGAGCCCTACCAGTTTATCTTTGATTCGCCGCAGGTGCGCGTTTCGTTCGAGCTGGCCGATTATGCCGCCCGGAGTTTTCCCGCCGGCACGCCGCTGCTGGCGGGGGCGCGGGACCTGACGCGGCGGATTTTTGAGGATTTCAAGTACGACGCCAAGGCGACCACCGTGGCGACGCCGTTGGAGGAGGTCCTGGAAAAACGCCGGGGCGTCTGCCAGGACTTCGCCCATCTCGGCATCGCCTGCCTGCGTTCGCTGGGTTTGCCCGCGCGTTACGTCAGCGGTTATTTGCGCACGCGCCCGCCGGAGGGCAAACCGCGGTTGACGGGCGCGGACGCCTCGCACGCGTGGTTTGCGGTTTATTGTCATGGCACCGGCTGGGTGGATTTTGACCCGACGAACAATTTGCAGCCGGCGGAGGAACATATCACAGTGGCGTACGGCCGGGACTTTGGCGATGTCAGCCCGCTGGCGGGCATTCTCACCGGTGGCGGCAAACATACCTTGAAGGTGGCGGTGGATGTGGCCGAGGTTTGATCCGGTTCCGGAAGATTTTTGCAATTTTTGCTCGCCGAGCCGGCGGGTTTTCGCATTGATAGCGCGCGCATGAAGTGGGACATCGTTCATCGGACGCGGTACACGTACGCGTCGCCCGTGAAAAACAGCTTCAACGAGGCGCGGCTTCAGCCTTTTTCCAACGAGGAACAAACGGTGGAAACGTTTGCATTGAAGGTGCTGCCCGCCACCCGGGTCAGCCAGTACCACGACTTCTATTCCAACATCGTCCACCACTTTGAAGTGGTGGATCCGCACTCGTCGTTGCTCATCGAAAGCCGGTTGCGCGTGGCGACCCATCCGCCCGCGCCGTTGCCCACCACGGCGACGCCCTGGCCCCTGGCGCGCATCGGCGAGGCGCTGAAGGACACGCGCAGCTACGAATTTCTGGAGACCAGCCGGTACGTGGAAATGACGCCGGAAGCCTGGCGGCTGGCCCTGGACGCGGCCATCGGCCTGGCCGACACGTGGCAGGCGGCGCTGGCCATCATGCGGTTCGTGCACCAGCGCATCGAATATGTGCCGAACTCCACCACCGTTCACACCCACATGCGCGGGGTGTTGCGGGAAGGGCGCGGGGTCTGCCAGGATCTTGCCCACGTGATGATCGGCCTGTGTCGCGCGCTGAAGATTCCGGCCCTGTACGTGAGTGGATATCTGGCCACCGAGACGGCCAGCGCCACCCATGCGTGGACCGAGGTTTTCATCCCCACCATCGGCTGGCGGGCGCTGGATCCCACCCATGATTGTCAGGCCGGCGAAACCTATGTGAAAATTGCCGTCGGCCGCGATTACGCCGACGTGCCGCCCATCACCGGCACTTACAAGGGAACCACCGACCGCAGCCTGGAAGTGGACGTAAAGATCAAGCCGGCTGAATAATGACGGCAAAACAAATCGGCCCGGGTTCAAGGAACATGGCTTCACCTTGGATGGCCGTGGTCAGACTGACGCCGCCTGGCATCCCAGCCCTCCGCGCGTCCCGGTGGTTGGCCGCCGTCGCCCTGGGCTTGGGACATTTGTACCATGCGTAAATTCAGATTAATCCTTTTCGTGTTCTCGATCCTGGCCGCACCGGAGCTTTTTGCCAGGGAAGGCTGGATTAATTTGTTCAACGGCAGAAACCTCTCGGGCTGGACGCAAAAATCTGGCAACGCCAGATTTTTCGTGGAGGACGGCTGCATCGTCGGTGAGGCGGTTTCCGAAAGCGACACCAACAGCGTTCTCGGCACGAAAAAGGATTACGACAATTTCATTCTCGAACTCGATTTCAAGGTGGATCATCAACTTTTCTCCGGCGTCCATATTCGCAGCCAGTATGCCGCGAAAGAGACCCGGTGGGAGTGGGATGGACGGCCCCTGACCATTCCCGCGGGCCACGTGTATGGATACCTGGTGATGATTGATCCAAGCCCGAATCACCGCTGGTGGACCGCGACGCTGTATGATCAGCGCTGGTGGACGGCCGGCATTTACGACGAGATGCGGCGCATGTGGCTCTATCCCGGCGCGTTGGGCGGCGACCCGGACGAATTTTCAAGGCAGGGCCGGAAAATTTTCCGCACCAATGACTGGAATCATCTCCGAATCGAGGCGATCGGCGACTCCTTAAAAACTTATCTCAACGGCGTCCCGTGTGCGCATGTCAAAGATTCGATGACGCCGAAAGGCTTCATCGGCCTGCAGGTCCGCGCCTGGATCAGCGACGATGACCACGAAACCCTCGAAGGCGCAAAAGTGCGTTTCAAAAACATCCAGCTCAAGCCGTTTTCTCCAAAGCCTGCCAGGGCCGGCAGTGCGACGTTGAAGGATTTTCCAAAGGAAAGCCCGGTGATCAAGGACCGCGACTCGAGCCAGGCTATCGGCGTTGCGGCGCTAATTTCATAAACCATTTGACAGGGCCGGCTGGTGTGTGAAGGTGTTACATTCACGGGCGATTTGGCAGTAGTTTATGAATAATTCATTGAGGTATTCTTTTAACCGAAGGAGCAAAATCTCGTGCCGCCTCATTTTGCTGGCCACGGTGCTGTTGCTTCCCCAGGCCCAGGCCGTGAATGTGCTCACGCAACACAACGACCTTGCACGCACCGGTGCCAATACGTCGGAAACCATACTGACGCCCGCCAACGTCAATGCGACCAACTTCGGCAAAATTTTCACCGACGGCGTGGACGGGCAGGTGTATGCGCAGCCGCTTTACGTTGAAAACCTGAGCATATCCAACGGGGTGCATAATGTGGTCTTTGTCTGCACGGAGAACAACAGTGTGTATGCATTTGACGCGGACACGGCGGGCATTACTTACTGGCAGACCAATTTTGGGGCACCCTTTAATCCGTCCGCTTCGCCGATATCGTGCGGTGATTTGACGCCGATTGTCGGCATCACGGGCACTCCGGTGATAGACTTAAGCAGCGGCACGCTTTATGTGGATACGAAGCTGGCAGCCGGCCCGGCTCACAAGTTGCATGCGCTGGATATTACGACCGGCAACGAAAAATTCGGCGGACCGGTTACCATTTCCACGGCTACTTTCAGCGCCACCTACGAGCACCAGCGTCCGGGTCTGCTGTTGCTGAACGGCGTGGTTTATCTGGCATTTGGTTCGCACTGTGACCGGACGCCCTATAATGGCTTTGTGCTGGGTTACAATGCCACCAATCTTTTGCAAGTCTGCGCTTTCAACACCACCCCCACCGGCAGCCAGGCGGCAGTTTGGTCTGGCGGCATGGCGCCGGCGGCAGATACGAATGGAAACATCTACATCATGACCGGCAACGGAACCTTTGATGGCAGCACCAACTTTGGCGAGTCAATGATCAAACTCAACGGCAGTTTGGCGGTGCAGGATTATGCCACACCAAGCAACTGGTCCGACCTCAACAATGGTGACACCGACTTCGGGTCGGGCGGCGTGGTCTTGCTGCCGACGCATTATGCGGTGGGGATTGGCAAGGACGGGGTCCTGTATCTGGCTGATGTCAACAACATGGGACACGTCGGGAATTTTGTGCAAGGATTCCAGGCACAGAATTCCGGCGATACGGTTGGAAAGTCTCCGGTTTATTGGCAGGGGCCGGGCTTGCAGTATCTTTTCGTCCTGCACAGCTACAGCCCGACCAAATCATTTGAATTTACCGGAACGAACATTGTCACCACACCGCTGGGCACGGCTTCCTACTCCATCGGTGATCGTTGTGGCGGGCTTTCACTTTCAGCCGACGGAACGACCAATGGTATTTTGTGGGAAATTGATGACGACAGCAATCTGCGGGCGTATGACGCCGTAAATTTTCCGAAATTGCTGTGGAGCGGGAGCGTGGGAACGTATGTGAAGATGACGTGCCCGACGATAGCGAACGGGAAGGTGTATGTGGGAACCAGCAGCAGTTTGGGTGTATGGGGATTGACCAATTACCTCTATACGCAAAGCATCGTTCCCAACCCGGTGTTAAATTGGGCCAGTGGAATCCTGCTCGATTCAACCAATTTGTTGGGACCGTGGGTGACGAATCCGGCGGTTTCACCGTTCACGGTGGTGCCGACAAACGCACAGATGTTTTATCGGTTGTTGCTGAACGGCGGTCTGTAAAAGGCCACCGTATTGGCCTGGCGGGTGAATCGGGAAAGGGCATCAGGCCGCCCGGCCGTCTTTTGGCTTTTCCACCAGGGCGGCGAGTTTTTTATCGGCGACCTCCAGGTCCGGCGTTCGTTGGGACGGGGCAGGCACGGCCGTCGATAAAGCACCCTCTTTGGGCGCCGGTGAATAGGGCGAAATTCTCGATGTCTCCGGGTAAGCCCGGCGGATCAGGAATCCACCGCCCAGCAGCCACCAGGCAACGAGCAGATCGAATGCGACCGGCAGAATGGCGGTGATGATGTCGCCGGCGTTGGCCGTCTGGATGGAGCTGAAATCCAGCAGCGGCGCCACGGCGCTCAGGCCCAGATAAAGAAAGACCAGCCCCAAAAGCCGGACTGCCAGGCTGAAGATGTCCTTGAACAGGTCTCTGGATTTCATGGCGCGCGAAATCTATGCATGAATTGAACGAACGCGTTTGCCGTTGTTGGTGAGGTTAAAAAGGTATCCCTGGTTAGTTCAAGCATTTTCGTCACGGTGCATTGGTCCGCTTCGAAAGGAGCCAACCCCCTCTCCCCGCCCGAGCGGGGAGAGGGCAGGGGCGAGGGGATTTGAATTTGCAAATGTTGACCTCCTCACCCTCCAGCCTCCGCAGTACTGCTACGGAGGACGGGCGGGAGAAAAATGACGCGGCGCCAAGATGCGTTGCTGGCAGATGAATGAAATCGGGTCACGCCGCGGTGCCCGCCAAAAACGATTTCGTCTTAGACACATCCGGGCGGATCAGTTAAATGTTGCCTCCATGTTTTTCAGTCCGGGCTTTGACCGATCGGTTCGTTGGAATAAAATCGCAAGACATTCCGCCATTCTGATTTTGCTGGCGCTCCAGGTCTTTCCGTTCACCAGCCCGGCTCTTCCCACACGATTGGTGCTGGGTTTGGACGGCGTTGCCTACCACGACCTGAAAGCCCTGCAGGACGGCGTCATCAGCACCAATATCCGGGGAAAGCCGTTTCGCCGCCAGGCTTTCACCCTGGCTGAAGGATACTTTCCGGTCAGCCGCATGATCTCGACGTTTCCGTCCACCAGTGACGTTGCGTGGACGGATATTTTCGGCGACCGCCCGTTGCCGGGTTATCAACGCACCTATTTCAGCACGGCGGCAAATTCCCAAATCATCATCAACGGCATCACCACCACCATGGAGCATGAAGCGCAAATGACCTGGGAGATGGAGAACAACCTGCTGCGTACCATGGGTTATGTCTATCCGGTCCATACGTTTGAATACGAGATGCACGAAACGATCAGAAATTTTTGGAACGACACGGACAACGACGGCAGCTATTACGTCTATATTCGCGCCACGGATGATGCCCAGCACCTGGACCGCGACATCTATGACCTGCTTTGCGGGCTCGATGCCCAGCTTCAGGCGATGCGCGCGCGTTACCGGGCGCAGACGGGACGTGACCTGCAAATCCTGATTCTCTCGGACCACGGACACAACCACGCCGACTCGTTCAAGCGCGTCCAGGTTGTGGATTTTCTGAAAAAGGCCGGGTACCGGATCACGGAATCCATTGAGGATCCCAAGGACGTCGTCCTGCCCACCACCGGCATTGAAGACTGGGTGGAAATCCACAACGCGCCCGCCGCCACCACCACGCTCGTATCCTTGCTGGCCCATCTGGAAGGCGCGGACCTCGTGACGGGTCGGGACCCGGATGTCCCCAATCGTTTCCTCATCATGAATTCCCGGGGCGAACGCGCCGACATCGACTGGAATCCGACCAATAACACCTACCGCTATTCAACTGAAATGGGCGACCCGCTCGGCTACCTTCCGGTGGCCGGGTCGCTGGCCCGGGAGAAACTGCTGGACGCCGATGGTTTTGCCACGGCCGATGACTGGATGGCGGCGACCATGACCAATCACTATCCGCTGGCGCTCGAACGGATCGCCCGCGGCCTCACGCGGGTCACGCTCAATCCCGCGACCATTCTCATCAGCCTGGACAATGATTACGTTCACTGCGGCTGGCTGATGCAACGCGGCGCGGACCTGTCCACCTTCAGCAGCACGCACGGCGCCTTGGACAAACTTAACTCGGAAGGTGTGGTGTTGAGCAATTTCGCCCCCACCAAAGATACCTCCAGCGGCCGGGTGGCCGGGCAGTTTGATGATTTTCCGGGACTGCGCAATTTCCGCGCTGAAGAGACTGGCGCCGAACTGGTCAACAAAGATGAGCAGGCCCTGACGCGGATTGCGCACGAACCGTTTGACCGGGATTACCAGTTGCTGCCGGGGGATGGGGTTTTTCTGCGGGTCTGGTCGCCGCAATTTGAGCGCCTGGACCTCAACGCTCCCGTGATGGCAACCATCGAGAAGGTGAAACATTTTTCAGATCCGCAACCCCAAAGCCTGGCGCCCAGGCCAAAAGTGGTGTTCGCACGCCGCCTGACCTTCAATCAGCCGGTTACCTTTCCGCACCCGTCCGCTTACGAACGAATCTATGCGTTGCCGTCTGACTTGATCTTAAAGCCGCTAACGGAGTATCAGATTTCAGGCTGGGTGCGTGGCCAGAACAAGAGCATCCCGCTTTTTGAATTCAATTTCCACACCGACAACCAGGGCCGGCCGGCGGCGTATTGATGAACACCTCGCCCGGAGGTCAGGCCCGCAGATTATTGGCCGGTTGACCCCGTCAATTCAACTTCGGCGGTTCCCACTTCATCCCATGCGCCTCGGCGACGGCTTGGTGGGCCACTTTCCCGTTCATCACGTTGATGCCGCTGCCAAGCCCCGGATGCAGCCGGCACGCTTCAGCCAGTCCGTGGTCCGCGAGTGCTTCGATGTAACGATACGTCACGTTGGTGAGCGCCTGGGTGGCGGTGCGGGCGTAGGCGCCGGGCATGTTTGTCACGCAATAGTGCGTCACGCCTTCCTCGACAAAGACCGGATCGTGATGCGTCGTCGGGCGCGAGGTTTCGGCGCAGCCGCCCTGATCAATTGCAATGTCCACGAACACGCTGCCCGGCCTCATACAACGGAGCATTTTCCGGGTAATCAACCGGGGCGCGCGAGCACCAGGCACGAGCACTGCGCCGATGAGCAGGTCCACTTCCGGCAACAGTTCGTGCAAATGCATCTCATTTGAATACAACGTGTGCGCGGTGTGCAGCGTGATGTCGAGAAATCGCATCCGTTCGAGGTCCACTTCCAGAATCGTCACGTCTGCGCCGAGACCCTGGCCCATTCGCGCGGCGTTGATGCCGGAAGCGCCGCCGCCCAGCACCACGATCTTGCCCGGCAATACTCCCGGCACGCCGCCCAGCAGCACGCCGCTGCCACCAAAGTGTTTCGCCAGAAAATAACCGCCTACCAGCACGGACATTCGGCCCGCAATTTCGCTCATGGGTTCGAGCAGGGGCAACCGGCGGTTGACCTCGACGGTTTCGTACGCGAGCGCGGTGACCCCGGACCGCATCAGAGCTTCGGTGAGCGGTTGGCTGGCCGCCAGATGCAGGTACGTAAAAAGGATTTGTCCTGGCCGCAATAAATTGAATTCGGATGGCAACGGTTCCTTGACCTTCACGATCAAGTCCGCTTTGGCAAACACCGCGGCGTGCGCGTCCACCAGCCGGGCGCCGGCACGTTCGTACTCGGTATCGGGAAAACCTGCGCCCGTGCCCGCACCACGTTCGACGACCACCTCATGGCCGCGTTTAACGAGCTGATACACACCGGAGGGCGTCAATGCTACGCGAAACTCTTGCTCTTTGATTTCCTTGAGAAGGCCGATGATCATAAAGCGAAGGTGCGATTACCGCGATTGATTCACAAGCGGTTCGGTCGCGGCAAAGACTTTTCCTTTGCTGGCGCAAATCATTTGCGCGACGTAACGGCCAGAAAGCGCGGCGGATGGCAAGCCGCCGCCCGCCACCACCCAATGGCCGGCCATGTAGAAATCCTTCAGCCCCGGCAGCGTGTAGGGAATGCGCCGGCCCAGAATCCGCGGCGTCGGCAGCCAGCCTTCGTAACTGCCCTGCCAGTTGCCGGTGTAACGCACAAAGGTCGCCGGCGTCGCAATGTCGGAACGATCCAGATTTTCCGCCAGGCCCGGAAAACGTTTGTCGAGATGGGCGATGATTTCCTGGACGACCCGTTTTTTCTCGGCCCGGTAACGCTGCGGATCGCTTTTCTTCAAGCCAGTCCAGTACTCGAAGCTGGCCGACATTCGGACGGTCATGACGGTGGTGCCTTCCGGACAAAGTGCCGTATCGGAACCGAACGTCTCCACTTCCAAACGGTCGTCCTGGATTTGATCGTCCACGCGCAACGGCTGAGACAGGGGCAGATTGAGGGTGTGCGGCGCATCCGGAAATACTTTTTTAATCCCCAGCGAAACCTGGATGATGGCGGGGAAAAGCTGGCAATGTTCGTACAGGAAGCGGATTTTCCTGTTTACAAACCGGCCATCCAGCATCTTGAAAATCGTCGTATGCCCGTCCGCGCAGGAAACGACGGTCGAGGCGGGGACAACGGTTCCGTCGTCGCAGCGGACGCCGATGGCGCGATGGTTTTCGACGATGACCGAGGCCACCCGGGCTTTATAGCGGATGGTGCCGCCCAGGCGGTTGTACCGGTCGGCTATCGCCATGGCAAAATCCCACGAGCCGCCGGCGACAAAGCCGGTGTTGTTCCGGGTCCGGAATGCCAGCAGCATCACAAGCACCAGGGCCGACATGTTTTTGCTGCCGACGATGAGTTGGAGGACTTCGCGGAGCCAGTCGTTTTTGTAACGGGCCAGGTAGGTGGTGATGGGCACATTCTTCAATCCCAGGATGATGGGCAGCATCGGCAGCATACGCAGGCCCAGCCTCATTTTCTGACGATGCGTCATCAATTCCAAAGGATCCAGGGGCGGTTCCAGCGGAGCACAGCGTCGCGCCGACCGCACCAATTTGTCAATCAGGGCGCTGTCCTCGGGTGCAATGCGTTTGAACTCGCGTGCGATGGCGTCCAGGTCCGCGGGCACCGAGATGGCCTTGCCATCGGCGCCTTCGATCCGGATGATATCGTCGTGGAGGAGAACCTTTCGCCCGGCGATGGCGCCCAATTCCTGCCAGACCTGGTAGAAGGCCGAAGGTGGCCGGGTGCCGATCAGCCAGCGCAGACAGCCGTCAAAAACATACGGCCCCCGGTGCCAGGCCGTGCATAATCCGCCCGGCAGGAGGCTCGCCTCCAGAATCTCGGTCGGGACGCCGTTCATTTGGAGGTAACAGCCACAGGCCAGCCCGGCAACGCCGGCTCCGATGATAATGACCTTCTCCTTTCCCGGTGCCGACTGGGAGCGCCAGCCTCCCGCTGGCGTGTCACTGGCAGTCGGAAAGCTTCCACTCGCCGGCGAGACGCCAGCGCTCCCGGGTTCAGGCGCTTCGACTTGTGGCAAATCAGGGGTCATCAAAATTACCTCTCAGAACAATCGTAGGAGCCGACGTAAGGAGGCTCGTTATTTCCGATTTCCGATATACGATTGACGCGCGGCCGGGATGGAAGTGGACTCGTAAATCGTAAATCGCATATCGTAAATCGAATCGGAGCCTCGTCACCTCGGCTGCTACAAAAGGACAGGCTTTCATAAAATCCCGCCGTCGACTTTGAGCGTGGAGCCGGTGATGTAGCTGGCCTCGGCGCTCGCCAGAAAACGGACGGTGGCCGCCACTTCCTCGGGCCGGCCGAATCGCCGCATGGGAACGCGCATCTGTGCCGCCTTGCGTTCCTCCTCCGCCAGATGGGCCAGCGCCTCGGTTTCCACGTAACCGGGACAGACGGCGTTCACGGTGATGCCGATGCGCGCCACTTCCTTGGCCAGCGACTGGGTCAACGCGACCACACCCGCCTTGGCGGCGGCGTAATTGGTCTGCCCGGCCGGTGCCAGCAGCGCGCTCAAGGATGACAGATTCACAATCCGGCCGGCGCGCTGGCTGATCATCGTCGGCAACACGGCCTGGCAGCCGTGAAAAACGCCGTCGAGGTTGGTCGCCAGGACGCGGTCCCACGAATCCGGCGGCATGGTGGCCAACAGGGCATCTTCGTGACTGCCCGCATTGTTGACCAGGACATCAATCCGGTTGTGCCGGGCCAGGATTTCCTTGGCCGCCTGTTTCCAGGATTCGGGAGCGGTAACGTCCAGGGTGAGGCAAAAACAGCGGCCAGGATTTTCCTCGGCCAGTTGGTCGGCGTGTTCGCGCCGGGTGCGGACGCCGAGCCAGACGACATTGTCGGGCGACTCGTGGAGGAAGGCACGCGCGCTGGCCTGGCCCAAACCGCCGTTGGCTCCCGTAATCAGAATGACCCGCAAGCTCATGGCCGAATGTTGCCCGGCGACCAGCCGGGGGACAAATGAGAAATGGCGGAATCGGTACGCACAAACCTCGCACCCATCGCCTGCTGATTGGAGCCGACCAGACTGACGTTGGCGGTGGTGAACCGTCCGCCGGCCACCGCATCGCACGCGGTCACGCATTGCCAGGCGGCGGCGGCCATCAATCCTTCGCCCAAAATGCGTTTCGGACTGATCCGCGGGCCGGTCCAATCCCGCCAGGCATTGAGTTCGGCTACGTCCGTGCGCGGGCCGTTCCCGACGCCGTCGCAGAGCAGTTCCACATCTACCGGGAGCGCCGGCATCCTGCCGGCGATTTTTTTGTTTTGCTCCGATGCGGGCCGGCAAGATGCCGGCGCTCCCAGCTTTTCCAGTTGGCTGCGCATGGCGCGGGCGGCTTGCGCCCGGGTCTTTTGGGCGGAGTAGGTATGCGCGTCGGTGACGGCGGCCAATTCGACACCGATTGAAGGTTCCGGTTCCCGGCACAAACAGATGGCCCCGGCGCCCGCGGTGAGGACGGCGGGGCGTTCAAGGTGCCAAAGCGCGTCCGCGAGTATCCAGTTGGTTTCTTCAGCGCCGATGACGAGGCATGCGTCCACGCGCTTTTCCTCCAGCCATTGGGCGCCCAGGGATATTCCCTGGAGAAAAGCAGCCGGATCGCCCACCATGGAGCTGGCCAGTGAAATGTTTCCCAGTACCGCCGCAAGATGGCTGGCGGGCGCGGCGTAGACAGTTTCGGGAAACAGGAGCGGACTCGCGGTGGCCGGGTCTTTCAATGTCTCCTCGTAAAAACGGCAGGAATAATTCACACAGCCGGATTGCAGGCAGACCACCAGGCCCAGACGCAACCCGGGATCGCGGTCCGCCCGCCATTGGGCCATGGCTTCGAGTGCGGATGCCACAACATAGTGCGTGATGGGACTCGCGCGTCGCAGACGCGGATGCGCCAGAAATTCGGGGCGCGACGTGGGATTGGGCACCAAACGCGCCCGGAGCGGTTTCTCCCAACCGGGCCGTTCCAGCGATTGAACGGGAAGGGGTTCGCCCTGGGCCAGCGCCGCGCGCAGGGCGGCGACATTCCAGCCGGCGGGCGAGACCGCGCCCAATCCGGCAACGAAAATCCGGCTCATGTCCACCTCCGCAAAACCAGGCTCGCATTGACGCCGCCAAAACCGAACGAGTTGGACAAGACGACATGCACCCGTGCGTCCCGGGGTTGGTGGACGATGGGAAAGTTGCAAGCCGGGTCGGGAGTTTCAAACAGCGTTTCCGGCGGCAGCCATTGTTCGCGCAGGGTCATCAGGCAGACCACGGCTTCGACGGCACCCGCGGCGCCCAGGAGATGCCCAATGCCGGCTTTGGTCGAACTGACCGGCAGGGTTGCGGCGCGCTGGCCCGCCCAATGGCCGATGGCGACTGCTTCCGAGCTGTCATTGAGCACCGTGCCCGTGCCATGCGCATTGATATAATCAACATCCTCAGGTGCGACCCCGGCCGTGGTACAGGCTTGTTTCATGACCGTCAGCGTCGTGTCACCCTGCGGCTGCGGCTGGGTGAGGTGATGCTGGTCAATGGCCGTGCCGTAGCCGATGAGTTCTCCCAGAATGGGAACGCCCCGCCGGCGCGCTCTTTCCAGCGTTTCCAGCGCGACCACGGCCGCGCCTTCACCCAGTGCCAGACCATCACGCCGGGCATCGAACGGACGGCAGATGGTGGTCGAGAGCGCCTGCAAGGCGTCAAAACCTGAAAACACAAGTTCCGTAAGCGCGTCATAACCGCCGGCCAGGGCGCGTTCAGCCTGGCCGCAGCGAATCAGTTCCCAGGCATGGCCGACGGCATTGCTGCCGGAGGCGCAGGCATTTGAGACAATGGTGACCGGCCCGTTGGAACCGAGCGCCTCAAGGACCGTTCGCGCCTGGACCTGGGGTTGATAGTGGACGGCCCGGGTGGATTGATGGTGATGCCGGCGCGGCGTTTGCACCGCCTGACGAAAATACGCTTCGCCAAATGACATGCCGCCCGCGGTGGTGCCCAAAACGAACGGCAGATTTTCCATGGGTTCCCAGCCGGACTGCTGCCACGCTTCATGGGTGGCCAGCAGCAACAGGGAAGCGGCACGGTCGAACCGGGCAGTTTGTTTCGCGCTGAGCCGGGTCGGCGGCAGGGTCGCCGGCAAATCAACTTCCGCCGCGTTCTTCGCCCGCTGACGTCGAACATCGAAGTGTGACACAGGGCGGAATGCTGGGCGTCCGGCGCGAAAACCTTCCGCGTTGGGTTTCCAGCCCAGACCCAGAGCCGTGACGATTCCCGCGCCGGTGATGACCACGCGCGGCGGCGCTTGGGGCGGAGACGTGGTCGGGAAGAGCATGACGGTTGAATGACAGTGGGATTTGGCTTTACCAGGGTGCAGGCAGGTGATGACACACCACTCGCCGGTCGGGTTTTGCGCTTACGGCATGCCTTGCATCGTTCAATTCGGTCCCAAAATATAATCCCACCGCCTCATCTAGCAATGGAAAATCCACCGGCAATCCGCGCCGGTGACGAGAGTTTTGCCTCGATTCCCGGCGGCATCCCGCTCAAGCTCCGCTGATGTTTGTAGCGAAGACATGCGCGGCGGTGATTCCCTGTTTCAACGAGGCGGGGACGATAGCGCCCCTGGTCACGGCCGTACGCCAACATCTCCCGCTTGTCCTGGTGGTGGACGACGGTTCCACCGATGGCACGCCTGCCCTGGCCAGCGGTGCCGGTGCGATGTTGGCCCGTCACCATCAAAATCTCGGCAAGGGCGCCGCGCTCAGAACCGGACTGTCGCTGGTCTTGAAACAAGGATTTGAATGGGCTTTGACCCTGGATGGTGACGGCCAGCATGCGCCCGGCGATTTGCCGTCATTGCTTCAATACGCCGGGCAGACCGGGGCATCGCTGGTCATCGGGAGCCGCATGCATAATGCGCGGGCCATACCCTGGCTGCGCCGGCAGGTGAATTGGTGGATGAGCCGGAAACTGTCGCACCTGGCCGGGCGATCCCTCCCGGACACGCAATGCGGTTTACGGCTCATCCACCTGGCAACCTGGGCGGCCTTGCCGCTCCAGACGGAACGCTTCGAGGTTGAATCCGAAACCCTGATGGCCTTCCTTGCGGCAGGACAGCGGGTCGAGTTCGTCCCGATCCAGGTCATTCGCAGTGGTCGCCGGAGCCGCATTCGTCCGGTGGCCGACACGTTGCGCTGGTGGAAATGGTGGCGGAATTTCCGCCGGCCCACCACGGGCGAGCCGGCAGGTTCAGGGCTCCAGACATCCCCGCCGGCCGCAATCCCGATGGAAATGCACCATTAAGAGAATCGGGCGCCCCCCCCGCTGCTTACTTGGTGGGATTATAGACGTACTTGCCGCTGGTGTCGATGTACCCGAATTTTCCGCCCGCTTTGACCTGCGCCAGGCCGTCAACAAAGGAATCGGCTTCGTCGAACTGCGGGTTGATCGCAAATTTCCCGGTGGCATCAATGTATCCCCAGTGTTTCCCCTGCCGGACCGGCGCCAGATCCCCTGAAAAAGCGCCAGCGTCGTCAAACTGCGGATTGATTGCAAATTTTCCGGTGGGGTCGATATAACCCCAATGTTTTCCCTGCCGGACCGGTGCCAAGCCATTGCCGAAGCGTCCGATCTCATCGAACTGGGAATTGATGGTCATCTTCCCGGCCTTGTCAACGAACCCCCATTTGCCGCCCGCCCGGATTCCCGCGAGCCCTTCGGAAAAAGGCAGCGCCCTTTCAAACTGCGGGTTGATGACAATGATTCCGGTTTTATCAACAAAACCCCAATGGCCGCCCATCCGGACGGGCGCGAGCCCTTGGGAAAACGTTCCGGCATCTTCAAACTGCGGATTGATGACCAACTTGCCATCCGTATTGATGAAGCCGTAACGACCGCCACCACCGACGTGATAGAAAGGTCTCGGATCGTATGGAACAAATGGGTCGCCGCCGCCGCCGCCGAGCCTGACCGCCGCCAGCCCTTCGCTGAAAACGTCGGCCTTGTCGAACTGCGGAACGACCGCGATCTTCCCCGAACTGTCCACGTAACCCCACCGGCCCATGCGCACCGGAGCCAGGCCCTCCGCAAAAACCTCCGCCCGATCGAACTGCGGATTGATTACGGTTTCGCCGGATTTATTCACAAACCCCCAGCGGCCATTGACGACCACCGGATAAAGAGTTGTCGCGGCTGTGCCAATGGAGGCTGTACTCAACGTTGCCAGGGTAAACAACAGGTAGAACCAGTTTTTATTCATAATGTTTTAGAGGTTGCTTTTTTACACCACACAGATTTCCGCCAAGCCGTCCCGCGTCAAGCCCGGCATGGGTGTCAGAGTCTATTTTTCGGCGAGGGCGAGTCAAGCGGCGATTCCAATGCGTCCTCCCGTAGTTTCAGGTTCGATCCGATTGGTGGGTTGGCCGGCAAATATAATGACTTGCATAAGCGCCTCCCATGAATAATCCTTTTCTCCGGCGAAACCAGGAATCGTTTTCGAACAATGAGGAATTCAATCCAGACGGTGGGCATCATCGGCAGCGGCCCGGCGGGGGCAACGCTGGCCTCGCTGCTCACGATGAAGGGGGTGGACGTGACGCTGTTCGACGACGGCCGCCGGCCCGACCTGATTGTGGGGGAATCGCTCATTCCGGCGATCGTGCCGGTGCTGCGGAAATTGGGCGTGGAGGAGCGCGCCGCGGCGGTTTGCCAGCACAAGCCGGGCGTCAGCTTTACATTTAATCCGGATGAACAGGTTGACTTTACCTTTCAATCGCTCGCCGGCTCGCCCATGCCGACGTATGCCTATAACGCGCCGCGTCCGGCCTTTGACCGGTTGCTGGACGAACGCGCCGATGAGCTGGGCGTGAAACGCGTGCGTAGGCGAGCAAAGGTCGAACGGAAGGATGGAGACGGATTGCGGCTGGCGGAGGAGACACTCTCGCAAGCTACGTGGCTTAACGGCCGGCAGCCGGATTTGCTTGTGGATTCCACGGGACGCAGCCGGCTCTTCGCGCGCACGCTGGAAATTCCCGCGGAAGTCGGCCCGCGCAGGGACGTGGCCTATTTTGCCCACTATGAAGGCTTCGCCGAGCAATCGCCGCGCGGTCAGGTGATCATTGGCCGGCTGGCCAACGGCTGGTGCTGGCGCATCCCGTTGCGCAACCGGCTTTCCGTCGGCGTGGTCATGAACAAGGATGATGCCGCGCAATTTGGAACTGGCCCCGAGGAACGGCTCGAAGGGGTCATCAACCATGACCCCCTGCTTGCCGCCGCCGGCCGGGACCGTCGCCGCCTCACGGAAGTGGTCACTTATACCAACTACCAACTGGTCTCCCGGCGCGGCCATGGGCCGGGCTGGGTGATGACAGGCGACGCCCTGGGTTTTGTGGACCCCATGCTGTCGCCGGGCATGTGGCTGGCGCTGCGTTCCGCGGAATTACTCGTCGAACATCTGGATAATCTGCCGGTCTATTCGCGCGAAATGCGCAAGCTCATCAAGGCTTGGATGGGGTTCATCGAATATTTTTACGATGGCCGCATTTTTGCGATGTACAAGACCGGCATGTTCTTCGAGCGGAAATTTCCCGGTAAAATCGCCGCGACGATGCATAACTTTTTCAACCGCAAAATCGCCTGCATGGCCGCGGGAGCAACCACCACCTCGCGGTTTGGGCATGGCATGTTGCAAATCATGTCGCGTCCCGCCGCCTGGAAAACCGATCCCGCCCTGCTCGCCATCCGCTGACGTTTCCGACCGCGACGGTGTCCTTCGCGAATAATTAGGTTTTCGATTGGTTGGTTCCGGTCAGGCCCGGTGACGGGCGGGCCCCCATGGCAGGGCAAGTTCAGGCTTGCCAGGGAAATGACAGTTGGCGTAAAGAAAGGGCAGATGCTTTACGATGCTTGGCAGAAGGTGGTTCAGGACCGGGGCGATGAGGTGGCGTTGCGCGATCTGGCTTCCGGACGGAGTTGGACCTTTGCGCAATTGGACCGCGAATCCGAAACCCGCCTGCCCGGTGCCCCGGCGATGGTTTTCCCGAAGGGTCATGCCCCCGAATTTATTATTGCCGTGCTGCGGGCCTGGCGTTGGGGGGCGGTGGTGTGTCCCCTCGAAGCCCACCATCAACCGCTGGCGGTTCTCCCTCCGCCGTCGCCATGTTGTCATCTCAAAACCACGCCGGCCACCCGGGGTGTGCCGCGGGCGGTCGCGTTTACCGCCGAACAACTGGCCGCCGATGCCAAAAACATTGTGGCCACCATGGGCTTGCGTCCCGACTGGCCCAATCTGGGCGTGATTTCCATGGCCTATTCCTATGGATTTTCAAATCTCGTCCTGCCGTTGCTGCTCCACGGCATCCCGCTTTTCCTGGCGCCGGCGCCGTTGCCGGAAATCCTGCGGGGCGCGGCCAAGGCCCATTGGAACCTGACCGTGGCCGGCGTGCCGGCGCTCTGGCACGCGTGGCATAAGGCCGGCGTGATCCTCAGCAACGTCCGGCTGGCCATCTCGGCCGGGGCGACGCTGCCCTTGACCCTGGAGCAGGCGGTCTTCGCTGAACACGGCGTCAAAATCCACAATTTCTACGGCTCCACCGAATGCGGCGGCATTGCCTACGACGCGACGGAAACGCCGCGGACGGACGAAACCGCCGTCGGCCGGCCGATGAAAAATGTCAAAGTAACCGTCAATCGCCGCGGCGCGCTGGTGGTCCGGGGCCGGGCGGTGGGCAAGACCTATTGGCCGGCACCGGAAGCCACGCTGGGCCGGGGCGTTTTCCAAACCTGCGATCTTGCTGAAATCATGGACGGCGCGGTTTGTCTGCGCGGCCGCACTGGTGACCACATCAATGTGGCTGGAAGAAAAGTATGCCCGGACATCATTGAGCAGGCGTTGCGGGAACATGAGGCGGTTGACGAGTGTCTCGTCTTTGGCGTCCCCAGCGGGAACGCGGACCGGGTGGATCACATTGTGGCCTGCGTCACGTCGGACCGTCACGGCCTCAAGGAAGAATTAAAACAATTCCTGCTCCAAAAGCTGCCCAGCTGGCAGGTGCCGCGCGAATGGTGGTTTGTGGGGTCGATTGAGGTCAACGGACACGGCCGGGAAATGGCGCGCGCGCAATGGCGGAAGGATTTTCTCGAAAATCGCGCGAAGCCGGACGTCAAGGTCTGACAACCCGTTTCCAAACTCACTTCCTGGTAGCCGCCGAGGGAACGAGGCTTCGATTCAATTTTCGAATTTACGATTTACGAGTCCACTTCCAACCCAACGCGCGTCAATCGTATATCGTAAATCGAAAATAATGAGTCTTCTTGCGTCGGCTCCTGCGATTTTTCCGGTACGCTTTAAACCTGATTTATGACCGGCTGGGATGACCCCGAGCCGTGCCGGACCTTGCCGCTGGAGGTCATGCTGATTTCAGCGACGAATTCGAGCGAGGTCGGCACCTTGTGGCTCGAAAGCTGGCGGCGGCAGAAGGCCAGAATGTCCTCGCTCGGGTTCGGGGAACTGCCATTGCGCAGTTGCACCTCGGCGCAAACCGCCTCGCCAAATTGCGGATGCGGGCGGGAAAACACCCGGGAACGCACCACCGCCGGATGTTGGTCCAGTACGCCGGCGATTTCCTCCGGAAAAACCTTGTGCCCGGCGATTTGGATCACGGAGGAAGTCCGTCCGTCCAGCACGATGCGTCCGCCCCCGTCGCGGTGAGCCAGGTCGCCGGTCAGGAACCAGCCGTCATGCAGCACCTCTGCGCGCGACCGCGGCGGATTCAGGTAACCGGAAAACATGCCGGGACCGCGCAGGGCGAGCTGGCCCGTTTCCCCTTCGGGCAATGGCTTCATCGTTTCGTCCACGATCATCGCTTCAAAACCGGGCACTGGCCGGCCAATGGCCTCGGGGTGTTCCGCTGCTTCGGCAACGTTCATGATGGGCAGGCCCACTTCGATGATGCCAAAACCCTGGGACACCGGGACGTGAAACCGCGCTTGAAAATCCCGTGCCGCCTGCGGGTCGAGGCGGCTGGAAACCGACATGACCCGCGACAACGACGGCGGCAGGGCGCGACCTGATTTTTCACTGGTCAACATTCGGATGTGCATCGGCGTCACGTAAAGAAAAGTGGCCTGATGTTTCGCGGCCGCGTCCAGGATGTTCTCGGCCAGATAATCCGTGTTGACGATCACCGTGGCGCCAACCTCAAGGTAAAGAATGATGGAGACGTAAAAGTGATAGGCCATCGGCAACACCCAAAGGATTTTGTCCTCGGAGGTCAGGCCCAGTCCGGCATTGGCGGCCCGGGTGCGTTCCAGCACGTCTTGATGCGTCAGGACCACGCCCTTGGACTGGCCGGTGGTTCCGGAAGTGAACCGCACGAACGCGGCGTCCGTGATTCCTGGCGCGAGCGGCGGTGGTGTGCCGCCGAGCCGCGTGAAACGCAAACCGTTGCCGCCCGGATTCTCCAGGGTGACGGTCTGGCCGGGCTGGGCCGGACCGGAACCGTCGTCAAGAATCACACACAAAGGCGCGCGCGCCAGCATGTCCGCCATTTCGGCCGGCTTCATCTGGTGATGAATGGGCATGATGACCGCGCCGCAACCCAGCGCCGCCAGCGCGCCGATGACAAAGGCGCGGCCGTTGCGCGCCCGCACGCCGACGCCCTGTCCCTCGCTTACGCCCAGCCGGTCAAGCTGGATGCGCAACGCTTCGACTTCGTGCCAGAGTGACCGGTAATCCAGCGAACCGCCGGCATCAATAATGGCGATACGGTCGGGCCATTGGCGGGCGGATTGGGCAAGCGTCTCAAAAACGTTCATCGGCTAAAATCTATTTTTGCTTTCCAGTTTGGTCAATATCGCCTCAGTTCGCCAGCCTTCATTGGTGCCGGACAAAATTTTTCAGACAGAGAATCTTACCGGGAGCGCCGGCATCCTGCCGGCGAATCCTTAACCTGAGACACGCCGGCAGGATGCCGGCGCTCCCGGTAAGACTTGTCCATCGCTCACCTTCATTGGTGTAGAGATCGCCGGATGTTGGTTACCGCGTCCTCCAGCGACTGGCCCGAGGCCTGGAAAGCCGCAGCGGTTCCGGCCGCCCAGCCGGTCGCCAGCGCCGTGCCGATGACGCGGGCCGAGGTCATCGCGCCCGTGGTGGCGGAGAAACAACGTCCCGCCACCCAGACATTATCCAGTTCCGCCGGGCGCAAACAGTCGAGGGGAATGTCATAAAAATCGCGCTCGGCGAAATACGTCATTTCGGGTCGCGGACTGCTGGTCCAGCGTTCCATCGGCCAGCAACCCCGGGCGATCCCGGATGGAATTTTTCGCGTGTCCAGTACGTCCTGATCCGTCAGCCGGGCACGCCCGAGGATCCGGCGGCCCGACCGGACGCCGAGTTGCGGGGCGACGGAGTCGAGACGCGCGTTTCGGCAGGAGGGAATATTTTCAACCAAAAACCGCCGGAGCGGTTCCAGCAGTGCGCGAGCTTCGCGTTCCCAATCCGTGACCTGTTGCCAAAGCGCGCGGTCGGGGCTGGCGGGCATCAGGCTCAATTTGAAGGCCAGCCGGCCGTTGGCGCCGGACCCGGGAACGAGTGACAATCGCTCGCAAAGCGTGGGCAACGCTCCGCTTTCGACGGCCCGATGCAGTTCGCGGCGCACTTCGAGCAAGCCGCGCTGGGCCAGGCCCGGATCCACATGCTCCAGCACGAAAACCAGGGCGGGTGCCTGGTCGGCGCCGCCGTTTTCCGCATTGGCGCCGCCGAGCGAGGCGGCGGTCGCTTCCCCGGTGCAATCCACCACCGTGGTCGGACGGAACAGCAACGGCTCGTTCCAGGCGAGGGCGCGGATTTGATTCAGTCGGGGACCTTCGGCCTGCGCTTCCGCCACCGTGGCGTGTAATATCACGGTGACATTCTTGGATTCGACCACCATGGCGTCGGCGACGCGGGCAAAGGCGGGCGGGGGATAGGGCAACACCCAGAGGCCGGTGTCCATCACCCGAATGGGCTTCACGTCGGTGGCTTGCTGCAAGCGCGCGGCAAACTCCTGCGCAAATCCGCCGCCAACCGGCGTGGCTTCGGCGTGTGTTGCGTCCCGCAGATAAAGTCCGCAAATGGTGCCGACCTGCGCGGTGGTGGCCAATCCACCGAGGAATCCGTATCGCTCCAACAAGACCACCCGGGCGCCGGCGCGCCCGGCTGCGGTCGCCGCCGCCACTCCCGCGGCACCGCCACCGACGATCAGCACGTCGCAGGCAATGGTCGTGCCGCCAGTGCGGACCGCGTTGCTCACGGTAGTCTCCGCCGCATGTGCTCGCCGTAGCCGCGGATGTATTTCCACTGGGGCCGCACGTTCAGCAGCACCGACACTTTTTGTCCCCAGCGGACCACGGTCTTACGCCAGTCCGCCGGCGAGGTCCACTCCGCGCGCCGCCGCGTGATCCGATCCAGTTGGTTCTCGGTGTCTTCGGCCAGCCCGGGTGACAGGTAATAGGCCGGTTCAAAGAGGTCCTGGTCGGGTTTGACCTGGCCTTCCCGCACGGCGATCCGGGCCATGGGCGTGCCTTCATGGACGCGGATGCCGATGGTGGCAAACACGGCGTTGGCTTCCGCACAACTGTTCAAAAAGCTTTGGGTGTCCTCGACATCCGCCCAGGTTTCGCCGGGACCGCCGAACAGCAGGTAGACCGCAATCGGCAGACCGGCGTCATGCGCCGCTTGCATGGCAATCCGGGTTTCCTTCTGCCCAAACGGCTTGTCCAGGGCGACCAGCATTTTGTCCGAGGCCACATCCAGTCCGAACTCCACGCCGGCGCAACCGCCTTCCTTCATGGCGTGCGCGAGTTCCGCGTCGAAACCGGTCGGGTTGCAGAAGGCCGACCAGCGGACCGGCACCCGCCGTCGCCGGAGTTCGCGGCAAATGGCCAGGGCGTGGCTCCGCGGATCGTTGAAGACGCTGTCCACGAAAAAGAAATGGCGCTGCTTCGACCGGACGGCCACGGTTTCGATTTCCTCGACCACGGCTTCCGGTGGGCGGAGCCGGTAGCGGCGTCCCTCCAGTTTGGGATAAATGCAGTAAGCGCATTTGAACGGGCATCCCCGTTTGGTTTGCACGCCGACAAACCCGCCGCGCCGGGTGTACCGCGGGTAGTTGCAAAACTCGTGGGCCGGTGGCGGCAAGTCGCCCAATCGCTCGATGGCCCTTGCGGGGAGAGCGGCGTCGGAGTCATCACTTTTGCCATGGGTGACGACACCTTCAATCCCGTCCAGGGAATGTCCGGATTCCAATCGCGCCAGCACTTCCGGAAACGCGCGTTCGCCCTCGCCGATGACACCGCAGTCGGGTTGCAACCGTTGCATCCAGCCTTGTGGGGACACCGAAAAACCGCTGCCGCCCAGAATCAAGGGTCCTGCGAAATGTTGCCGCACGGTTTCCGCCAGTTCCCGGACATCGTTGAAATAGGAACGGGGGGCAAAAGACCAACAGTTGTCCAGGTTGCGGATGCCGAAGGCCACGGCCCCGAACTTCTCCCTCGTCAGCGCTTTTTGCAGTGCCTTTTGCGGATTTCGTTCCATTCCCAGGTCCAAAAACTCGACCTCATGGCCGGCGGCCCGGGCCGCTGCGACCACGCAGAGCGCCCCCAACGGCGCGACGGGATAAGGGGAACTTTCCCGGTTGGTTGCCGCCAGGAGCACTTTCATGACAACTCCTCCTCCAGCAAAGCATGGCGCAGGTCCCGTTCCAGCCCGTCCACCTCGGCCGGAGTCAGACAGTCATCCACCCACGACAGCAGGGTGGAAAGCCGGTTGCCAAACCTTAAAAACAACACGGTCAGACCGGGCCAACGCCAGCATGGGATCAAGTGGGTGGCATCCAAGATCCGGCCGCCACAAAATTCCGTCATGCCGGGGCAGATTTCACCCGAATCCGAAAAGCTCAGGGACGCGATCTTGCCGCGGGTCGGTTTTCCCAGATGATGGGCGTAATATCCCAGCGGGAGTGGCTTGAACATTTCCAGCGCCGCCATACAGCATTCGGGGAAGCGGTCGCGAATCTGGTCCATCATTTGCCGGCTGAGTTCGCCAACGATGTCGCTAATCCGACCGGCGTGTTGCGGTTCGATGCGATAGAACAGAATGGAGAGATGATTGGAAAAGATGGGGCCTTTCGCCCCATGTCGGCGCGTGTCATGGGGCACGGGAACCAGAT
The DNA here is from genome assembly GCA_049516255.1 of Verrucomicrobiota bacterium. Taxonomy (GTDB): domain Bacteria; phylum Verrucomicrobiota; class Verrucomicrobiia; order Limisphaerales; family UBA11358; genus UBA11358. The sequence goes on from JBEKTH010000010.1 coordinate 71,687, forward strand.
AAGCCCCGTCCCGGTTGCCGCGCTGGACGGCGATGGTATGCAGCGCCCGGATGGAAGCCGCCAGGAAAAAATGACTGCGCCGGAAACCGGCGGTGAGCTGCTGGCTGCGCGCGTCGATGCGGGCGGTTTCCAGTTCGGTGAACTGCAAGACGCGGCGATGGTTGCGGCGCAGGCCGGAACGGGCTCCGGGTGGCACCAGGCTGAAGAGCGGTTCCTTGCCGGATTCGTGCAGCCACTTCACCGAGCCGTGCGCCTGTTTGGCATTGGACCACCAGCTCGTTCCCCGGCGCTCCATTTGTATGGGACTGATAAAGTCCTTGACGCTCGGCGCTCCATTCGTGGCGCCGTTCGCGTTCAAATGGCTCAATAAAAAGTCGAGCCCCCGCGCATCCAGCAGGGTGTGGTTCCAGGAAAGATAAAGATGACTGCTGCCATCCGCGTGGCGCACCACGTCAAACGTTACGCCCGGCCCGTGTTCGGCCCGCAATTCGCGTTCCGTGACCACCTTGGGCAGCGTCCACGCGGTCTCCCCGCTGCCATTTTGATCGTGGTGTTCGAAAAAGATGGTTTTGGGTATTGACGTTGTCCGCCAGACCGGCGGCAACAGCGGCAGCCAGCGGACGAAGCGCGCGCGCGCCAGCCAGTCCATGATCGGCGATTCGGCAATGCGCCGGCGCAGCCGGTCGGCCTCAAAGCCCTGGTCGAGCTGGAAGACGGCGCAGCAGACATTGCCCGGCAACCCGAACCGCCGCATCCGGTGGTCCTGGCCGTGCATGAAATAATCTCCGGCAGCCGATCGAATCTGACGAGGCAGGTGGTCAGGCATAAGCACGGCCACTCCGGCGCTCAGGCGGTAGAGTGGTTGTTGCGGGACAGCTCGGCGATGCAATTGGCCAGCGTGGCCATCGAGGTCAGATTGTTGCCCGTCAGGTGCGAATCCGGCACCCGGACGCCGATGACGCGTTCGCAAAAGAGCAGCAGTTCCACCAGCGCAAACGAATCAATGCCGGCCTGGGCCAGCGGGCTGTTTTCGTCAAAATCCGTTCCTTCGGCGACGAAATTGGTTCGCGCAAACTGACAAAGCTGCGCGGCGACAGTCTTGGGGTCCTTCTCTGAGGTCATTGCTTGTTTTAGGTCTGCGACGAAATGTCGGTCATTGCGGCGCAACCACGGGGTGTGCCGGTGAACAAGCCGGCGGGTACTCAATCCCGGCCATTGTGCATGCGACGAACCCGCGCTGGTTCTCAATGCTCATTTCCAATGGAAGTATGGCGCGGCGGCCAATCACGTCAAGCTTGGAAGCTCGAAAGCGTTGCCAGCATTATGTGCTTGCCGGGTGTCGCGGCGTCGGAACATGCTGTGCCGGATGGCAGAATCCATTCCCGAGCCGATGGCAATACCTCAAGTCAGCGCCTCCGACCGCTTTTCCAGGGCGAGATTCATCATCATTAAAGCCATCGCCCTGACGGTGCTGACGCTGGTACTGGGTTTTGCCCAGGGCTGGGCGTCGTCCCGCTGTTACAAACCTGATCACGTCGCCGGTTTTCACATGGGCATTCTGCACGGAATACTGATGCCCGCCGCGCTGCCGGGCCTGCTGATGGGACAGAACCTGCCGATTTATGCGCCGAACAATTCGGGGCGTCCGTACAACATCGGCTACATTTTTGGCATCAACACCTGCGGCACGATATTTTTTGGAGTCGCCTTCTGGCGCCCGCGCCGTCGACACTGACCATTTATGATTTACGATTTGCGCGCGCGTTTGAGTGGGAATGGACTCGTAAATCGTATATCGTAAATCGGAAATCAATAGGGCCAGTCGCAAAAAATCTCCATCACACTTAACGCCCCGCCGCCCCAATAGCGGCTGGGGGCAAAGGTGAATACCCGCCGCTTCCGCTCATAAACGAGCTTCACGGGATGCTCGGGGATGTTCGGATCGTATGCCTCGAATTCCAGGGTTGGCTCCGACTCCGTCAGGCCATACAGCACGATGCCGTGGTTGATGGTGATGCGCGGAAAGCGGAACAGATGCACGAGGCTCAAGCCGCGTTGGGGCAGCGATTGTTTCAACTTTCGCGCCATCCGTTCCCGATGCCAGCCACGTACCGGAAAGATCATGCGCCAATGGCTGCGTAAAAAGTAGGATTGCCAGGGGCCGCCCATTTCCGCCTTGAGCAGCCGTTCGTGCGCCCGGCTGAACGAACGCAAGCCGTCGTAGCCGGGAACCATCACCCGTTCCGATTCCGCGCATGCCCGGCGCGGATTGCGGGCGACGACCTCCCGGATGATCCGCCGGTAAGCTTCCGGTTCCGCCACGGGCCGCTCCGGTTCAAAGCGGGCGTGATAAAAAAACTGCCGCGTTGAGCGCACCATCACGAAGCAACGATGATAATATGTGGGCGGCGGATTGGAGTTAAAAGTGGTCATCGCGCCGGTCACCGGGTCGAAATGGTACTGCCACACCAGTTCGTGGCGAAACGCGAAGGTGTCGCGTTCAAACTGGAAAGCACGGACGGACTGATCGGTTGTCACTGTTTTGGAAAATCTGTTTTGGCTTTATCAGCGGAATGTTTCCACGTCCAAGCCGCTGCCTTCGATGATGCTTTTCAACGTGCCGATGGGGATGGGTTTGTTTCCGTGCATGGCCACGATCACCTGCCGGCCGTTTGCATCACGCCATTTCTGATGGCTGCCGGATTGCTCCACCAATCCAAAGCCGTGCCGGCGCAAAATTTTGACAACTTCTTTGGCGTTGCAAACTGGAAATCGCGGCTCACGGCACGGCAAGTTCCATGAGCTTTGCGCCTTTGCGCATTTTCACCGGCGAGGGTTCAAACCAAAGCTCCAATGCCTCCTTCGCGTTGGCAATTGCTTCCGCTTCCGTGTCTCCAGCGGAAGCACAACCGGGCAATTCGGGGAAAACCGCTGACCAACGATTGGTTTCCGGGTCGAGTTCAACCAAGAGACGCAGTTTCATGCTGGCAATTTAATTGTGTTTGTCCGGCAACGCAAGCCGGATCGCCCCGGTCACCCATTCCAAAATGAAAATGGGCAGCGCGTTCAATGTCTTTCCGGGCACCGCAGGCGCGGCATCTTTGTAGCGTCTCAACCCCGCCCAAAAAAATCCAGCCCCGGCGGGGCTGTAGAACCTGTTCCCAGTGGGGCGAGTGTCCTCGCGAGCCGGCTCGTCAGGAGCCTCGCCCCACCCAATTTGCCGCTCCTGAACGGAGCTTGGGATTTTTTCGATGCTGATTTTCGACAGATATGCCAGCCCTACGGGCTTTGGATTGTAATTCAATCCGTGTTAATTTGTGAAATCCGTGTCAAGGGCTCTGTGCTTTTTGCGCCTTTTCGCGGCATCTATTTCATGCCCGCCAGGGTGAGTTCGGCCGACAGTACTTTCGTGTTTGCGATGAAGGCGGTGACCGCGGCTTGAATCAAGGGACCCAAACGGCCGGTGATGGTGGCTTCGATGCGCAGGGTGTCGCCGGGTTTGGCTGAGCCGAGAATTTTGACGGCGCGCAGACCGGACAGTTTCATTCGCGGCCAGGTGGGGTTGGCCGGGTCCTCCTGCGCCACCATGCCGGCCACCTGTGCGCCGGCTTCCACCAGCAGCACGCCCGGCAGAATCGGTTCGCCCGGCAGGTGGCCGCGCAAATAAAACTCATCGCCGCGCACCCGGTATTCCCCCACGCCGGCCTGACCCGGCGTCAGGCTCACCATCCGGTCCACGAACCGGAATTCCGGCCCGTGCGGCAGCGATTTCATGGCCAGTTGCAGAACTTCCGGCGACGCGCTCATGTTGTGAATCCGGGAGCGCCGGCATCCTTGCCGGCGAGTTCACGCCACGACGGGCAGGCAAGATGCCGGCGCTCCCGGGAATATCTCCGGCTCGCGTTCATTGCTTCAGTGGCTCAACCACGGTGAAGTCCGGCGGCAGTTTGGCCTCGAACTGTGCGGGATCAATCGGCTGGTTCAAGATCACGTTGGTGAAATCGTTCCGCAAAGTGGAACCGTCGGCAAATTCCATCTCCGTGGCGGCGATGGTGAAATCGTTGGTGTGAAAACCGATCAGGATTTCACTGATGAATTTGTGCGCGGAATCGCTTCGGGGCTGGAGCGTCATTTGCAGCATCGAGTTCGTCTCCGCCGCCGACAGCAGGCTGAAGTTTTTTTCCATGGTCGCCCGGTCGCGGGGCAGGGTGGCGTCCAGCAGGGCCAGCGCGTCCTTGATCGGGCCGGTCGGAACGGCGCCGAGCGGATATTTTTCCGCCTGCTTGAGCCGGGGATAGATGATGAGCAACTGGTCCGGCTGGCGGAGCACAATGGTCTGCACCGGCTGGCCCAGCTCCCAGCGGAATTCCCCCGGCGTCACCCAGACCTTGCCGGTGGAAACCAGCGGCTGGTTCAATACCTTGAGCGTGCGCGTCTGGGTGAAGTCGGCGGACCAGCTGTGCAGGTTGGTCTGCACCTCAAACCATTTATTAAACTGCGCGTCGGAGCCGGTTTCTTGGGCAGCCGCCATGGACGCCATTACGCATGCCAGAATCCAAAGCCAGCCGCATAGGTAGGACAGGCGTCGCGCCTGTCTCTGACTCTTTGTTCCGCTTAAGCGGGAAATCATTTTTGAGACAGGCGCGACGCCTGTCCTACCCAAATCGGAACGAATTGATACCATTGGTCAATATCCTTGCGAATTTCCGGTTCGAATGCACGCAGGATTTGCTGCGTCAATTCCCGGCGGGCCTCACGACGGCCCAGCGCCTGGCGGTCGTAGGTGAACTCCGGCAGCACTTTTACGGCATAACCGTCCGGCCGGCGGACAATCGTCACGCCGATCAACGCGCAGCCCGAGGCCCGCGCCAGTTCCGCCGCCGCCAGCGACGCTTCAAACGGATGGCCGAAAAATTCTATCGTCACGCCGCCCTTTTCCGGCGGCCGGTCCAGCGAGATGGCCAGGTCCGCCCCGGCTTGAAGTTGTTTGATGACCTCCATAAACGCGAAATCATCCTGCCCGATGACCAGCGTCCCGACCCCACAACGCCGCCGCGCCTCGATGCGCAGGTCAGTCAGGCCGTCGTCGGGTTCGGCCTGCGTCAGGATCGTCAACCGGATGCCCAGTTGCGTCAGCAACAGGCCGCCATGTTCCCAATTGCCGAGATGCAGGGTAATGAAGAGCGTGCCGCGTCCGCGTTGACGGGCGGTGCGGATGATTTCCAGTTCGGCCGGATTGGTGAGCCAGTTTTGCACCGGCACACCGCCTTCGACGCGCCATAAATCGACCATCTTCGCGGCGAATTTCCGATGGAGCCGATGCGCGGCCTTTTCCGCCGCCGCCCGGTCGCCCGCAAACAAAGGCAAAAAATTTTGCACCACCGCTTCGCAGCGTTGCCGTTGGAACCGCCAATAAAGTTCGGCCAGGAACATGGCAAATCCCTTCACCAACCCGACCGGCACGATGCGCACAATGACCAGTCCCAGCCGCCACAAACCGGCGCGATAGAAGGAAAACGGGTTGAGTGTTGAGGGTTGAGTGTTGAGGGATTTTTCCCCGCCGTTTTTGAACTTTGAACCTTGAACTTTGAACCTTGAACTTAACAACGTCCACCAGGTGGGAAGCAAAAACACGGAGATCAACATATTGGCGCCAATGCCCACGGCGCACACCCTGCCCAGGCTGGCCATGCCCGGATTGCTGGAAAATCCCAACGACCCGAACCCGGCCACGGCCGTGCCGCCGCATAACATCAGTGCCCGCCCGACGGAACGACGGACGGCACCGAGATCGCCGCCGTGCCGGCGCAACGCGAGTTGCATGAAAAGGGTATAATCCACGCCCGTGCCGAGCATCAGCGGCAGGGCCATCAAATTCATCAGGTTCCAGGTCCAGCCGCTGATGGTCATGATGGCCAGCAGGCACAGCCCGCTCAGGCACAATACCGCCACGCCCAGCAGAATTTCCGTTGCCCGGCGGAAGGCGAACCAGAGCGAGAGCAACACGAGCACCACCATCGGCGTCACCACCTCCCACATTCTGGACTGCACCCGTTTCAGCGTCGCGCCACCCAGCAATTCCCAACTGGAAAGCAACGCGCCGTTTTTGGCCAACTGTGACGACAAGCCGGCCAGCGCCGCCGGCTCGACCCGGTTCGTTGCCGGATAAACCAGGCCCATCACCAGCCATTCGTCCGGAGTTCGGGTGATGAACCGTTTGAGCAACCACTGGCTGAGGTGATTGGTCGGCCAGAACACGTTGGTGCCGGTACCGGCGCGTGCCCAGGTGTTTACCAATTCCTCCGTCAGCACCAGCGCGTTGGTGTTGAAACCTTCGTCCAACGCGACGTTCCGCAGCAACGGACCTTTTGTTCCCAAGACCGTGGCCGTCATTCGATTGGCCGCCTGATATTCAACGCGCGGCCACAGCGCGGTCGGCAGCAAATACTGGCCAATGACATGATTTGAAACCGCGCCGTCCAACAATCCGTCGGCGTGGACAAGACGCTGATAAATTTCAGGTTCATCCTTGCCGGAAATGATGACCCACAGTGGCTGCGGCGGCAGACCCAGTTCCGACGTGATTTCGTCCAGCGTGGTCTGCGCCTCGCCGTGTTGCGGTTGCAGGGCGTTGCCGGTCCGATCCAATCCCGGCTGGCGAAAACACAACACTGCGCTGGCAACGAGCAGAGTCAAGCCGGTCAAGAGCAACGGAATGGCGGCGTTATTTCCGGGAGCGCCGGCATCTTGCCGGCGAGATTCTGTTTTCAATAGCGAATTTGCCGGCACGGATGCCGGCGCTCCCGGTGGCGGTGCGACAAAATAATTCCACCAACGGAACGGTGGTTGGTCCGGACGCGGTTTCCGGCGTTCGGGAAACAACGGCGGCAGGTAAATCATCACCATGACCAACGCCGACAAAGCAATGCCGATGGCCACCAGCGTGCCGAGTTGCCCCAGGCCGGGCAGGCCGCCGAGGTTCAACACCAGGAACGCGCTCATCGTGGTGATGGCCGCCCACAAAATGCTCGGCGCAATCGCGCGGCGGATTTCCGGCACCGTCATTTGCGGATGCGCGAGCGCTTCCTGGTAATGGACCACGGCATAATCCACCGCCAATCCCAGCAGCACGGCGGCAAAACCCAGCGCCACCACGCTGACCGTCCCCAGCACCAGCCCGCCCAGCGCGAGCGTCGCGCCCAAAATCAACATGAGCAACGCCAGCAACCACAACATCGGCCGCCAGCGCCGGTGCGTCAGCCAGAAGAGCAGGGCAATGACGGTGGAGGTGATGCCCACCGAATGGCTCATATCGTGTTGCATGCTGGTGGCGATTTCCTCCACAAACACCGGTCGCCCCGTGTAACCAACCACGACGCCATTCGTCCCGGGAGCGCCGGCACCTGTCGTGCCGTAGTCCGACGAAGGCTGATCTTGCCGGCGTGTTTCAATCGCGTTGGTTCCCCCACTCGCCGGCAGGGATGCCGGCGTTCCGACGATTGTATGAATCGCCTTCAACCAGTTCTCGCACGAATGGTAACTGCCCAAATCCACCGCGGATTCCACGTACAACAAGCGGAAAGTTCCGTCGGGCGAGGCGAACATCTGCTGGCCCTGGCCGCCTGCGAAACTGGAAAGATTGGTCAACGCCGGCATCGTCAGCAAATTGAACGGATCGAACTCGTGCCGGGCCAGGTCCATCGGCGACATGGACGTGGCGAGCGATTCCTTTGTCTGCTCTAGTGTGGGCTTGAGCTGGTCCGGGGCGAGCCGGTTGGTCAATAACCCGAACGATTCCGGCGGTTCATTGAACCACAGCCAGCCGAGCAATTCGCCGAGTTGCTCCGGATGTTCCATCCACGGCGCCTGCCAGGTCACCTCCGCGACCAGGTTGGTTTGCTGCCGCAAACGGTCCGCCAGCGCGCCCGCCAATTGTTCCGCCTGCCCGGCATCGGGCGCGCGGAGGGTGATGATCAGTTCGCGTGCGTTGGCAAAATGTTGCTGGTACAGTTTCAGGCCCTGGACCGTCGGCTCATCCGGCGGTAACAGGTCAAGGATGTCCACGTCGAAGCGCAACCGCCACACGCCGAGGCAGACTGCCACTGCGAGCAGCGCCCACCACCAGCGTTTCAGAGAAGAACTCACGGCGACAGATAGCCTTCCAGGACTTCTCCCGTACCGGTGTTTTCCAGCCGCCAACCCCCCTGCGGTCGGCGCTCAAAATGCAATGTCAGGGGCAGCGGTTTCCCGGCCAGGGCCGCGGACAGATAAAGCCAGGCGAACCGGGTGGGCGGCGCCCCATGCCCGGAGAAATGGATCTGCTGTTGGGGAAACCGGATGAACCAACGGGTGGGAGTGTTCTGCGCGAACACCATGGACAGCGGCGTCTTATCAAATTGAATCAGCGCCCAGCCGTCCACGTTGGTGGCCAGGATGAGGTCGCCGCCGAATTCCGGCAGGCCTTGTCTGGGCCGCCACAGCGCCTGGCCTTGTTGGATATGCCAGCCGGGGCCGGCAGCCGTGAACAGGCTTTGGGTCGTCGTCTGGCAGCCGCACAAAAGCGTGAGCGCGGCCAGTGAAACTGACCGGAGGAAAGAGAGAGGCAAATGACCTTCGAATGACCGCATGCGACGGGCTATTGTTGCGGAAGCCTCATGGTTGTCAACGCTTCAAGCCGGCGGTCCTTTACAATTTCATTTTGCACAGCCGCAGGGCGTTGCTGACCACCGAGAGCGAACTGAAGCTCATTGCCGCGCCGGCAATCATCGGATTGAACAGCAGATGCGCCACCGGATACAAAATCCCCGCCGCAATCGGGACGCCCAGCGCGTTATAGACGAACGCGAAAAACAAATTCTGCCGGATGTTCTTCATCACCTGTCGGCTCAGGGTCAGCGCCTTGACGATGCCTTGCAGGTCGCCTTTGACCAGCGTGATGCCGGCGCTCTGGATGGCCACGTCTGTTCCGGTGCCCATCGCAATGCCCACGTGCGCCTCGGCCAAAGCGGGCGCGTCGTTGATACCGTCGCCGGCCATCGCCACAATTTTACCTTCGGCCTTCAGTTGATTGACCAGCTCAAGTTTGCCTTGCGGCGTCAACTCCGCCCTGACCTCGTCAATGCCCAATTCCTTCGCCACCGCTTCGGCGGTTTTCCGGTTGTCGCCGGTACACATGATGACCTTCAATCCCGTGTCGTGCAGCGCCTGGATGGCGGCAGGCGTCGTTTCCTTGATCGGATCGGCAATGCCGATGATACCGATTGCCCTGCCATCCGCCGCCACCCAGACCACCGTCTGCGCCTTTTCCTGAAGATGCTGCGATGTTTGTTTCAAGTCGTCGGGAATTGCCACGCCGGAATCGCTTAAAAATTTCTCCTTGCCCACGCGGATCATTTGGCCGCCGATCTTTCCCGACACGCCGCCGCCGGTTGTGGATTTAAAATCGCTCGCCGGTGAAAGGGCGATTTTCCTGTCCTTCGCCTCGTCCACAATCGCCCGGGCCAATGGATGTTCGCTGAGTTGCTCGACCGCCGCGGCGAGGCCGAGAAATTGTTCATCTTCTCGGGAAACCTGGGAGCACTGGCTTCCAGCCGGCGAGTTGATGTTTTCCAGTAACGTGCGATTTGCCAACGGGACGCCGGCGCTCCCAGGAAATTCCCGGGAAGAAACGATGCTTACCACCTTCGGTTTTCCGGCGGTCAGCGTCCCGGTCTTGTCGATCAGCAGGTGCGTGACTTTCTCCGTTGTTTCAATCGCTTCCGCGTTTCGGATGAGGATGCCCGATTGTGCGCCGCGGCCCACGCCGACCATGATAGACATCGGCGTCGCCAGACCCAGCGCGCACGGACAGGCAATAATCAGCACCGACACCGCATTGACCAGCGCGTACGCCATCGCCGGGGCCGGTCCCCAAACGGCCCAGACCACGAAGGTGACGACCGCGACGCCGATGACGGTGGGCACGAAATAACCCGCCACATTGTCCGCCAGCTTCTGAATCGGCGCGCGGCTGCGCTGGGCTTCCGCCACCATCTGCACAATCTGCGCGAGCAGCGTCTCGGAACCGACTTTTTTGGCCCGCATCAGAAAGGTTCCCGTCTGATTGACGGTCGCGCCGATGACGGAATCCTGCACGCTTTTGGTCACCGGCATTGGTTCGCCGGTGATCATGGATTCATCCACATTGCTCCGGCCTTCGATAATCACACCATCAATGGGAATTTTTTCCCCGGGCCGGACGCGCAGCACGTCAGCTTTCCGCACTTCGTCTACCGGCACGTCTTGCTCGTGACCGTTCCGAACACGGTGCGCGGTCCTGGCCGCCAGGCCGAGCAACGCCTTGATCGCCTGTCCGGTGCGGCTGCGCGCTTTGGTTTCGAGAAGCTGTCCCAGCAAAACCAGCACCGTGATGACCGCCGCCGCTTCAAAATAAAGTCCCACTTCACCGTGTTGCCGGAACGATGGCGGGAAAATGCCGGGAGCGATGACGGCCACGGTGCTGTAAACGTACGCCGCGCCGACGCCGGTCGCAATGAGCGTGAACATGTTCAACTGCCGCGTCTTCAGCGAATGCCAGGCCCGGCCGAAAAACATCCCGCCCGCCCACAATACCACCGGCGTGCTCAACAGAAATTCCAGCCATTTGGAAACTGATTTGGGAATCCACTGTTCCATCTGCAAACCGGGAATCCATTCGCCCATCGCCAGAAACAGGACGGGAAAAGTCAGAGCCAGGCCAATCCAGAATTTGCGGGCGAGCGCGCGGGCTTCGTCGTTGTCCTTCGGCGCGGTGGAAACGATTTTGGGTTCCAACGGCATCCCGCATTTCGGGCAATCACCCGGATGGTCCTGCTCGATTTCCGGGTGCATCGGGCAGGTGTAAATTATTTTGCCCGCGGTGGCGATCCAGGCCGGGTTCCGTTCCAGCGCCATCCCGCACTTCGGACAATCGCCGGGCTCGTCCGATTCCACACCGGTACACATCGGGCAGAAATATTTTGCATTCGTTGCCGGCCTAATCGCCATCTCATCGTGATGCCTGTGGCAATGACCGGAGTTCGGAGTTCGGAGTTCGGAGTTCGGAATTTCCAAAAATTTCTGCCGGCAATGTTCGCAGCAAAAATAATACGTCTGCCCGTCACGTTCGGTGCGCAAGGCGGACGCTTCGTCCACCATCATGCCACAAATCGGGTCGGTTGCCATTATCCTCCAGTCTTCACGACTTATACCAGCCCGTCAAATATTTGGACATTCACCAATATTGTGAATCAGAGGATGAACTTTCTTTGAACGCGGAATTTCCAGTCATCCTTGGACATCCCCGAAAACCGTCTACCGGAGGCAAAAAGCTGCTTTGCACCGGCGACCAGCCAGATTGGCCCCGGAGATGCTCGCAAAGGCCGGTGAAGACAGGAAAATTTATGAAAACCAGAATCCATGTTGGTTTATGCATTGTCGTTGCGGCGACTATACTTTCTGCTCGTGCGGATGATACGCCGGAACAGGCCGCTGCGCGTGCGTCGTTCGAGCTGAAAATTTACGAGCTGGACCACCCACAAGCCCAGCCGTCGACGGATACAAATTCCACAGCCGCGATAGTGCAACCCGCCGCCTCCACGAACAACGTCACCGCCACGGCTTCTGTTCCAGCAACAGCTCCGCAAACCGCCCCGGCGACTGCTCCTTCGGCGATTGCTCCGGTTGGCGCTTCCACGGAAGCGACGCCGGCTCCAGAAACACCTGTTACCGCCGCTCCTGCTGAAGCCACGGCGACCGCGACTCCGGCTGCTGAAGCTCCGGTGGCAGCCATGCCTGCGGTTACTCCTGCCGGCGAAGCGCTGTCTGCTGCTACTTCTACGAATGAAGCCCCTGCTGCCACCGCTTCCGTGACTGCTGCTCCGGCTGAAGCCAAACCGGCTTCCACAGCTACAGATGACGCTGCTTCTGCCCCGGCGACGGATACCAATTCGACGGCGGCGGCTTCGCAACCCGCTCCCGCAACGACCACGCCGGTCACAATTCCGGTTTCCGCTTCCACTGAAACTGCTCCGGCTGCCATCGCTCCCGCCGAAACCGCGGCTCCGACTGTTGAAGCTCCGGTGGCAGTCACTCCGGCGTCGGCTCCGATCGGCGAAGCGCCGTCTGCCACTACTTCTACGAATGAAACGCCTGCTGCCACCACTTCCGTGACTGCTGCTCCGGCTGAAGCCAAGCCGGCTTCCGCAGCT
>JBEKTH010000011.1:0-80325 GCA_049516255.1 Verrucomicrobiota bacterium
TGCCCACCATAGCTTAGGGCGAAGGTGGGAGTTCCCGTTCGTTGGACGCGAAAACGGAATTAATACAATTCCGGATGGAATTCCTTTTGCCTGTTGACAGTTCGGACTTAATAGGTGTTGGGCTTTTGCATGCGAACTTAGGGCGGCCAGGCTCCCTTGATCAGAAGCCAGAGGATGATACCACCCTCTCCGAGCAGGGCCGGGGAGGCGATCATGGAGACTCGCTCCACATTTAATGGAAACAGCAGCCCGGTGCCGCTGATGGCCAAATAACCGAAGCCGCTCACGAACAATAAGAGGCCCAGGATCCGCGGGAGAAATCCCGAGCGAAACACCAAGAGTCCAAAGGGAAAGAGCCACAGGCCCGCGAAGACTTCGCTGATCAGGAAGCCGTGATCGTGAATACGTAAAAAGAGCGCAACCAGCGCAGCTTGCTGCGGCTTGTCAAATAGGGCAACGAAGGGTTCATCGCGCGCGATCACAACGGCAGCAGCGTCATTGAGCACGTTGATGACGGCAAGGACACATGGCATGAGCCCGCCGAGAACGACCATGAGGACGCCGAGTTTGCGGTCTACTCCTTTGAGCAGTTCGTAGAGTGCCAGCGCGGTAAGAAGACACCCGAGGCCGCCGACCAGATCGGAGACCATGCCGAAGCGGAAGAACAATTCATGGGCGGCGATGTTGTGGATTGTGGCGGCTGCATCGTCGCGCACTATCAGAGTGCGCCCAACATACATGGGCCGGATCATCGAGAAGCCCGTCAACAGGTAAAGGCATCCTGCGACTCGGCCCGGGTTATAGCGTGAGCTCATATTCGCGTAGACGGCAGACACACCGGAATTTTAGCAGCCCGCGACCGCTTCCTGCAGCGGGGGAGCGTACGTAGCCTAACGTTCCAAAGAAGGCATGAGTTGAGTTGGAGGTCGCGACGGGCGACAACTCCTGTATATGAAAAACACACTCAACCATGCCTTGAAAAGAACTACGCCTCCAACTAAAACCGTTCTTTTATACGTCCATCCCGCAATTTCATGCCAAATCCTGCGAAGTAAAGAGGCTGAACGCCTAAAAAGACAAATGACCCCACTACCGGCGTTAAGGAGTGCTTGACATCAGTGGGCATTGTTTGCAAATTGTCCAAAGATGTCCAAAGTGCGTTTCGCGGTTTGGACATTGCGAACAGATGCAACTGACTGTCAAAGATGTTGCCGGGTTGTTGAATATCTCGGAAAAGACGGTTTATCGCTGGATTGATGAGCGTAAACTGCCCGGTTACCGCCTCAGTGGACAATATCGGTTCAATCGGGCCGAACTGCTGGAATGGGCCACAGCCAATCGCATCAATGTTTCGCCACGGATTTTTGAAGAACCGGAAAACGGCTCCGCGCCGCTTCCGGAATTGTCCGACGCCTTGGAGGTGGGGGGGATTTTCTATCGGCTGGCCGGCAAGGACAAGCCGGCCGTTCTTCGAAGTGTGGTGGAGGTGCTCCGATTGCCCGATAAAGTTGATCGGGAATTTCTTTTGCAGGTGTTGCTGGCGCGTGAGGCTCTCGAATCCACGGCCATTGGCGACGGCATCGCCATTCCGCATGTCCGGAATCCGATTGTGCTGCACGTGCCGCAGCCGGTGGTGACGTTGTGTTTTTTGGAAGCGCCGGTGGATTTCGGGGCGTTGGATGGCCAGCCGGTGCAAACGTTGTTTACGCTCATCAGCCCCACGGTCAAGGCGCACCTGCATTTGCTGTCCCGCCTGGCGTTTGCGTTGCGCAACCCCGATTTCAAGGCGCAGATCGTCCGGCAGGCCAGCCGTGACGAGATTCTCGCGGCCGTTAAAAAAATCAGCGACGGCCTGCGGGCTTCACCGGCGAATACGAAGAAAGAGGCGGCCCTGTGACATTGCTGCTGACAGCGATGGTCGTGCTGCTGTTCGGCGCGGTGGTTGCGTTGTTGCTGATGAATCGTCCGGGCCTGAACTTTTCGTGGCTCGGCGCGTTTCCGGTTGTGGTGGCGGCAATTGCCGGCTGCATTCCGGCGGTTCAGGTATTGCTGGGCGGCGCGGTTCTGCAGTTGCGATTCCCGTGGCCGGTGCCCTACGGCGAATTTTTCATTGAGCTGGATCCCCTTTCGGCGTGGTTCCTGGTGCCGACCCTTCTGCTCTCGGCACTCGCGGCGGTTTATGGTGTCGGTTATCTGCGGCCGTGGCAGCAGCGGCGTGCGCTGGGTCCGATTTGGTTTTTCTACGGCCTGCTGGTGTTGGGCATGATGCTCGTATTGGTGGCGCGCAATGCCGTGCTGTTCCTGGTTGCCTGGGAACTGATGGCGGTGGCGTCGTTTTTCCTCGTGACGTTCGAGCACGAACGCCAAAGCGTCCGGGAAGCCGGCTGGATCTATTTGGTCGCCACCCATCTGGGCACGGCCTTTCTGCTGGCCTTTTTCCTGTTGCTGGGACGTGAGACCGGTTCCATGAATTTCGATGTCTGGGCAACACAGGGAATTCACACGCAAGGATTGGCGAGCGTGCTGTTTTTGCTGGCGGTGGTCGGATTTGGCACCAAGGCCGGATTCATGCCGCTGCATGTATGGCTGCCGGAGGCGCATCCGGCGGCACCGAGCCACGTCTCGGCCCTGATGTCAGGCGTGATGATCAAAACGGGAATTTATGGATTGCTGCGCGCGTTCACGTTTCTGGGAACTCCGCCCTTATGGTGGGGGTGGGCACTCATTGTCATTGGGCTGACTTCGGGTGTGCTGGGCGTGTTGTTTGCGCTGGCCCAGCACGATCTGAAACGCCTGCTGGCGTATCACAGCGTTGAAAACATCGGCATCATCGCGTTGGGGCTGGGCGTCGGCCTGCTGGGGATGAGCACGGCTTCGCCCCTGTTGATGGTGCTGGGCTTTGGTGGCGCGCTGTTGCACGTGCTCAATCACGCCTTGTTCAAGGGGTTGCTCTTTCTCGGCGCGGGCGCGGTCGTGCAGGGGACCGGAACGCGTGAGATTGACCAGCTCGGCGGGCTGCTGAAACGGATGCCGTGGACGGCGGTGACTTTTCTTATTGGCGCGGTCGCGATTTCGGGTTTGCCGCCGCTGAACGGTTTCGTGAGCGAGTTCCTGATTTTTCTCGGCGCGTTCAAGGGCGGCACTTCGACCGGGGGAGAAGTTGCGGTCCCTTTGCTGGCGTTGATTATTGCGCTGGCACTCATCGGTGGTCTGGCGGTGGCTTGTTTTACCAAGGCGTTCGGCATTGTTTTCCTGGGCGAGGCGCGCAGCGAACATGTCTCGCGTGCACACGAGGTGGATTGGACCATGCGATGGCCCATGCTGGTGTTGGCGACCGGCTGCGTCGGCATTGGCTTATTCGCGCCCCTGGTCGTCGGATGCTTGCAACCGGTTTTGGAGAACCTCACCGGACAGTCACCCGACATCATTGGTGAAAATCTTGCCACGGCCGCCAGTCCGCTGACCTTCGTGGTGATCGGGTCGGTGATATTTTTACTGCTGGTGGCGATGCTGGTTTTGGTGCGGCGCGGTCTGCTGGCCAATCGCCCGGTGGAGGAGGGCGTGACGTGGGGCTGCGGTTACCTGCGGCCAACGGCACGAATTCAATACACCGCCTCATCGTTTGCCCAGCCGCTGACGGACCTGTTCCGGCCATTACTGGGCACGAAGAAAAAGATTCTGGCGCCGCGCGGATTTTTCCCGGCGGAGGCGGCATTGAAAACCGAGACGCCCGATTTATCCCGTGAGGAAATGTTCCGGCCGATGTTCGAGCGCGCGAATGAATGGCTGGCGCGGCTGCGCTGGTTGCAACACGGTAACGTCCAGCTTTACGTCCTCTACATTGCCGTGACCTTGATCGTGCTGCTGGTCTGGAAATTCCGCTGACCATGAACGCGAAGACTAAAACTGGAGAGCATCTACCACGGATCCCGCAATGCGGGACGAATGGACACGGCTTTTTTGGTGGGGCGGGCAGTCCACGGCCCGCCGGTCGCCCGGTCGCCAATGACGGCGCGCACGGAGTGACGCGCCCTACCTTGCCAACGGCGGCTTTGCATTTCATCCGTGTGCATCTGTGTGCATCGTTGGTTCAATTTGGTTTTTCAGGATGAACACCCTTCCTTTCATCCCGTTGTTGCTCGCGCTGGGGTTGTCGCCGTTATTGTTCGGTGTCATCAACCGTACGAAGGCGGTTTTTGCCGGACGGCGCGGTCCGCCGCTGCTGCAAACCTATTTCGACTTGTGGAAACTGCTGCAAAAAGGCGCGGTTTACAGCCGGACGACGACGTGGTTGTTCCGCGCCGGGCCCATCCTGGGGCTGGCGGCGGCGTTGACGGCGGCCATGTTGATGCCGTTGGGGCATTTCCCGGCGCTGATCGCGTTTCCAGCGGACTTTCTGCTCTTTGCCGGTTTGTTCGGAGTGATGCGGTTTTTTACCGTGGCCGCCGCGCTCGACACCGGGTCGAGTTTTGAAGGCATGGGCGCCAGCCGGGAGGTATTTTTCTCCGCGCTGGCCGAGCCGGCGCTGCTGGTGGCGCTGGCCACACTGGCGCGACAGGCGGGGAATTTTTCACTCTCGACAATGATTGGGCCGGCGGCCGGCATCCATGGGCTGCATTCCGGCCCGGTACTGGCGCTGGTGGTCATCGCGCTGATGATCGTGTTGCTGGCGGAGAACGCGCGCATTCCGGTGGACGATCCCAACACCCATCTCGAACTGACGATGATTCATGAGGTGATGGTGCTGGACCACGGCGGGCCGGACTTCGCTTTCATTCTTTACAGCGCGGCGCTGAAGTTGTGGCTGTTTACGGCGCTGATGGTTGGGATGGTGTTGCCGGCGACCGGCAACGTGTGGCTGGACCTGTTGCTGGCCGTGGGCGGCATGTTGTTGGTGGCCGTGATCATTGGCGTGATTGAATCCGTCATGGCGCGGTTGCGTCTGGTGATTGTTCCGCAACTGCTCGTGGGCGCCGGTGCGCTGGCGGCCGTGGCGTTTCTGTTGGGACTGGCCTAGACCTTTATGTTCACCACCAATCTCATCCTCGTGATCGTGGTGCTGACGAACCTGAAGCTGCTGGGTTCCAGCCGGCTGGGCGCTTCGATTCGGGTTGTGGCCGCGCAGGGCATGGTGCTCGGGTTGCTGCCGATTCTGGCGCACTGGAACGAATTGTCGCTGCGTTTCGGGCTGCTCGCTGTCGGGACGATTGCCATCAAAGGCATCGTGTTTCCGTGGTTTCTTTTTCGGGCGATACGCGAGGCCGAAATCGGACGCGAAATCGAACCTTACGTCGGCTATGCGGCGTCACTGGTGACGGGGGCGGTGGCCCTCGGTGTGTCCTTCTGGGTATGCACCAAATTACCGATTCCCGAAAACATCGCCTCGCCGTGGCTGGCGCCGGTGTCGTTTTTTTCCATTTTTGCCGGGCTCTTCCTCATCGTCAGCCGCAAACGCGCGCTGAATCAGGTTCTGGGTTTTCTCGTTATGGAGAATGGCATTTACACGTTCGGGGTGGGGGTCGCGGCGCGAACGCCATTCCTGGTGGAAGCGGGCGTGTTGTTGGACGTGTTTGTCGCGGTGTTCGTCATGGGCATCACCATCTTTCACATCAATCGCGAGTTTGATCACATCAGCACCGACCGGTTAAGCACGTTGAAAGACTGAGGAGATTTATGATTTACGATTTACGATTTACGATTGCGTGCGGCGCGCGCGAATTTTCCGGGAGCGCCGGCATCTCGCCGGCGTGCGGCGTGGCGGGCAACCCGGAAACCCGCCGGCAGGATCAGCCTTCGTTGGACTACGGCGCGACAGGTGCCGGCGCTCCCGGCGAACAATACTTTTCCATTTCGCAATCCCAATGATTCTGGCCCTGGTCATTCTGCCTTTGCTCGCCGGCCTGGCGGCGTTTGCTTTGACGCGTCCGGCCATTCGGCGCGGGTTGTTGGTTGGCACGGCGTTGATACACGCAACCCTGGTTGCTGTCTGCTGGAAAGGGACGCCCGACCCGGCGTTGGGGGGCTGGCTCGCGCTGGATGCGGCCGGGTTGTTGTTTCTGAGCATCACCAGCGGTTTGTTTTTGATGGTGTCGTGGTATGTCGTGGGTTATCTGGGCCAGGAAGCAAACCGGCGGGCGACCGATCCGGAGGAAGGATTTCTGTTCGACAACGCGCCGGAAGCGGTGTTCATCAGTTGCCTGCTTTTGTTTCTGGCGGCGATGACGCTGGTGACGGTCAGCCAGCATTTCGGATTGCTCTGGGTGGGCATCGAAGCGACCACGCTGGCGAGCGCGCCGTTGATTTACTTTCACCGGCACCATCGTTCACTCGAAGCGACCTGGAAATACCTGCTCATTTGCTCGGTGGGCATCGCCCTGGCCTTGCTGGCGAATTTCTTCCTGGGCGTGGCGGCGACGCCGGCGACGGGCGCCGGTTTCCCGATGGTGTTGTCCAATCTTGTCACGCAGGCGCGTGAGTTGCAGACGCCGTGGTTGAAGGCCGCCTGCCTGTTGTTTTTTGTCGGGTACGGCACGAAGATGGGCCTGGCGCCGTTGCACACCTGGCTGCCGGATGCGCACAGCGAGGCGCCTTCGGCCGTCTCGGCGTTGCTGTCCGGCGCGGTGTTGAACTGCGCGTTACTGGGGCTCATCCGCGTGCAGCAAATCTGCGTGGCGGCCGGCCTGGGAAATTTCGGCCGGGACGTGTGGCTGGCGTTGGGGCTGATTTCATTGGTGGTGAGCGCGGTGTTTATTTTGGGCCAGACGGACTACAAACGGTTGCTGGCGTATTCCAGCGTCGAGAACATGGGCATCATCGCGGTGGGAATCGGGCTCGGCGGTGCGGGTGCGTTTGGCGCGATGTTGCAGGCCGTGAACCATTCGTTTGCCAAAGCCATGCTGTTCCTGCTTTCGGGAAACATCCTGAGCCGGTACCACAGCAAAAGCATCGCCCGGGTGCGCGGGTTGTTGGTGGCCGCGCCGGCCACCGGGCTGCTCTGGCTGGCGGGTTTCCTGGCCATCACCGGCATGCCGCCATTTGGATTGTTTCTGAGCAAATTCACCATCTTGAAAGCCGCGTTTGACGGCGGTCATCTGTGGATTGCCATCATACTGCTCGTTTTTCTCGCGGTCATTTTCATCGGCATGACGACGGCGTTTCTGGCCATGGCACAGGGCGAACCTCCAAAGCAAGCGGATGGCTTGCCGAGTCGTAGTCCGTTGGATAAGGAACCAGTCAGCCCGCCTACGCCCACAGGGCTTCGGCGCGGCGGTCTTCGTCCTCGCTTTGCTTCGGACGAAGACTGGTGGCAGATCGCGCCCCCGGCCATCCTCGGTTTTCTGGTGTTGTGTCTGGGCCTGTCCGTGCCGTCAAGACTGAGCGAGGTGTTGCATCAAATCGCGTCAACGCTCGGAGGTGCTCAATGAAAACCGGCGCGCGCAATCCCGTTCACAACGGCAACGCGGTGGCACTTGCGGAAATTCCCGGCCTCGGTCTCGAGGATTTTCGCGAACAAGTTCTGCAAGCCTGTGAAAACAACCATGGGCGGATCGCGGCGTTCTTCGGGCAAACTGCCGGCGCCGGCCGCATCCGGCTGTTCGCCGTGCTGGCCAACGACGCGGATGGACAATTGACATTGTGTTCAACTGAAGTGACCGACCGTTATCCGGCACTGACGCCGGGCTGCGCGCAGGCGCACTGGTTCGAACGCGAAATCGCGGAACAGTGGGGCGTGCGTCCGGAAGGCCATCCGTGGTTGAAACCGATTCGTTTCCATCATTCCTACCGCGAGGGTAACGATGCCTGGGACCGTGCCGCGGATACGCCGATCCAGCCGGGGGTCACGGATTTTTTCAAAATGTCCGGTGAGGAGGTTCATGAAGTCGCGGTGGGGCCGGTCCATGCCGGCATCATCGAGCCGGGACATTTCCGTTTTCAATGTCATGGCGAAAAGGTTTATCACCTGGAGATTTCACTCGGCTACCAGCATCGTGGTGTCGAACGCGCGCTTATCGGCGGCCCCACCAAGCGGACCATTCCGTATATGGAAACACTGGCCGGGGATACCACCATTGGCCACGGGCTGGCGCATTGCGAGGCGGTTGAGGCACTGGCCGGTTGCCGGGTGCCGGCACGGGCGCAGGCGTTGCGTGCCGTCGCGCTGGAATTGGAACGGCTGGCCAACCACACCGGCGACCTCGGCGCGCTGGCCGGTGATGTCGGCTATCTGCCCACGGCCAGTTTTTGCGGCCGCATTCGCGGTGATTTTCTGAACCTGACGGCGTTGATTTGCGGAAACCGGTTCGGGCGCGGCCTGGTCCGGCCCGGCGGCGTTTTGTTCGACCTTGACCCAACCCGGCAGACACAACTGGTCGAACGCCTGGAACTGGCGCGCCAGGACGTGACCAACGCGGTGAATCTGCTGTGGGACGCGCCGTCGGTTCGTTCGCGATTCGAAAACGCGGGGCCGATTTCGCGCGAGACCGCGCTGGAACTGGGACTGGTTGGCGTGGCGGCGCGGGCGAGCGGCATCGAACGCGATGTGCGGGCGCAATTTCCGTCGGGCCTTTATCGCTTTGCCCAGATTCCGGTGTCGTCGTATCACTCCGGCAACGTTTTTGCGCGGGCCCATGTGCGGTGGATGGAAATTCAGCGTTCGCTGGCGTTCATCTTTGACCAGCTCAAGGCGTTGCCGGACGGGCCCGTGCGCGCGGAAGCCGGCCCGCTCGCGGCGCACCACGCCGTGATCTCACTGGCCGAGGGCTGGCGCGGGGAGATCTGCCACGTGGCGTTGACCGATGCGGCGGGCAAGTTCGCGCATTATAAAATTGTGGACCCGTCCTTTCATAATTGGATGGGACTGGCCCTGGCGTTGCGCGACCAGCAAATCTCCGATTTCCCGCTGTGCAACAAAAGTTTCAACCTGTCGTATTGCGGACACGATTTATGAACGGGCACTGGCAAAATTTTCCGGTCAAGAAAGATGGAGCTGACTCACGTCGGCTGCCACGACCGGACGGGAAGAAGGTATGCTAAAAGCACTTCTGGCCCGCGCCCATCAGAAACACCGCACGATCGGTTTTCCCGATCAACCGCCGGTGTTGCCCGACCGGCTGCGCGGGCGTCCGCAGATTGATGCCGCCAAATGTCCGGACGGCTGCCGGGTGTGCGCCGGGGTTTGCCCGACCGATGCGATCACCGTGGATGAAAAGGGTGTGCGACTTGATCTGGGCCGCTGTCTGTTTTGCCCCGAATGCGAGCGCGCCTGCCCGGAAGGCGCCATTCGTTTCACGCCGGAATATCGCCTCGCGACTTCCGCCCGTGACGCGCTGGTTCTCGGCGACAAGGAATTTCAACTCGCCAGGGCCCTGGACGGGAAAGCGCGCAAACTTTTCGGACGTTCGCTGAAGCTGCGCCAGGTCAGCGCCGGCGGTTGCAACGGTTGCGAGGCCGACGTGAACGTGCTCAACACGGTGGTGTTCGATTTGGGGCGGTTCGGCATTCAATTTGTCGCCTCGCCGCGCCACGCCGACGGGTTGCTCATCACCGGGCCGGTGACCCAAAACATGGTTGCGGCCCTGCGCCAGACCTACGAGGCGGTGCCGTCACCGAAGCTGGTGATTGCCGTGGGCGCGTGCGCGATTGCCGGCGGGCCTTACGTCGGTCACGCCGGGCAGCGCAACGGCGCGGACGGCATTGTGCCGGTGGACCTTTATGTTCCCGGCTGCCCGCCGCATCCGATCACGATTTTGGACGGATTGTTGCGGCTGTTGGGGCGGCTGGATTCGGCTTGCTGATTTTCACCCATTATGTCATGACTATACGTGGATGGTTTTATGAATACATTGAATGAATTACTTCAAAACTTAATCAAACTTCAGTCCCTCGAATTTGGCGAGACCGACGACAAAAACGCCGAGGCCACCATGACGGAATTGCGCGCCAAAATCCCGTCGCAAATTCTCGCCCATTATGACCGCATCGTCGTCAAAGGTAAAAAGGGCATCACCATGGTTCGCGACCAGGTCTGCACCGGTTGCCACATGCGCGTGCCCATCGGCGCGATCATGTCACTCAAGCACGGGGAGGACATTCAACTCTGTGAGAGTTGCGGGCGGTATCTTTATTTGGCGCCGCCGCCGGAAACGGTCCCCGCGGCACCCGCCGTCGGCTCGAAGCCGGTGAAAAAAACCCGCAAATCGAAAAAGACCGTGCTGGTGGTTTGACCGCGTCAGAGCCTCTCCCATTATGACGTAGCGCAGGCTTTCCCGCCGGCGGGTTTTGGCGACTTTCCAGTCGCCACGTTTACGCGGATAAACGCGGGACAAGAAGGTCCCGCCCACCCGCATACAGGAATGTCCGCGTTACAATAATAAAGCTGAAACCGCTTTAACCACGGACGGAGGCAGCGGTAGTAGGCAGGGTTCCGTCATTCCTGAATAAAATAGCTCAGGTTTTCCAGTTCGATGGCCAGGTTGACGTTGCTGACCATGACTTCTTCCGGCACGGAAATGGCGATCGGTGCGAAGTTCAAAATCCCCATGATGCCGGCCGCCACGAGCTGGTTGGCGACTTCCTGGGCGGCGGCGGCGGGCACGGTCAGGATGGCCATTTTAATGCCATGCTGACGGACAAATTCCGCGGCCCGGTTCATCCCCAGAATCGGCTGGCCGACTTTTTTGTCGCGATGGCGGCGCGGGTCGGCATCAAAGGCGGCCACGATTTCGAATCCCTCCTTGCCGAAGCCGCGATAGGAAAGCAGCGCCAGCCCCAGATGTCCGGCCCCGACCAGAATGACCGGTTGCAGGCGCGAGGTGCCGAGTTCATCGGCAATTTTTTTTGACAACTCCGCCACGTCATAGCCGAGGCCGCGCGTGCCGAAGGTGCCGAAATAGGCGAGGTCCTTGCGCAGTTGCGTGGATTTGACGCCGGCGGCCTTGGCGAGCGCCTCGCTGGAGACGGTGCCGATGCCGTTCTCCCGCAGCCGCGCCAGGCAGCGGAGATAAATCGAGAGACGATAGATCGTCTTGCGCGGAATGACTGTACCGGTTTTCTTCAAGGCCGCAGAAATTAAGCAAACGAATGTTCAAGAGCAAGAGCGCGAATGACCGTCGATGGTGCGCATGGGCCACGGGCAATTTCCTGCTGGCCAAACGCGGGGTTTGGGCTAATTTACCCGCCTGATAAAGTCATGTTCACCGGAACCTACACCGCCCTCGTAACGCCGTTCAAAAACGGCCAGCTCGACTCGCCCGCCCTGGAACGCCTCGTCCGGATGCAAATCAAGGCGGGCGTGGACGGTGTGGTGCCCGTGGGCACCACCGGCGAATCGCCGACAGTGGATTACGAGGAACATCTCGAAATCATCGCCCTCACGGTGAAATGTTGTGCGGGCAAAATCAAGGTGCTTGCGGGCACCGGCGGCAATTCGACGAGCGAGGCGGTTTATCTGACGCGCGAAGCCGAGAAAATCGGCGCGGATGGCTCGCTGCAGGTCGCACCGTATTACAACAAGCCGACGCAGGAAGGTTTGTTCCAGCATTTCAGTGAAATTGCGCGTGAGACCCGCCTGCCCATCGTGCTGTACAGCATTCCGGGGCGTTGCGGCATTGAAATCGGCATCGAGACCGTCCGGCGTCTGGCGCGCGAATGCAAAAACATCATCGGCATCAAGGAAGCCGGCGGCAGTTGCGACCGCGTGTCGGCGTTGCGCGCGGCGCTTGGTCCGAAATTTGACATTATGTCCGGCGACGATTCGCTCACGTTGCCGTTCATGGCGGTGGGCGCCGACGGCGTCATCAGCGTGGCGTCCAATATCGTTCCGCGCCCGGTCGCGCAGATGGTGGCCGCGTTCCGGCGCGGTCAAATCCGGAAGGCATCGCAACTGCACGCGAAGCTTTACCCGCTGTTCAAGGATTTGTTCATCGAGACCAACCCGGTTCCCGTCAAGGCCGCGCTGGTGATGATGGGCTTGATTGACGAGGAATATCGTTTGCCGCTGGTGCCGATGGGTGCGGCGAACCGCGCGAAATTGCGCGCCACCATGAAGGCGGGCGGCGTCTTATAATAGGAGATGGCAGACGGGAGATGGGAGTTAGGAAAAACAACAAAGCAAAATATGTCGAATCTGATTCCCCCATCTGCCATCTGCAAACTCCCAACTGCTATTTGCTATGACTAGAATTATCATTACCGGGGCCAAGGGCCGGATGGGCCAGACGCTGGTGGCCTGTGCGAAGAACTTTCGCGAAGTGCAAATCGGCGCGCAAATTGACATGGGGGACGACCTTCCCGCCGCCGCCGCGCAGGGCGACGTGGTGGTGGATTTCAGTACGCATACGGCGACGGCGGACATCGCAGGGGTGTGTGCGCGGCACAAGAAAGCGCTGGTGATCGGCACCACGGGACATACGAACGCCGAACGAAATGAAATTTTAAAGTTCAAAACGAAAATCCCGATGGTTTGGACCGCGAACTTTTCGACCGGCGTCAACACGTTGTTCTGGCTGACGCGCAAGGCGGCGGAGATTTTGGGGCCGGACTTCGATCTGGAAATCGCCGAAATGCACCACCGCATGAAGCTGGACGCGCCGAGCGGTACGGCCAAGGCGCTGGCGCAAATCCTGGCCGAGGTGCGCAAGCAACATCTGGACAAGGTGGCGCGGCACGGCCGGCTGGGCATCGGCGAGCGTGCGCCGGGGGAGATCGGCATTCATTCCCTGCGGGGCGGCGACGTGGTGGGCGATCACACGGTGATTTTTGCCGCCAACGGCGAGCGCATCGAATTGACGCACAAGGCTTCCAGCCGCGACTCCTTTGCCAACGGCGCGTTGCGCGCGGCGATCTGGGTGGCCAAGCAAAAGCCCGGCCTTTACGACATGCAGGACGTGCTCGGTTTGAAGTAGGACAGGCTTCCAGCCCGTCTCCATTTTTAATTCCTTGATGCAGACAGAAATTCAGAGACAGGCGCGACGCCTGTCCTACGTTGCGCTTGGCTCCAATCTCGGTGATTCGCGCAAAATCATTTTGGAAGCGATGGCGCGGCTGCAAAACTGGTCAGACCGGCCGATACTTAAATCCTCGCTCTGGCAGACGTCACCGGTGAATTGTCCGCCAGGTTCACCCCGGTTTGTCAACGCAGTGGTGGGCCTGGCGCCGCGAACCGAAGAAACGCCGGAATCGTTGCTGGAAAAACTGCGGTCGCTCGAAAAGGAATTTGGCCGCCGGCCGAAAACAGCCTTAAACGAACCCCGACCCTTGGATCTGGATTTGATTGCGTTCGGCGCCGAAACGCGCGCCACGCCGGAGCTGATTTTGCCGCATCCCCGGGCGCATCTGCGGCGGTTTGTGCTTCGGCCATTGAGTGAGATCGCGCCGGAGCTGGTTTTGCCGGGGCAGGGGAAGACCGTGGTCCAACTGCTGGCCGGGCTTGCGGATGATGAAACGGTCAAACGGCTCTGAATCGATCAATTCACGATGTGCGATTTACGATTTACGAGGTCCTTTCGTAATTTGAGCGGCGCGTCAATCGTCAATCGTAAATCGAAAATAAGAGTTCAGCTCCCGTCATTCCATCTCAGGCTTTGGAGGTTTTTCCAAAAATCCGCTTATATTCGAGTCCGACGTAACGGTCGGTCATGCCGGCGAGATAATCGCACACGGCGCGATGCAGGCCGGCCTTTTGAATCCGCCGGCGTGCGCTGGCGCCGATTTCCTTCGGATGCGCCAGGTAATAGCGGAAAAGCTGTTCGAGCATTTTCAAGGAGCGCCGATTCAGCCAGCGGAGCGAGGGATGGTAATAAAGGTTTTTGTACAGGTAATCGCGCAGCTCCAGATTCAGCAGGCGGCGTTCCGGACTGTGCTGCACGAGCGCCTTGGGGAAAAGCCGGACTTCGTCCGCCGACTGCACGCCGGCGTCGGCAATGAGCCGCTCGCTGGTATTGACGACGTCGTGGATTTGCAGGTCAATGATGGTGCGAATGATGAAGTAACGGCGGCATTCGTCGGGCAAATCGCCATGTTCCTTTTTCACCAGCCGCGCGGCCTGGGCCCAGAGGCGGACGTCGCGGCGCAGGTTGTCTTCGGACAACAATCCGGAATCCAGCCCGTCGTCGAGGTCGTGGCTGTAGTAGGTGATTTCGTCGGCGAGATTGGCGATCTGCGCTTCGAGCGAGGAATTTTTGGCATCGAAGCCTTTCCGCCGGCCGGGATGATCGTAGGCGGTATAATGTTTTACCAGACCTTCGCGGACTTCCCAGGTAAGGTTCAGGCCGTGGAAATCCGGGTATTTTTGCTCCAATTCCTCGACGATGCGCAGGCTTTGGCGGTTGTGCTCGAAACCGCCGTGTTTTCTCATCAGACGATTTAAAACCGTCTCGCCCTTGTGGCCAAAGGGGGAATGTCCGAGGTCATGGGCGAGCGCGATGCTTTCGGCCAGGTCCTCGTTTAGTTTGAGCGCGCTGGCAATGTTGCGCGAAACGGCGGCGACCTCGATGGTATGGGTGAGCCGGGTGCGGAGATGATCGCCGGTGCCATTGAGAAAAACCTGGGTTTTGTATTCAAGCCGGCGGAAGGCGCGCGAATGGATGACGCGGTCGCGGTCGCGCTGGTATTGCGTGCGCCATTGGGGCGGCGATTCCGGGTAATTACGCCCGCGGGTGTCGCCGCTGAGCTGGGCGTAGGGCGCGAGGATTTGCCGTTCGATGTATTCCAGTTCCTGGCGCGTGCGGGGCATGGTTCAAGGTGGTGACCAGTGACGGGTGACAGGTGACAGGAAAGGCATTCTGGTGGCGAGCGGATTTTTGCCCGCCACGGGTCACCGGCCACCTGCCACGTCAGGTGGCCAGCAATTTCTGGACGGAGATGCCGCGCAGTCCAAACAGCCGGTGAATCACGTCTTCGATCAGGTTGTTCGGGCACGACGCGCCGGCGGTGATGCCGACGGTGATTTTGCCGGACGGCAGCCAGTCACGGGTCTCGGTTTCCTTTTTGGTGTGCTGGTCGTAATGGCGGATGAGCCGGTCCGACTCCATTTTGGCCGCGTTTTTGATGAAGTAGGTCGGCAGTTTGGCCTCACCCATTTCGGCGAGGTGCGACGTGTTGGACGAATTGTAACCGCCGATGACGAGCAGCAAATCCATCGGCTCACGCAACAGTTTTTGGAGCGCGTCCTGGCGGTCCTGGGTCGCACCGCAAATCGTGTCGAAAAACCGGAAATGTTCGGCGACGTTTTCGGGGCCGTATTTTTTCTCCATGGCGGCCTTGAAACGGCGTTGCACCTCCTCGGTTTCGCCGCGCAACATGGTGGTCTGGTTCGCCACACCGACCGCCTGCAAATGCAGTTCCGGGTCGAACCCCTGCGAATACGCGCCCTTGAACTTTTCCAGGAATTCCTGCTTGTCGCCGCCTTGAACAATGTAATTGCAGACGTAATCGGTCTCCGCGAGGTTGAAGACGACGAGATAATGTCCGCTGCCATAGGCGCGGGCCTGGGAGCTGGTGGCCTTGGTTTCCTCGTGCCACGCCTTGCCGTGGATGATGCTCGTGACGCTGTCCTTGGAATATTGCCGGACACGCTTCCAGACGCTCATCACGTCACCACAGGTGGTGTCCACGAGCACACAGCCTTTCTCTTCGAGTCGTTTGCGCGTGCCAACCTCGGTGCCAAACGCGGGAATCATCACCACGTCTCCGGGATTCAGGCGGGTCATCTCCTCCTCGGTCGGCTTGGGCGAGATGATCTGGATGCCCATGTTGCGGATCTGGTCGTTGACCTCCGGGTTGTGGATGATTTCGCCGAGCAGATAAATGGGTTTTTCCGGCGGGAAATATTTCCGCGCGGCGTAGGCGAGGTCAATTGCCCGCTCGACGCCATAGCAGAAGCCGAACTCCTTCGCGAGCTTCACGGTGAGGCTGTCGGCGGAAAGCACGCAGCCGTTCGCGCGGACGCGTTCGACGAGTTCGCTGCGATAATGGGAGAGCACCTGGGCCTGCACGGCCTCAAGGATGTCGGGCCGGCGGAGGTTGACTTTTTTTTGCGCGGCGGGCGCTTCGGTTGACATAACAAAGGAAGTGTAACACGCGAACGGGCATCGTCTAGCGCGAAAGCCACGGTGAAATGGATTGATGGATTTTTGGATTATTGACGTGGTCCCCGGCCGCGCTCCTCCAATAATCCACCAATCCGGCGCTTCAATACTTTCCTGCCTTAAACGAATGTCATTGCGAATCCAACTGAATGCGGGGATACTTCAGTCTGCAAGTCGGAGCGTAGCTCAGCTTGGTAGAGCACCAGCTTTGGGAGCTGGCTGTCGCAGGTTCAAATCCTGTCGCTCCGACCATTTCTTCACCTTTTGTCCAGGTGTGACCTGGTCCGGACGAACCATGGCCGCAACCCGTTGTCCCGGGGAGAATTCCGGCTTTTGCTTGTCATGCGGGAATGCCCATACTTTAATTTAATCAGCGAACGGGCTTTCGAACCATTCCGATGAAGAAGCGACCAATCCTGCTGACGTTGACCATGTTTCTGGTGCTGACGACCGGGCGGGCCAATCCGTTGAGCGTGACCGTTCCCGTCCCTCCGCCCCCGCAGAGCGCTGGATTCGACATGGGCCAGTCACGCCGGCCGGATGGTTCGACCATTACACTCGACAGTGATTCGCTGTTGCTGGATGGCAAGCCCTGGATGCCGGTGATGGGGGAATTTCATTATGCGCGTTACCCGGAAGCCGAATGGCGGGAAGAATTGCTGAAGCTGAAGGCCGGGGGCGTGGACATCGTTTCCACGTATGTATTCTGGATACACCATGAGGAAATCAAGGGCCAGTTTGACTGGTCGGGGCGGCGGAATTTGCGCCGGTTCGTTGAGCTTTGCCAGCAGGTGGGATTGAAAGTGATCGTGCGTTGCGGTCCGTGGGATCATGGTGAGGTGCGTAACGGGGGATTTCCGGACTGGCTGGTAAGCAAAGGGTGGAACCTGCGTTCCGACGATTCCAATTATCTGGCGGCGGTCCAGGTGCTGTATGGTCAGATAGCCGGACAACTCCAGGGATTGCTGTGGAAGGAAGGCGGGCCGGTGATCGGGATTCAGGTCGAAAACGAATACTACGGACCAGCCGAACATTTATTGAGGCTCAAAGGGCTGGCGCGGCAGGCAGGTCTGGACGTGCCGCTCTACACGCGGACGGGCTGGCCGTCCTTGAGCACGACGATGCCTTTCGGAGAGATTGTGCCGCTGTACGGTGTGTATGCGGAGGGTTTTTGGGACCGGACGCTGGCGGCGATGCCCGGCAGTTATTGGCAGGGATTTTCTTTCAGCGGGCTGCGCACCGATGCGGCGATCGGCAGTGACAGCCTGGGCCAACGCGGTGCCAGCGATCCCCCCGATGTGAGGCGGTATCCGTATCTGACCTGCGAAATCGGGGCGGGGATGATGGCGAGTTATCATCGGCGGATTCTGGTATACCCTGAGGACGCGGAAGCGACGGCGCTGGTAAAGCTGGGCTCGGGCAGTGCGTCGCTGGGTTACTACATGTATCACGGGGGCGAGAATCCCGACGGCAAACTGACAACGCTGATGGAATCGCAGGCGACCGGTTATTGGAACGATCTGCCGGTCAAAACGTATGATTTCCAGACGGCGCTGGGTCAATACGGCCAGATCCGGCCGCAATATCACCTGCTGGGCCGGCTGCACCTGTTTCTGCACGAATGGGGTCCTGAACTGGCCGACATGCCCTCAACCATGCCCGACCAGCGTCCGAAAGGAAGAGCTGACCTGGACACGCTGCGTTGGTGTGTCCGGTCGAACGGAACGAACGGTTTTGTGTTCGTGAACAATTATCAGCGTTTTCAAGCCATGCCGGCCAGGACCAACGTGCAGTTTACGATCCATCTGCCTTCGGGCCTGCTGACGTTTCCGGCGCAACCGGTTACGATCCCGCCGGACGCGTGTTTCCTCTGGCCGTTCAACCTGGATCTGGGCCAGGGAGTGCGACTGGCCTGGGCGACAGCGCAGCCGCTCACGGCAATTGACGAGGGCAGCGTGCGTACGGTCTTTTTTGCCCAAACCCCGGGGGTTCGGGCAAAGTTTGCGTTTAGCAATGGTGCCGGATTGAAGGTCATTTCCGGACGTGCCACGAGCGGCCACGAGCAGACGATTGTCGGCGATGTCCACCACGGCGTCGGCGCCGCCCTGCAAATCGTGGGAACCAATGGCACGGTGCAAATTGTGCTGCTGGATGACGACCAGTCGCTGGCGGTGTGGAAGGGACAATGGCAGGGGCAGGACCGGGTCTTCCTGACTCATGCCGGACTGGTCCTGGACGGCGACCACCTGCGGCTGACGTCGGACAACCGCGCCGACCTCAATGTCAGTGTTTATCCCGCACCCGCGATCGTCGCGTTCAACGATAAACATTTACGGGGCGGGAGACACGGTGTGTTTGAGGTATTCACGCCGCCCGCACCTCCCGTGGTCGCGCTCAAAGTCGCGCTGGAAACCATTCAACCGGCCGGCCCGGCGCGCAACATTCCGCTGGGCAAAATCCGGGATGCGGTCGCGGCAGAACCGGAGGACGCGGATTTTAAAGGGGCGGCAATCTGGCGGATCAGGCTGCCGGGTAACCTGGATTTGAACACCGACCCGCTGTTGCGCCTGCATTATGTGGGCGACGTGGCGCGGATCACGCTGGACGGCAGACTGCTGACGGACAATTTTTACAACGGGACGGTGTTTGAAGTGGGCTTGCGCCGATACGCGCCGGAGATTCTGACGGGCGATCTGCGGGTGGAAATTCTGCCGCTGCGCCAGGACGCGCCGATCCTGCTGGCCCGGGAGGCGCGGCCGGACTTTGGCGACACACCGAGCGTGGTTTCCCTGAACAACGTGGAAATCGTCCCGCGATACCAGACGCAACTCAGCGCGCGGTAAGCTTTGCTCCATAAACCGGCGGAATGTCCTTTGGACGCCGCTGCAAATTATTAGCCGGGTTATTCACAATTCTTGCGCTGGCGAAAATTTTGTTCCGTGCGCAAAAGGAAACAGAAATAACTGCTTCCTTGGATGCGGGGCAAATTTTAATATATGCCTGGAATCCCTTGTAAAACCGGCAGTTATTTGATTTCCGTCCGGAAAATTTTTCCCGCTGGCATCGCCGTTGCTAAACGCGCGTGAGCCAATCACAGCCGAGCACAGACGCATACTATATACCGCTCGTGAATTGCGGGCGGAAGCTGGGTGACGCCGGACAAAACGGGCGCACGGGTTGGCTGGGACAGGCACAACTCAAACATACTATGAAAAAAATATGAAGAAAATTGAAGCGATCATCAAACCGTTCAAACTCGAAGAAGTCAAGGACGCCCTCGGCGAAATCGGCATAGAAGGCATGACCGTGAGCGAGGTCAAAGGGTTTGGCCGTCAGAAGGGCCACACCGAAATCTATCGCGGCAGCGAATACACCGTGGATTTTCTGCCCAAGATAAAAATCGAACTCGTGGTGGCAGACAACCAGACCGACGCCGCGGTCGGCGCGATTGTCAAGGCGGCCAAGACCGGGAAGATCGGCGACGGCAAGGTCTTCGTGGCCAGCATCGAACAAGCCGTGCGCATTCGTACCGAAGAGAAGGGCGATGCCGCCGTTTAATCAGCGAACAACTTGAACCTCACTCGAATTAAAACCATGAAACGATATTTACTGACCCTCGCTTTAATTACCACCACTGCATTCGGCGTCGCTTCACTGCGCGCGCAAACGAACACAATGGCATCCACCAACGCGCCGGTCGCGGCTTGGACGACCAATGCGCCAACGACCGAAGAGCGCCTGGAATCCGTCGAGGCGTATTTTCAGAACGGCGACCCAACCCTTCCTTACAAGGACACCAACGGCAACTGGACGGTGAATTTTGGGCTTGGTGCTTCCATCATCAACACCAACCTGATTAACAGCCAGGGCAACTATGTATCGTTCCCCGGCGCCGGTCACAACGCCTGGTTGCTGACCAGTACGGCGTTGGTGTTGTTTATGACGCTGCCCGGTCTGGCCCTGTTCTACGGCGGTCTCGTCCGCAAAAAGAACGTCCTGTCCGTGCTGGCCCAATGCTTCCTGATTACCGGTTTAACGACGATCCTGTGGATTATCTGCAGTTACGGGATGATCTTCGGCGGCGATGGCACCCCTACCGGCCCGTTGGGCATGACCCACGACTGGGTTAAAGGCATCGTCGGCAATCCCGGCGTTTGCTGGATGTTCAAGGGCGTCACCTCGGCGCCGAATCCGGGTTACTCTTATTGGGTGTCGGAAAACGTCTATTCCATGTTTCAATTGATGTTCGCCATCATCACGCCGGCGCTGATCGTGGGTTCGATTGCAGAACGCATGAAATTCTCGGCCATCCTCGTTTTCATGACCCTGTGGATCCTGATTGTGTACAATGCGCAAGGTCACATGGTTTGGGGTGTCAACGGCATGATGAACGGCTGTTGGAACCCGGCCGCGACGATTAAAGGCCTGGACTTTGCCGGTGGTACGGTCGTGCACATGTCCTCCGGTTGGTCGGGTCTGGTGTTGTGCATCATCCTGGGCAAACGGCTTGGTTTCGGGAAGGAAAACTTCACCCCCCACAGCATCGTGTTGACTTACATTGGTGCTTCCATGTTGTGGGTCGGCTGGTACGGGTTCAATTCCGGCAGCGCGGTAGCGGGTGACGTGATTGCCGCCAATGCCTTCACCACCACCACGATTGCCACGGCGATTGGTTCGTTCGTGTGGCCGATGTGGGAATGGGTTGTCAAAGGCAAGCCGAGCGTGCTTGGATTCTGCTCCGGCGCGGTGGCGGGCCTGGTGCTCATCACCCCTGCTTGCGGCTATGTACTGCCGTCAGGCGCCATCTGGATTGGCATTGCTGCCGGAACCATCCCTTGGTTCTTCTGCTACAAAGTCAAGGGTTGGCTGGGCATGGATGATGCGTTGGACGCCTGGAGCGTCCACGGCATCGGTGGTATGTGCGGTGCGATCATGACCGGCATGTTTGCCCGCCAGGCGGCCAATCCGAACCTGGCCACCAACCTGAGCAAAACCGTCACGGACCATATCTTCCAGCCGCAATTATGGGAGCAGATAAAAACCATCGGCGTATCGCTGGTGCTGTTCATTGTGGGCACGATTGTGATTGCCTACATCACCAAGATGCTGGTGGGCCTGCGGCCGACTGAGGAAGTCGAAATCGCCGGTCTCGACATCAACGAACATGGTGAAGAGGGTTATCACTCGTAATTAAAAGAAGTCTCAACGCTGCGCCGGTTGCTGGCCAAAACCACAACCGGCGCAGTTTTTTTTCTCGAAACCAGGAGCCGGACGGGGGGTGATCCGGAAAGGTGGCCGTACAAGACTGAATTTAGATCACCTGGACCACCAGGGCGGTCGTGTTGTCGCGGCCATCCTTGTTCAGTGATTCCTCCACCAGAAGATGCGCCAGATCAGGGACCATCCCGGCGGATTCATCCGGGCGCAATAATTCGACGAGATGCCGGTCGTACAATCCCTCCACCAGTCCGTCCGAGCAAAGCAGAAAGGTGTCCCCGGCTTGATAAGCCACCGCGCCCACCTGCGGGTCCACGAACTGGTTGCCGCCGCCCAGGGCCTTTTGCAAGGCATTGCGCCGGGGATGAGTACGGGCTTCCCGCTCACTGATCTTGCCGTTCCGAAACAGCCAGCCAACATGCGTGTCATCGTGGCTGAGCTGCTGGATCCGGCTTTTCCGCGCCGGCAGATGATAAATCCGGCTATCGCCGACGTGGCTGAAATACATCCATCCCGGGGTGAACCAGCACAGGCTCAGAGTGGTTTCCATTCCTGAACATTCCTCGTAGCTGCCGCCGACGTATTGCAGCGCCCGGTGGATTTGATCAAACAATTCGAACAACACGTCCTCAAAACCGATTTCCAGGCCGGTCGCAGCTTGCTGGAACGACCGCGGCAGCAGGGTGGTGATTTTTTCGATTGCAATCTGGCTGGCGTGCTCGCCCGCCTTCGCCCCGCCCATGCCGTCGCTCACGGCAAAGGCAAAGTCCATGTCTGCCATCGAGGCCGTGCCGGTTTTTCCCAGACGATGTATTTCCTGCGCATCGAATCGCAATCCCAGAAAGGCGTCCTCGTTGTTGGGGCGGACCCTGCCGCGGTCCGTCCGTCCGGACCATTTCAGGGAGACGGGGGTGGTGATCGGGCGTATTTGATTGCGGTTCATGCCGGCGGCGTTGGCTCAAAACCCGGAAGGATGGCGGCCAGTTCAAAATCCACAATACAAAAGCGTCCGTCCGACTGGCGGTAGGTCACATTGCGAATGTCGGGATCATCATGCCGCACACCGAAGGGTTCCAGCTCGGCAAACAACTCCCGGATGCGCTCCGCGTCCAGATGTTCCACCCGGCTGCCGCAGTTGGTGGTGACGATGCAGAGTTGCCCCGGATCGGTCTCGAGCAGCCGGGGTACGAACCCGCAGTGGCGGGCTTCGAGATGACGGAGAATCCGCACCTCGTTCGCGAACCGCGCCGGCGCGTCCGAACCATGATAAGCCTTGAGCACACGGCCGTCGAAGGCGAGATTCACGGTCGATCGCAGGGTGTCTTTGACTTGCAACATAGGGACTTCGTCATCAAGGTCCGGCAATTTTATATTTGCTGATTCCGACGTTACCGGGCCCGGCCAAATTGGTCGCCATTTTCCCTTTCGATTTCAAATATCGTCCATTTTGTGCGGCTTGGGAAGTCGCTTCCCGCCGTTCCACTGCATCGGTTAAGACATCAAATTTCAACGGATAAATCAGCGCAGCGTGGATAAATAAATACAGCCGATTTTCAGTTTGGTTCCCGGGTCAAAAAATCGTCGAGCGCGAAAAAGTCGCGCGGATGCGGGCGATTACCGCCTTTTTTGAAGCCGGTCACGCAGGTTCCCACGAAATGGTATTTGACCTGCTAGTCGATGCGAAACCATCTCCAAGTTGGTAAGAAACTTGAAGATTTGACGTACCAAACCGAACAATAAAACATTCTATATTCAATCCATGGCAAAATATAAATTGGAATACCTGTGGCTCGACGGCTATGAACCCGTCGCCAACCTCCGTGGCAAAACCACCATCAAGGAATTTTCAAAGTTTCCCAAACTCGATGAGCTTCCCTGGTGGAACTTCGACGGCAGTTCGACGCGCCAGGCCGAGGGCCGCACCTCGGATTGCATGCTCAAGCCCGTGGCCGTCTATCCCGACACCACCAAAAAGAACGGCGCCATCGTCATGTGCGAGGTCTTCATGCCCGACAAAACGACCCCGCACCCGACCAACGCCCGCGCCACGATTCCCGATGACCCCGGCGCCTGGTTCGGGTTCGAGCAGGAATACTTTCTCTACAAGGACGGCGTGCCGCTCGGTTTCCCGCCCGGTGGCGGCTTTCCGCCGCCGCAGGGCGAATATTACACCGCCGTCGGCTACAAGAACGTCGGCTGCATCGCGCGCGAGATTGTGGACACGCACCTCGACCTCTGCCTCGACGCCGGCATCAACCACGAAGGCATCAATTCCGAAGTCGCCAAGGGTCAGTGGGAATTCCAGATCTTCGGCAAAGGCTCCCGGAACGCCGCCGACCAGATGTGGGTGGCCCGCTACCTCCTCATGCGCCTCTGCGAAAAATACGGCGTGGACGTGAACTGGTATTGCAAACCGCTCGGCAAGGATGTGGACTGGAACGGTTCGGGCATGCACACGAACTTCTCCACTGAACACATGCGCGAAGTGGGCGGCAAGGAATATTTCGAGAAACTCATGGCGGCGTTCGACAAATACAAGAACGAGCACATTGCCGTTTACGGCCCGGACAATCATCTGCGCCTGACCGGGCTGCACGAGACGCAGTCCATTGACAAGTTCAATTACGGCGTGGGCAATCGTGGCGCCTCCGTCCGCCTGCCGCAAACCTTCATTCCCAGCGGCTACCGCGGTTATCTGGAAGACCGCCGTCCGAACTCCCAGGGCGACCCCTATAAAATCGCCGGTCGCATCCTCCAGACCATTGCCACGGTGCCAACCAAGAAAGCGGCGAAGAAGTAATTTTCGAGACCACCAGCCGGGAGGAACTGGGGAAAACGGCGCGGGCAAAGGCCCGTGCCGTTTTTTGTTTACGCGAATGCAACCCACGGGCGGGGTGGTTGAAATTGTGAATAAATCGGGCCAAAAAAATGTGGACGCTGCACTGATTGGTGGCAGAATCCGACAACGACGCAGCGGTCAATTTCGTTGGCGCCAAACAACCGGAAACAAAAATCTACACATTAAACTATGGCAACTCCCAAGAGCGTAATTGAACTCGCAAAAAAGGCGGGTGCGAAGATGATGGACATCAAGTTCGTCGACACTTTCGGCACCTGGCAACATTTCAGCTGTCCCGTCAGCGAACTGACCGAGGACATTTTCACCGAAGGCCTTGGCTTTGACGGTTCCTCCATTCGCGGCTGGAAAAGTATTGAAGCCTCCGACATGCTGGCCATGCCCGATCCCGAAACCGCGTTCATTGATCCTTTTTGTGCGGTCCCGACCTTGAGCCTTACCTGCACCATTTCCGAGACCGGCACGTTGGAACCTTACAGCCGCGACCCGCGCGGCATCGCGCAAAAGGCGGAAAAACATCTCATCTCCACCGGCCTGGCCGACCAGGCGTTCTTTGGCCCGGAAGCCGAATTTTTCATCTTCGACAACGTCCAGTTCGACTCCAGGAGCAACGGCACGTTCTATTCCGTTGATTCCGAAGAAGCCGTTTGGAACACGGGCCGCGATGAAATACCCAACCTCGGCTACAAAATCCGCCACAAGGAAGGTTATTTCCCGGTCGCGCCCGCCGACACCCAGCAGGACATTCGCACCGAAATGTGCCTGGTGATGGAGGAACTGGGCGTCAAAATCGAACGCCAGCACCACGAAGTCGCCACCGCCGGCCAGGCGGAGATTGATTACCGCTTCAGCACACTGGTAACGGCCGCCGACTGGATGATGATTTATAAATATGTCGTCAAAAACATCGCCCGCAAACACGGCAAGACCGCCTGTTTCATGCCCAAGCCGCTCTTTGGCGACAATGGCTCCGGCATGCACACCCATCAATCGTTGTGGAAAAAGGGCAAGCCGCTCTTCGCCGGCAAGGAATATGGTGGCTTGAGTGAAATGGCCCTCTATTATGCCGGCGGTTTGCTGAAGCACGCCAAGGCCCTGTGCGCCATCTGTAACCCGACCACGAACAGCTACAAGCGCCTCGTACCCGGTTACGAAGCGCCGGTCAACCTCGCTTACAGCGCGCGCAACCGCAGCGCCGCCGTTCGCATCCCGACCTACAGCGAGAATCCCAAGGCCAAACGCCTCGAATATCGTCCGCCGGACCCGGCGGCGAATCCGTATCTCGCCTTCGCCGCGCTGCTCATGGCCGGGCTCGACGGCATCCAGAACAAAATAAAACCCGGCGCGCCGCTGGACAAAAACATCTACGAACTGCCGCCCGAAGAATTGAAGAAGGTTCCGAATGTGGCTGGCAGCCTCAGCGAAGCGCTGGATTGCCTGGCGAAGGACCATGCGTTCCTGCTCAAAGGCGACGTCTTCACCGAAGACTTCATTGACATGTGGATCAGCAGCAAGCGCAAGGAACACGACGCCATCCGCCTGCGCCCGCATCCGTACGAATTCTTCCTTTACTACGACGTGTAAAGCGCGCTCCGGAGGAAACGGGGAGCAACGGCGCGGACAAAAGTCCGCGCCATTTTGTTTATGTTCCGTTCCGGAGCGTGAGCGCCGTCTCGGCCTTGGTGGGGAGGTGCTTGGCAATTTACCGACACGGTGCTAGGCGTACCGCTTCATTACCAGAATGGATTTGCGATTATGGGATTCATTGGTTATCTTTAAAGGATGACAGAAGTTCAGCAGAAACGACTGAAACGGATCATGAAGGACGCCCTCCGGATTCAAGACCGTTTTGCTGCGGAACCCGTTCTGGCGCGGACGGGAAAGGGATACCTCAAAAGCGACGGCGTCATAACCCTGCAACGGATCAAGGCCGGCTTAAGGAAATCCGCGGCTCATTGAAGCAGCCGATTTCCTATGTCGCGCCTTGTCAAACCTTGGCTCGCCGCTTTCGACTGGGAAATTGTCACCGAAATCAATCGCGGACTTTGCAAGCAGAAGAACGCTCTCCACAAGCCCACCTCCGATGGGCATTTGCCCGCCAAAACTCTGTGGGAGAAAAACCAATCCAAGGAACTGGCTCTGACTGAAGCGCTCGAAATCTGCCTGCAATGTCATCGCCTTGCGCCTTTCTGCTTTTACAACGGAAACACTTTTGCCGCCATTGCGCGCGATTTTATCACAGAATTGTCGCCGAAACTGGCCGCCGACAAAGCCCACATCTTGCGCAGCATCGCCGGCCACATCGTCGCCGGGACCGCCACTGACATCGAACGGAAACAATTGGATTACCTCCTGGCTGGTCTCGAAAAATAGCTGTTCTTGTTTTAAAAATAGTCGCGCGAAGGACGCGAAGAGAATTTACAGCCTGTCAGCGTCTTGTTGGGCATGAGGCCCCATATGCAATAGATCTATGAAGTCGCCCCCCGCTGCGCTCGGAACAAGGAAGTCACCTTTGAGAAACGACGTCACGATATCTTTGAGCCAGATGATTTTTATGCCGTGCCCTTCGATTAGATTAACCTCGTGCTGAGACTTGACTACGTTCAAGACCAGTTCCGACGACCAAGCCCCTTTCCAAAGTGACCGCATCAATTCCAGTTTCTTTGGATGATGAAATTTCTTGTTGATCCACTCAGTGACGCCGTCAACGAGCTCGGTGTCAGAACGCTTTGCACTATTTGCAGCGCGTCCACCTTTTTGGAGTTCTTTCGGGACTCGCGATATGTAACTAACCGGTCGCATGGAGGCTTGCACCTCAAGGTGTCGGCATTCGGTGGTGCCATTCGGTTGAGATTTTATTGCCAACAAGTCAATTTCATGAACGCCGAGTTTTATCCCGCGGATTGTGAAATAGCCTTTCCGGTTTAGCCATTCCTCAACGATCTCTTCAGCAAGAATTGACATATGTTTTCCTCATTTCTAGCCCCGTCGGGGCGGCATATTCCATTTATCCGCCCGACGATGTCGCTCCTAACGGAGCTTTGCCGTTTTGAAATTGCCAATATACAAAGATTCCAGCCCTATGGGCTTTGAAAAATCTGTGCTCAATCTGTGTTTCATCTGTGGCTAGAAAAACCTATTTCAACTGCGCCGCCAGTTCCTCACCCAGCGCTGCCGCCTCAGCAATCGCGCGCTTCCCTTCGCTGTGTTTCGCCGGCCCGTGGTGGAACGAAACCGCGCGCATTTCCACCCGGCTGCCGTTGATTTCAGCGTAGGCGGCCACCGGACTCTGGCAGCCGCCGCCCATCGCGCGCAAGAATGCCCGTTCCGCCGTCACGCAATGAAATGTGTTGAAATGATTCAGCCGCTCGCAAATTTTGGCGATGCGCTCGTCGTCTGCGCGAATCTCAATGCCGATCGCTCCTTGTCCGACACACGGCAACATCACGTCCACGTCCAGAACCGTCGCCAGCAGACCGTCCGGCACCGCGTCGCCGATGAGCCGTCCGTCCCGTTTGATTTCGAAATTCAACCGCGTGATGCCCGCCAGCGCGAGCACGGTCGCGTCCAGTTCACCACGCTCGGCGACCTTCTGCATGCGGGTGGAAACGTTGCCGCGGATTTCCACGACATTTAAATCCGGCCGGGCGGCGAGTAATTGTTCCTTGCGCCGCGTGCTGCTGGTGGCGATGGTCGCCTTGGCCGGGAAATCCTTCAGTTTCAAGTGCGGCCGGAAACCGCGCAATGCGTCCTGGCCCGGCGCCCAGTCGGCCGAGGCCGTGTCGGTGGCGCGGCTCTTGATGAATTCGGCATCGCGATAGATCAACACGTCGCGCACGTCGGCGCGCTTGGGGGTGGCGGCGAGCACGAGACCGGCGGGCAGATCGGTCGGCAAATCCTTCAGGCTGTGCACGGCGAGGTCGGCCTGGCCCTTGACCAGCGCGACTTCAAGTTCCTTGGTAAACAAACCTTTGGGCAGGGCCTCACCCTTTTTCGCCATCGAGGCGGTCTGCATTTTGTCGCCGGTGGTCTTGATGATTTTTAGTTCGAAGCGCAGCCGGGGAAACGTTTCGCGGCATTGTGCGGCCATCAGGTTGGCCTGCGCGAGCGCGAGCGCGCTGCCGCGCGTGGCGATGATGATGGGGCGTTCAACAGCCATTTTCTAGCCACAGATGAACACAGATAAACTCAGATGAAAAGAACAACAAATTCCGTCAGGGTTTTGCTGGTGCTGTTTCCAATCTATGTGCATCTGTGTTTATCTGTGGCTGGATGATTTTCGGTACAAGCAGTGGCTTGACCTTCTCGGCAATGATGGCCTCGCACCGCGCGATTTCGTCCTGGCGCTGCTTCAGATAATCGTCGGCGATGGCCTGCAAATCATCGATGTTATAAAGATAGACGTTCTCCAGAAAATTCACCGCCGGATCGATGTCGCGCGGCACCGCGATATCAATGAGCAATAAGGGGCGTTGCTTGCGCGCCTTCATCAGCGGTTCGAGTTTCGCGCGGTCCAGAATGTGATGCGGCGCCGAGGTGCTGCTGATGACGATGTCGACCTTCTCAAACTCCGTTGCCCAATCGTCAAAGGGCACGGCGCGCCCGCCGAATTCCCCGGCCAGGACTTGCGCGCGCTCGAACGAACGGCCGGCAATGATGATGCTACGTGCGCCGCGCGAGAGCAGGGCGCGGGCGGTTTTCTCGCTCATCTCGCCGGCGCCAATGACGAGCACATCGCGGTTGTTGAGCGAGTTGAAAATCTTCTCCGCGAGTTCGACCGCGGCGGACGCCACGGAAACGCTGCCGCGCTGGATGCTGGTGTGCGTGCGGACGTGTTTGGCCACGTGAAAAGCGCGTTGGAACGCCTTGTTCAACCGCGCGCCGGTATGGCCATGCTGCTGCGCGAGCGCGTAAGCCTCTTTGAGCTGGCCCAGGATTTCCGTTTCACCGAGCACCATCGAGTCCAGTCCGCACGCCACCTTGAACAGGTGCTGCAGGCTCTGCGGCTCGGCCAGCGTGTAAAGTTCATCACCAGACAACTGGACTCCCTCGCCCCGCCCAAGCGGGGAGAGGGAAGGGGCAAGGGGATTTGAATTTGAGAAAACGGCCTCCTCTCCCCGGCCCGCTCCTCGTTGAGGAGAGGGAGAATGTTCCAGTAATTGGGAGTTTCCACTCCACTGGATCAGGAATTTTTTCAGTTCCTCAAACGCCACCGCCGGTCCCTGGGCCGCGGCGGCGTAGATTTCCACGCGATTGCACGTGGAAAGGATGACGGCTTCGGCGATACCCGATTCACGGAGCGATTTGAGCGCGGCGGGGATTTTCGTTTCGGCAAAGGTGAACCGTTCCCGCAGTTCCACGGGCGACGAATGATGGCTCAAACCGATGACGACGACGTTCATTGCAGGCAGGTGACGGGTGACAAGTGGCAGGTGACAAGACAAGGCAGGCTATCCAGCCCGCGCCACTTTTCACTTGTCACTTGCCACATTGTTTTCATGGATGATGCAGTGGTGAGAGGAGGTTCGTGCCCCAAAAGGTCAGGAGCAGGAAGACAAACGCAGCGATGACGCCGTAGGCGAATCGGCGGCTGGATTGGGCAAAACCCAGGCGCGATACCAGCAGCGCCAGATAAACCAGCCACATGAAGGCGGACCAGATCACTTTCGGGTCCGACCAGTAACCCGCGTCCGCGGCGCGGGGCAGGTAACGGCCGGCTTCGAGGCCGATGGTAAAAAGAACGAAGCCGGCCAGCACGAGACGGCCGGTGACGATTTCGAGCCGTTGAATCGGCGGCAGCAAAGACAGCACGGCGCGAAGTTTGTGGAATTTTAAATCATGTTGTTCGGTCAGGAACATGCCCGCGGCCGCCGCGCCCAGGCCGAATGCGCCGTACGCCAGCAGAATGGTCGCCGCGTGCAGACTGGTCAGCGCGCCGGTGAATTGCGGTGCCGGACCATGCGGCGGATCCAGTTCCGGCATCAACGCAAACACGCCGATGGCGAACAACACCGGTGATGCAAACGCGCCGAGGAATCGCAGCTTGGGCAGCAGGCCGATGACAAGATAGGCGGCGGCGGCGCTCCAGGCAATGAACACGGTGGCTTCGAACAGATTGTTGACCGGGCAATGGTTGACGGAGAAGCCGCGCCGGACCATTGCCACCGTATGCAGCACAAATGCCGTGAGCAGCAAAAGGTAATTCACGTGGTCGTCCTTGCGAAAACCTTTTCGCCACAAGAAAACCGAATACACCGTGCTTAAACCGTAAACGGCAACGGCGAGCAGAAAGAAATGACGGTCAGTGAACCAAGCCACGATGACAGGTTAAACGTGGAATCGAACGCTGCAAGCGGCAATTCTATCGCCGGCATCAGGGTCGCCTGGTTTCAGGTTCTCTGCTCATAACCCCAGGCGAAAGGGGACCATTCGGGAACGAACAAAACCGGACTGCTGATAAAAACGCATCGCCGGCTTATTAGTGGCGTCGGTCAACAACGTGATGCGGCGGCATCCGGCGGCCCGTGCTCCACGGATGGCCTCCCGCAACAACCGCCGGCCAATCTGTTGACCGCGCCGGGTCGGGTGGACGACCATGTCTTCCAGCCACGCCGCGCGACCGCCCTCGGCCGTGCTCACGGTGAAAAGAATGCTTACCATGCCGATAATGGTCTTTCCTTCGGTTGCACAATAAACGCGCCCCACCTCCGGTTGTTCGAGAAGGAGTCGAAGCCCGCGCGCCTGTTTCCGGGCACTCGGTTTGAAGTCAGCCTCCTGCGTGAACAGAATGGCCAATAGCTCGCAAAGCTGAGGGATGTCGTTTGCGGTCGCCAGCCTTACGGAAATCTTGTCAGCTATTTTCGGCATAATGTGTAGTGCGGCCTGATAGTAAAAGCTGAGCTGGGCTGAGCCTGGATGTCAACCGTGAAGCAAAGGAAGCCGGGCGGATGCGATTCTCAATGCAATCTTGCCAAGCGCGTTGGTGTTTTGTCTAATCCGTCCGTGCTCAATCAGCAGACGCTCAACCGTCCCGCCAGTTTTTCCGGCATCGGCCTGCACAGCGGCAACCGGGTGAACATGACCATTCTGCCCGCGCCGGCGAACAGCGGCGTGCGATTCCGCCGCGTGGATCTGGAAGGCAAACCGGAAATTGAGGCCCGCGTGGAAAACGTGGGCGAGACCACCCGCTCGACCACGCTGGCCCGGGGCAACGTGAAAATCCACACCGTCGAGCACGTGCTGGCGGCGCTTGCCGGCTACGGCATTGACAACGCCATCATTGAACTGGATTCCAACGAGCCGCCGATTGCCGACGGCAGTTCGCGCGAGTTCTGCAAAATCATCCAGGCCGCCGGCATCGTGCCGCAGGCGGAAAAGCGCGAGACGTATTTGCCGACCGAGCCGATTGAACTGGAATCCGGCGAGACGGTGATGACGTTGTTTCCCGATGACGGTTTCAAGATCACCTGCACGAGCGCGGACAAGAGCGGCCGGTTCACGCAGTTTTACAGCACGGAA
The DNA here is from genome assembly GCA_049516255.1 of Verrucomicrobiota bacterium. GTDB lineage: Bacteria > Verrucomicrobiota > Verrucomicrobiia > Limisphaerales > UBA11358 > UBA11358. The sequence goes on from JBEKTH010000011.1 coordinate 31,678, forward strand.
GTCACGCCCAAAACCTGGGAACGGGAACTGTCCCACGCGCGGACGTTTTGCTTTTACGAGGAGATCGAGCATCTCATCAAAAACAATCTGATCAAGGGCGGCAGCCTGGAAAACGCGGTGGTCATCCGCGACGACGCGGTGCTGACGACCGAGCCGCTGCGGTATCCCGAGGAATTTGTGCGGCACAAGATGCTCGATATCGTGGGCGATCTCTCGTTGCTGGGACGCCCGGTGCGCGGGCATTTGATTGCCGTCCGGCCAAGCCACGCCGCGAATTGCGAGATGGTCCGCCTGATTTCCGCGCAGATGAACCGGCCATTGCGCGCGGCCCAGGCTTTTGGCCCACCGCCCGTTCCCGCCAAGGCGGACGGCGGAAGAACCGCCGCCCTGACCGAACTGATAAATGCCGGAACCGGATTGGACGCGATGCAGGTGATGCAAATCATTCCGCATCGCTACCCATTTTTGATGGTGGATCGCGTGGTGAAAATTGACGGCAACAAAATCACGGCGATAAAAAACATCACGAACAACGAGCCGTATTTTCAAGGGCACTTTCCCGGACACCCCATCATGCCGGGCGTGTTGCAGTTGGAAGCCATGGCGCAGGTCGCGGGCATTCTGATGTTGCGGCAGGCGGAGAACGCGGGGCAAATCGCCTACTTCATGTCCGCCGAGGAAGTGAAATGGCGCAAGCCCGTTCTGCCGGGGGATGTGCTGATCATCGAGGTCGAACTGGTCCGGTCGCGCGGAAAAATCGGCAAGGCCCAGGGCGTCTGCAAGGTCGGTGAGGAAATTGTAAGTGAAGCGGAAGTCACCTTCATGTTGCGCGACGCCTAATGATTTGCGATTTGGGATATACGATTTACGCGCCCTCAAACAAATCGAAATCCCAACCCTTATGAATCACGAAGAAATGAAGGCTCGGAAACAAGAACCGCGCGCATCTCGCGCAGCGCGTAAATCGTGAATCGTAAATCGTAAATCGTAAATTGTAAATCCTCATGGTTCATCCAACTGCCATCATCCATCCCCGGGCGCGGATCGGCGCCGGTTGTGACATCGGTCCCTACTGCGTCATCGGCGAACACGTCGTGCTGGGCGACCGATGCAGGCTCCATTCCCACGTGGTCGTTGACGGTCATACCCGGATGGGCCGGGAGAACGAAATTTTCCCCTTTGCCAGCATTGGGTTGAAGACGCAGGATTTGAAATGGAAGGGCGGGGTTACCCGCGTGGAAATCGGAAGTCACAATACCTTCCGTGAATACGTCACGATCCACAGCGCGACCGGCGACGGCGAGGTGACGCGTGTCGGTTCGCACAATCACACTCTGGCTTATTGCCATATCGCGCACAATTGCCTGCTGGGCGATCATATCATCATGTCCAACGTGGCGACGCTGGCAGGGCACGTGACGGTGGAGGATTACGCGGTGATTGGCGGGCTGGCGGCCATCCATCAGTTTTGCCGGATTGGCAAAATGGCGATGATTGGTGGTTGCTCGAAGGTGGTGCAGGACGTGCCACCGTTCATGATGGCCGACGGCAATCCGGCGGAGACGCGCACCATCAATAAAATTGGCATGGAACGGAACGGAGTTTCCGAAAAGGCCCAGGGCGCATTGCGCCAGGCCTACAAGATATTGTTCCGGGAGGGCCTGACCGTTCGCAACGCCGTGGTAAAGGTGGAGAAAAAGCTGCCGGGAATGGAGGAAATCGGCCATTTGGTTCAATTTGTACGGTCCAGCGAGCGGGGAATCAGCAAATAAAATTAAGTTAAAAAACCTGTTGACAGGGCGGGTGGAATTGCTAGTTTGCAGGGCGTCAGGGCCGTAAAAAGTTAAAGAGCCGGTTGCCCCTCGGATTTTCGAAAGAAAAGAAGTGAGGGGAAGCGGTTTTTTGTCTTTTGACGTATCTGGTCGGACTAATGATTTCAGTGTGCCCATGTAGCTCAGTTGGTAGAGCACATCCTTGGTAAGGATGAGGTCATCAGTTCGATCCTGATCATGGGCTCCAGACAAATTTGTTGATAAAAAATAACGAAACCAACGCAGGAGAAATAAAATGGCTAAAGAGCAATTTCAACGAACGAAACCGCACGTCAATGTCGGAACCATCGGACACATTGACCACGGCAAATCCACTTTAACCGCTGCGCTTGTCGAGGTTCAGTCGAAGAAAGGTCTGGCGACGCCCATTTCCTACGCCGACATCACCAAGGGCGGCACGGTGCGCGACGAAACCAAAACGGTGACCATTGCGGTTTCGCACGTCGAGTATCAGAGCGACAAGCGGCACTATGCCCACATTGACTGCCCCGGCCATGCCGACTTCATCAAGAACATGATTACTGGCGCGGCGCAGATGGATGGGGCCATTCTCGTGGTGGATGCCTCGGAAGGCCCGATGCCACAAACCAAGGAACACGTGCTCCTGGCCCGCCAGGTCGGCGTGCCCGCCATTGTGGTTTTCCTGAACAAGGTTGATCTCGTGGACGACAAGGAACTGCTCGACCTCGTCGAAATGGAAGTCCGCGACCTGTTGACCAAGTATGAATTTCCGGGAGACAAGACGCCCGTCATTCGCGGCAGCGCGAAAAAGGCACTCGCGCATGATCCTGAAGGCGCGAAATGCATTCAGGAATTGCTGGAAGCGATTGACGCGTTCATTCCGCTCCCGGCGCGCGAAGTGGACAAGCCGTTCCTGATGTGCATCGAAGACGTGTTCAACATTGAAGGCCGTGGCACGGTGGTGACCGGCCGGGTGGAGCGCGGTGTTCTCGATCGTATGTCCGAAGTTGAAATCGTCGGCCTGCGGGACACCGCCAAGACCGTGGCCACCGACATCGAAATGTTCCGCAAGTTGCTCGACAAGGCGACGGCAGGCGACAACGTCGGAGTTCTTCTGCGCGGCACTAAAAAGGAAGATGTGGAACGCGGCATGGTATTGGCCAAGCCCGGGTCGATCACGCCGCACACAAAGTTCAAGGCGGAGGTTTACGTGCTGTCGAAGGATGAGGGTGGTCGTCACACGCCGTTCTTCACCAATTACCGGCCGCAGTTCTATTTCCGCACCAGCGATGTCACCGGCACCTTGACGCTGCCGGCGAACGTCGAGATGGTGATGCCCGGCGACAACGTTTCGGTGGAAGTGGTCCTGCAAAAGCCGGTGGCCATGGAAAAGGGCCAGCGATTCGCGATTCGCGAAGGCGGTCGCACCATAGGCGCCGGCCGGATCAGCGAAGTGGTCGCCTAAAGCGGTTTCAAATTCGGGAACGCGGGACCATGAACCCCGCGCCTCCTTTTTTGTCTGAAAAACAAACGAGATTGGGTGATACGGCAGTAGCTCAATTGGTAGAGTAGCGGTCTCCAAAACCGTTGGTTGGGGGTTCAAGTCCCTCCTGCCGTGCCAGCCGGAGAGGATGGGTGGGTGGATGAATGGATTGCTGGATAAATTGGTTTGGTGGATTGGATGAGGGCATTCATCCCGTAATCCATCAATCCACAAATCCAGTCTGTCATTGGAGAGGTGGCAGAGTGGTCTATCGCGGCGGTCTTGAAAACCGCTTTGGGTGAAAGCCCAACGGGGGTTCGAATCCCTCCCTCTCCGCCAGAACTGGAAAGATTATGATTAAGAAGAAGATTGCGATTAAGAAACCGGACGTCGAAGAACTCCTTTGTTTTTAATCTTAAAAGTACTCTTAATCTCACATTTAACGTGAACAGTTGGACTAAAATTTTGATCTGGGCGGCGGCGGTGGGTGCGGTCTTTGCCTATTTATGGTGGCAGGGACAAATCCGGCGTTTGGCCGACTATTGCGGGGAGACATTGGAAGAATTAAAAAAATGCTCGTGGCCAACGTGGGATGAATTAAAAGGCTCAACGATGGTAATTGCCATTTGCATTGGCCTGCTCGGCGGTTTTGTTTACGCCGTGGACCAGATCTTTTTCGCAATTTTCTTTAAACTCTGAGCAACATGCGCAGCCAGTGGTTTGTCATACATACGCTTTCGGGCCAGGAGCAGAAGGTCAAGGAAAGCATTGAAAAGCGCGTCAAGACCGACGAGATGCAGGACTTTGTCAAAGAGGTCCTGGTGCCGATGGAAAAGGTCGTTGAAGTGCGCAATCAGAAGAAGACCGTGTCGAGCCGCAAGCTCTGGCCGGGCTACGTGTTTGTGGACATGGTGTTGCTGGATGAAAACAACCGCATCATCGAGGAACCGTGGTATTTCATCAAGGAAACGCAGGGAGTGATTGGTTTTGTGGGTGGCGAGCCGCCGACGCCAACGCCGGCCGAGGAAGTCGAGTCCATCAAGGCCCAGATTTCGGCGTCGGAGGAGACGGAGAAGCCCAAGGTCAATTTTGAAGTCGGCGAGACGATTAAAATCAACAACGGGCCGTTCCTGAATTTCAGCGGGATCATCGAGGAAATTGATCCGGAACGCGGCAAGTTGAAGGTGACCGTGAACATTTTTGGACGCAACACGCCGGTGGAACTCGAATACTGGCAGGTGGAAAAGGCATAGACGCTTTATGGCAAAGAAAGTCACAGGACAGATTAAATTGCAGATTCCGGCAGGGCAGGCGAATCCCGCGCCCCCGGTGGGGCCGGCGCTGGGCCAGCACGGCGTCAACATCATGGGCTTCTGCAAGGAATTTAATGCGGCGACCAAGGCCGACGCGGGTTTGGTGATTCCCGTTGTCATCACGGTTTATCAGGACAAGTCGTTCACGTTCATCACCAAATCGCCGCCGGCGTCGATCCTGTTGAAAAAGGCGGCGGGCATCACGGCCGGTTCCAAAACGCCGAACAAGGACAAGGTCGGCAAGGTGACGCGCAAACAGGTTTTGGACATCGTCAAGATGAAGTCAAAGGATTTGAACGCGAATTCGCCCGAGGCGGCGTTCCGGGTCGTTGCCGGCACGGCGCGCAGCATGGGTATTGAAGTCGTCGAATAATTTAACCACCCGATTGAGATGAAAATTAAGATGATGAAGCCGTCGGTGAATTCGACAGATTGCATTCCTGATCTTAATATCCAACTTAATCCAAACTAGAAACCGCGGGAGAGTTCCGCAGTGCGGAACTCGGTTGCACCGCAACCAGACAAATGCCAAGCAAACGATACAAAAAAGCACTCGAAGTCCTGGACGCCCGGAAAGCGTATCCGCTCAAGGAAGCGGTCGGCGTCCTCGCCAAATTTCCCAAGGCCAAATTCAACGAGACGGTTGATCTCGCGTTCCGTCTTGGGGTGGATCCGAAACAGTCCGACCAGATGGTGCGCGGCACCGTCCCGCTGCCGCACGGCAGCGGCAAGACCGTCCGCGTGCTGGTGTTCGCCCGGAGCGGCGCGGGGGCGGACGCGGCCAAGGCCGCGGGCGCGGAATATGTGGGTTTTGAGGACATGATCAAGAAGTGCAACGAAGGCTGGTCGGATTTTGACGTGGCGATTGCCACGCCGGAAGCGATGATCGAAGTCCGCAAGCTCGGCAAGGTGCTGGGGCCGCGCGGCCTCATGCCGAATCCGAAAACCGGCACGGTGACGGACGACACGGCCAGGGCCGTGAAGGAAGTCAAGGCGGGTCGTGTTGAGTTCAAAATTGACAAGGCGGGCAACGTGCACGTGCCCGTGGGCAAGGTGTCATTTGCGCCGGACCAGATTGAGGAAAACGCGCGCGCGGTGATTGAGGCCGTGGCCAAGGCGCGGCCGCACAGTGTCAAAGGCACTTATATTCATTCCTGCACGATTTCGGCGACGATGAGTCCGCCGGTGCGGGTGGACGTGCGGGAATTTTCAAACAATTAACGAGGATTTGAATCATGCGTGCTGAAAAACAAATTTTGACGAAGGAATACGTGGCGCGGCTGAACGGCTCACCGTTCTTCATCGTCTTGGATTATCGGGGGCTGAAGGTTCTCCACCTGACTGAACTGCGGAAGCGCCTGGCGCTGGCGGGCGCGGAAATTCACGTGGTGAAAAATTCCATTTTCCAGATTGCGGCCAAAGAGGCCGGCATTGGCGAATTGAACGGGGCGCTGGGCGGGCAGATGGCCGTGGTCACCGGGCGGAAGGAAATTTCCGCCGCGGCGAAGGCGCTGAAAAATTTCAGTGCGGAGTTTGACAAGCCGAAGGTCAAGTTCGGCTATTTGAACAATCAACGGCTTGAAGAGGCGGCGATCAAGGCGCTGGCCGATTTGCCGAGCCTGGATGTTTTGCGGGCCACGCTGCTCGGCTTGCTGAATGCGCCGGCGACCAAATTGGCGGTCCTGATCAACACGCCCGCGTCGCAACTCGCGCGTGTCATCAAGGCGAAGTCCGAAGCGACCGAGCCGCCGAAGAGCTGAATTTTAACGGTAGGGACGCGCTGCCGCGCGTCCAGGCCGACCGGCAGGTCGGCCCTGCCAAAGTGGTTTCCGGCCGTCTCAATCGGTGGTCGGAGAAATAAACAGGAAACAACAACGTAAATCGTCGGTTTCACGGGCCGTGAACTGAAAACCGCCGTGGCCGCGGCGGACGACGAGACGAACGAAAGGTAATATGGCTGACATTGGAAACCTCGTAGAGGAATTGAGCAAGTTGACGGTGATTGAAGCCGCCGATTTGGTGAAGAAACTGGAAGAAAAATGGGGCGTTTCCGCTGCCGCGCCGGTCGCGGTGGCGGCGGCCGGGGCTCCGGCTGGCGGCGCCGCCGCTCCGGCGGCTGCGGCCAAGGACACGTTTGACGTGGTCCTCGTATCCCTGCCGGCGGACAAGAAAATTGCCGTCATCAAGGCGGTCCGCGAAGTGAAGGCCGGACTGGGCCTGGCGGAAGCCAAGGCGCTGGTCGAGGGCGCGCCCAAGCCGGTGCTCGAAGGCGCCAACAAGGCGGATTCGGACGCGGCCAAGAAGAAACTCGAAGAAGCCGGCGCGAAAGTGGAAGTCAAGTAAAGTTGAATTATATTGGGCGGCGCCCGTTGGTCGGACGCCGCCTTATTCCCGCAATTTTGCGGGCGGAAGATTTGGAAATTACGAACAGTAACAAACAGCAGTTTGGTTTGGCAGGCCGGCCGTTGAACGCGGCGCGCCTGCCTTGTGTCGTTGAATGAGAAACGTCGGTCCGGCGCGGTCGCCGGCCAAACCGGAAAGTCCCAATGCCATCGCGAATTACAGAACGAATCAACTTCGGCAAGATCAAAGAGATCGTGGTGCCGCCGAACATGATTGAATTGCAGACCAATTCCTACAAGGAATTCCTGCAGGCGGATGCCCCACCGAAACGCCGCCAGAAGCACGCCGGCCTGGAGTCGGTCTTCCGCGAGGTGTTTCCCATCGAGAGCTACGATGGCAAGTGCATGCTCGATTACGATTCCTATGAAATCGGCGAGCCGAAGGTGGATTGGCTCGAATGCCTGCGCGAGGGCCTCACCTACGGCGCGCCGCTTTACGTCACCTTCCTGCTCAAGGAGGAAGGCAAGAGCGCCAAGGAGGAAAAGGTGTTCATGGGTGAATTGCCGCTGATGACCCCGCAGGGCACGTTTGTCATCAATGGCGCGGAACGCGTGGTGGTGAGCCAGTTGCACCGTTCGCCGGGCATTGCCTTTGAGGCCACGCAGCATCCGAACGGCAAGATTTTGCACAGCTTCCGCGTCATTCCCGACCGCGGCTCATGGTACGAGGCGCAATTTGACACGAGCGACCTGCTTTACGTTTATCTCGACCGCAAGAAACGCCGCCGGAAATTTTTGACGACGACATTTTTCCGCGCGCTGAGCTTTCTGGACGTGGAAGGGGCCACCGGCAAGGGCAAGGACAAGGATGGCGGTGAGACACGGGGGACGGATGAGGAAATCATCAAGTTGTTTTACGACATCGAGGAACTCTCGGTCAAAGAGGCCGAGAAACTCGAGGACCTTTCGAGCCGCGTTTTGATTCATGACGCCGTGGATGAGGAAAAAGGCCTGGTCGTCGCGCGCGCCTTTGAGCCCTTGTCCAAGGCGGTGGTCAAACAGATCGCCGAACTGGGCGTCAACAAAATCAAGGTCGTGGACACCTCTGTGGACGAAGGTGTCTTGATCAAGTGTCTCAAGAAGGACCCGGCCAAGAACGAAGACGAGGCGCTCAAGGACATTTACCGGCGTTTGCGTCCGGGCGACCCGCCGACGGCGGCCAACTCGCGCGCGTTGCTCAAGCGGTTGTTCTTTGACCCGAAGCGCTATGATTTGGGCCGGGTGGGCCGTTACAAGATCAACCAGAAGCTTGGCCTCAAGGACAAGGAAGAGTCGCGCATTTTGACGAAAGACGATTTGATTGCCGCGACGAAGTATCTGCTCCGCCTTAAAAAGGGTGAGGGGTCGCTCGACGACATTGACCATCTCGGCAGCCGCCGCATCCGCACGGTCGGCGAGTTGCTGGCCAACCAGTGCCGGGTCGGGCTCGCCCGCACCGAACGCCTGGTCAAGGAGCGCATGACGCTGTTCGATCAAAGTGTCGAGGCCATGACGCCGCAGAAACTCATCAATCCCAAGGCGCTTTCGGCGGTCATTCGCGATTTCTTCGGCCGCTCGCAGTTGAGCCAGTTCATGGATCAGATCAATCCGCTGGCGGAATTGACGCACAAGCGCCGTCTCAGCGCGCTGGGGCCGGGCGGCTTGAGCCGCGACCGCGCGGGCTTCGAAGTCCGCGACGTGCATCCGTCGCACTACGGCCGCATCTGCCCGATTGAGACGCCGGAAGGCCCGAACATCGGTTTGATTGCGTCACTGGCCACCTTTGCGCGCATCAACGAATTCGGCTTCCTGGAAACGCCTTATCGCAAGGTCGAAAACGGCCGGGTCACCGAGAAAATTGACTATCTTACCGCCGACCGCGAGGAACAATTCATCGTCGCGCAGGCGAATACCTTGATTGACGACAAGGGCCACTTCCTCAGCGACCGCGTCGTCTGCCGGGCGCGCGGCGAATTCGTGGACGTCGAGCCGGCGCGGGTGAATTACATGGACGTTTCGCCCAAGCAACTGGTCTCGGTGGCCGCGTCACTGATTCCGTTTTTGGAGCACGACGATGCGAACCGGGCGTTGATGGGTTCGAACATGCAACGCCAGGCCGTGCCCTTGCTCGTGACCGAGGCGCCGCTGGTCGCCACCGGCCTCGAGGACCGGGTGGCCCGCGACTCGCGCGCCGTGGTGGTATCCGATGAAAGCGGCAAGGTCGCCTCCGTCAGCGGCAGCCAGATCATCGTCACCGAGGACGGCAAGCTGCCCGAGGGGAAAAAGAAGATTAAACACGATCCGGAACATGGCGTCTGGGTATATCCCGTCCGCAAGTTCATGCGGTCGAACGCCGCCACGTGCATCAACCAGAAAATTCTGGTGCACAAGGGCGAGCATGTGAAGAAAGGCCAGATCATTGCCGACGGGCCCTGCACGCGCGACGGCGAACTGGCGTTGGGCCGCAACGTGTTGGTGGCCTTCATGCCCTGGAACGGCTACAACTTCGAGGACGCCATTCTCATCAGTGAAAAAATCGTGAAGGAGGACATCTTCACGAGCATCCACATTGACGAATTCGAGGTCAGCGCACGCGACACCAAACTCGGCCCCGAGGAAATCACGCGCGACATTCCCAACCTGGGCGATGAAGCGTTGAAAAATCTTGGCGCCGACGGCGTCATCCGCGTCGGCGCGGAGGTGAAGCCCGGCGACATTCTGGTCGGAAAAATCACGCCGAAGTCCGAGACCGAACTCGCGCCGGAGGAACGCCTGTTGCGCGCCATCTTTGGTGAAAAGGCCGCCGACGTGAAGGACACGTCGCTCAAGGTTCCGTCCGGCACCTACGGCATTGTCATGGACGTGAAGGTGTCGGCCAAAAAGGACAGCGATCGCGCCAAAACGAGTTCCAGCGACGAGCGGCGTCACTCGAAGCAAATCGAAGAGGATCACAAGAAAAAGACCGACGAACTGCGCGACCAGTTGACGGAGGCGTTGAGCAACATTCTGCTCGGTGAAAAAATCCCGCTCGACGTGGTCAACAGCGAGACCGGCGAAATCATCATCCCGGCCAATCGCAAGATCACCAAGACGCTGTTGCGCAAACTGGCGACGGTTTATGACCGCATCGAAATTGATCCGTCGCCCATCCGCAACAAGATCAATGAAATTATCGGGCAGTTCAAAAAGAAGTTCGACGATTTGCAGATGCAGTATGACGAGGAAATGGAGCGCGCCGAGGCGGGCGAGGGCGTGGAAGCGGGCATTGTCAAATCGGTGAAGGTTTACATTTCCTCCAAGCGCAAGTTGTCCGTCGGTGACAAGATGGCCGGACGCCACGGCAACAAGGGCGTGGTCGCGCGCATCGTGAAGGAGGAAGACATGCCGTTCCTGGAGGACGGAACGCCGGTGGAAATCGTATTGAACCCGCTGGGCGTGCCGTCACGCATGAACGTCGGTCAGGTGCTGGAGACGCACCTGGGCTGGGCGGCGAAAATCCTGGGGATGAAGTTTGCGACGCCGGTCTTTGACGGCATCAAGGAAAAGAACATCCGCAACTATCTCAAGGACGCGAAATTGCCGGAGCATGGCAAGACCCATTTGATTGATGGCCGCACCGGCGAGCAGTTCGACCAGGAAATCGTGGTCGGCTACATTTACATGATGAAGCTCGGCCATCTGGTCGCCGACAAAATTCACGCCCGCGCGGTGGGACCGTATTCGCTCGTCACCCAGCAACCGCTGGGCGGCAAGGCGCAGTACGGCGGCCAGCGCTTCGGCGAAATGGAGGTGTGGGCGATGGAAGCCTATGGCGCGGCCTATACCTTGCAGGAATTGCTCACCGTCAAGTCCGACGATGTGCAGGGCCGCACGCGCATTTATGAAAGCATTGTCAAGGGCGACAACGCCCTGGAGGCGGGCATTCCCGAATCCTTCAACGTGCTCGTCAAGGAAATGCAATCACTCGGCCTCGATGTCAAGGTCGGGTATTCCAATCCAGTTGAACATGCCGCCAACGGTGAAACAGCGGCCACCACGTTGGCCACGATTTAATTTGTAACCAAAAATATTCGCTGAACCCAAACGCGTATGATCAGCACCAAAGAAAGCGCCCGTGAATTGCTCGGGCTGGACAAGGTCAATCAGGTGGACTACGTCGCGATTTCCATCGCGTCGCCGGAAGCCATCCGTTCCTGGTCCAAGGGGGAGGTCAAGAACCCCGAAACCATCAATTACCGCACGTTCAAACCGGAAAAAGGCGGCCTGTTCTGCGAACGCATTTTCGGCCCGGTCAAGGACTGGGAATGCTCGTGCGGCAAGTACAAGCGCATCAAGCACCGCGGCATCGTCTGCGACCGTTGCGGCGTTGAAGTGACCCTCGCCCGCGTCCGGCGCGAACGCATGGGTCACATTGAACTGGCCGTGCCCGTCTGCCATATCTGGTTTTTCAAATGCATGCCGTCGCGCATCGGCCTGGTGCTCGACATGACGGCGCGCAACCTGGAGCGCGTGATTTATTACGAGGATTACCTGGTGATCGATCCGGGCAACACGCCATTGAAGCAGAACCAGTTGCTCAACGAGCATGAATATCGCGAGGCGCGTGAGACCTACGGCGCGGACGCCTTTCAGGCCAAAATGGGCGCCGAAGCCGTGCGCGATGCGCTGGCCAAGGTGGACCTGGCCAAGGGCGTGGACCAGTTGCAGGTGGCAATGACTGAAACCAAGAGCAAACAGATCCGCAAGAAACTCGCGAAGCGGATCAAGCTGCTTCAGGGCCTGCAGATTTCCAAGAGCCGTCCGGAATGGATGATTCTGACAGTGTTGCCGGTGATTCCGCCGGATTTGCGCCCGCTCGTGCCGCTCGAAGGCGGCCGGTTCGCCACGTCCGACCTGAACGACCTGTATCGCCGCGTCATCAACCGGAACAATCGTCTCAAGACGTTGCTCCAGCTCAAGACGCCCGAAGTCATCATCCGCAACGAAAAACGCATGTTGCAGGAGGCGGTGGACGCGCTGTTCGACAATGGCCGTCATGGCCGTCCCGTGACCGGTGCGGGCAATCGATCGTTGAAATCCCTGAGCGACATGCTCAAAGGCAAGGGCGGACGGTTCCGCCAGAATCTGCTGGGCAAACGCGTGGATTACTCCGGCCGTTCCGTCATCGTCATTGGACCCGAACTCAAACTCAATCAATGCGGCTTGCCAAAGAAGATGGCGTTGGTTTTGTTCGAACCGTTCATCATCCGCCGCCTGAAGGAACTCGGCTACGTCCATACGGTGCGTTCGGCCAAGAAGATGATCGAGCGCCAGACGAAGGAAGTCTGGGACGTTTTGGAAGAGGTGACCAAGGGTCATCCGGTGCTGCTCAATCGCGCGCCGACGCTGCACCGTTTGTCCGTGCAGGCGTTCGAGCCGCAATTGATCGAGGGCGAGGCCATCCGCATTCATCCATTGGTCTGCACCGCGTATAATGCGGACTTCGACGGCGACCAGATGGCCGTGCACGTGCCGCTATCGGTGGAGGCGCAAATGGAGGCGCGTCTGTTGATGATGGCGACCAACAACATTTTCAGTCCGTCGTCCGGCAAACCTATTATCACCCCGACGCAGGACATCACGCTCGGTTGTTATTATCTCACCGCCGAGCCGCGCACGCCCATGCCGTCCGACGTGAACAAACTGTCGCTGTTCGGCACGAAGGAAGAGGTGTTGTTTGCCTATAGTGACGGTGCGTTGAAGACGCATGATCGTGTTCGCCTGTCCAATCCGGATATCGGCCGGCAGACGGTTTTCGGCGACACGAACAAGAAACTCATCGAGACCACCGTCGGGCGCGTGGTTTTCAGCGAAATCTGGCCGCCGGAACTCGGCTTTTACAACAAGGCCGCCGGCAAGAGCCAGCTCGGCGATCTCATTTGGAAATGTTACAAGTTTGCCGGCCACGAGAAGACCGTGACCATGCTCGACAAACTCAAGGAACTGGGCTTTCGCGAGGCGACCAAGTCCGGCGTGTCCATCGGCATTGACGACATGATCGTGCCCAAGGAACGGGACGAGCAGATCGACGCCGCCCAGAAACAGATCAAGGAAGTAGAGAAGCAGTATCGCAAGGGCGTCATCACGCCGGGCGAACGTTACAACAAGATTGTGGATATCTGGACGCATTGCACCGACCAGATTTCCGGCGTCATGTTCCGCACACTCGAAGCCAACCAGGGCAAGAAGGAGTACAACCCGGTTTACCTGATGGTGGATTCCGGCGCGCGCGGCAACAAGCAGCAGGTGCGCCAGCTCGCCGGATTGCGCGGCCTCATGGCCAAGCCCAGCGGCGACATCATCGAAAAACCGATTCTCGCGAACTTCCGCGAAGGCCTCTCGGTGCTGGAATACTTCATCTCCACGCACGGCGCCCGCAAGGGTCTGGCCGACACCGCGCTCAAGACCGCGGATTCCGGTTACATGACCCGCAAGCTGGTGGACGTGGCGCAGGACGTCATCATCCAGGAACAGGATTGCGGCACGTCAAACGGCATTTGGGTCACGGCGGTGTACGAAGGAGAGGACGAAGTGGTCCGGTTGGGCGACCGCCTGATCGGCCGGTTCGCCTGCGACGACACGGTGAATCCAACGAACCCGAAGGAATTTCTCATTCGCGCCAACGAGGAGATTGACGAGGAAAAGGCCAAGCGCATTGAAGCCGCGGGCATTGAACGCCTGCGCATCCGCTCGGTGCTGACCTGTGAAAGCAAGAAGGGCGTGTGCATCAACTGCTACGGCCGCAATCTCGCGACCGGCGGCCTGGTGAAACTCGGCGAGGCCGTTGGCATCATCGCCGCGCAATCCATCGGCGAGCCGGGCACGCAGCTCACCATGCGGACGTTCCACATCGGTGGCACGGCGGCCGGTGTGTTCAAAATTCCGCAAATCAAGGCGAAGTTCGAAGGCACGGTCCGATACAACGAACTGCGCCTGGTACGGCTCGAAGACGGCAATAACATCGTGCTGAACAAAAACGGCTCGGTTTCCATTCTCGCCGGCGACGGTCGCGAACTGGAAAACCACAACATTGTGGTCGGCTCGGTCATTTCCGTGCCGGACGGCGGCCAGGTGAAGAAGGGTGAAACCTTCGTGCAGTGGGATCCCTACAACGTCCCGATTCTCTCGGAGAAGGCTGGCAAGGTGAAATTCCATGACATCATCGAAGGTGTCACGATGAAGCAGGAGATGGACGAAACCACCGGCCAGGAAGCCATGGTCGTCATCGAGCACAAGGAGGATTTGCACCCGCAAATCATCATCAGCGGCGCGGATGACGAGGTGGTGGCGAATTATCCGATTCCTTCCGGCGCGCACATTGTCGTGAAGGAACGCAGCGACATTTTCCCCGGCACGTTGATGGCCAAGACGCCGCGCAAGATGGCCAAGACCAAGGACATTACCGGTGGTCTGCCGCGCGTGGCCGAATTGTTCGAGGCCCGCCGCTCGAAAGACGCGTCGGAAATCTCCAAGATTGAAGGCCTGGTGGACTTTGGCGCCAGCGTGCGCGGCAAGCGTTGCATTGTCATCCAAGACACACAGACCAAGGCGGAGGAGGAACACCTCATTCCGATCGGCAAACACGTCATCGTCTTCAAGGGCGACATGGTGAAAAAGGGCCAGCAATTGACCGAAGGCCCGATGGACCCGCACGAAATCCTCGAGGTTTGCGGCCCGCAGGAATTGCAGGAACACCTCGTCAGCGAAGTGCAGGAGGTCTATCGCCTCCAGGGCGTCACCATCAATGACAAGCACATTGAAATCATTGTGCGCCAGATGCTCCGCAAGGTGCGCATCACCGAACCCGGTGACACCTCGTTCCTGTGGGGCGAACAGATTGACAAGCTCGACTTCGAGGAAGAGAACGAGCGAGTGGACAAGATGGGCGGGAAGCCGGCCGAGGCCTCGCCGGTGTTGCTGGGCATCACCAAGGCGTCGCTGGAAACCGACAGCTTCCTCAGCGCCGCGTCCTTCCAGGACACGACCCGCGTCCTGACCGAGGCCGCCACGCGGTCCAAGATCGACAGCCTGCGCGGTTTCAAGGAAAATGTCATCATGGGTCACATCATTCCGGCGGGCACCGGCTTTGACCACCACCGCAAGGTGCATCTCAAGATGTTGGTTGAAGTCAGCGACGAACCCGAGCCGGAGGAGCCGGCGGCGGTGGTGGCCGCGGAAAATCCGTTACTGGCCTAAGCGCGAGCGAAATCAATTACACAGAGCGTCCGACGAAAGTTGGACGCCCTTTTTGTTCAACCCTGATGATAGCTGTTGTTTGACGGCCAAGGAGTCAAGTTAACGCTCAGGTCGCGGCCGACGCCGTTCCGGAGCCATCATCGTATGCGTTGCTCGGTCTCCTTTTGTTCCATTGGCCGTACGCGGCACGTTTGCACGCAAAGGCAAGGCCGTGATCGCCTGAACGCCATGGAAATCAGTTGATGCAGGGCGTCTGACGGATGTTGGGCGCCTTTTTAGCCGCAACCAGTGACTGATGTATCATACCGTGGTGAAAGTCTGAAAACTGTGTTGGCGGCCGATCAATTGAAACGGCTGGGGGGCTGTTCGCGCTCGCGCTCGCGTTCGTCATCAAGCTTCTTGCGGACCAGCATCAATGTCGCCTTGGCCAGCTCGCGCACCTCTTCGCGCTGGGATTCGACCTCTTTCTCAAGTTCAGCGACGCGCTTTTCGTAGGCGCGGATGCGTTCCTGCAACGGCAGTTGCAGGGCGGCAAGCCGGGCTTCGAGTTCCATCATGGCTTGCGCGGCCTTTTGCTGCGTTTCCAGCAGGGCATTCCGTTGGGTGTACAGACCCTGAACCAGGCTTTGCTTCGCAAATTCGGTCAGTTCGGGCATGATCTGCTCGCGAAGCATCTGGCCCTGCTTGCCCGCCATCGCCTCAGCCGTGAGCGCACGCTGCCTCCACTCTTCCGCAGCTGCCGGGTCCTCGTCGCCATTGCCCGGCGATGGCAACATGGCCGTGGAACTGGCGGCGGGTGAATCAACCCGATCCCGCCGCCAAAACAGGAGGACCAGGCAAGCCAGCAGGGAGATGATTATCATCAGTGAGCCCAGGATCCACCAGATTGAACGCTCCGGAGTTTGTATAACCGGCGTCGTGGCTGGTTCGGGTGGTGCCGCTTTTGCCATTGCCGGAAGTGGCGGCAGTTGAGCCGGAGACGCTGGCTTCACTGCTCTTGCCGCCACCGGCTGCACCTTGGCGTCCAATTGGACGTCATCCACATAAAATGTGTTCGTGACTTCGCCGGCCAGAACGATTTCGATGCCGGTAAAGTTGGTCTTGTCGGCGACACCGATGTCCGAGAGTGAAACCTTATACTGCCGCCAGCGGTTGGGGGGCAGCACCGGCACGTTATCTCCAAGCACTTCCTTGCCGCTTAGCATGCCCCGGATCCTCAGAAGCTGCAAGCCGTGTTCGCCGCCGTTCGCCCAGAAACTCACGCTCTCGTAACCGGCGGTGCTCATGGGGCGATGCCAGAAATAAAGGCCCTCCCAGGTTTTGGCCGTCACACTCACGGAAACGCTTCCAGAGTGAATTGGATCGGTATTGAGTATATTCCGCGTCGCCCAGCTCCAATCCTCGAATCCATTCTCCATGCCGTCGTCGTAAATGACCAGGTCATTCGTGCCCGCCTGGGACCAAACCTTGAGGACCGGTGCCAGTAGCAACAGGGCGGCAATGGCCAGCCGGTAAAAATTTTTCAAATACTGCACAAGCCCATCATGATGAATTGGTTCACGCTGTGCAACCCGGGAATATTCACTTTGTCCCGGGTGCAACAGGAATCCGTTAAAGCGCTTTACATCAGGGTAACGGTTGGCTACACTCCGCCACTCTTATTGATTATGGAAGCGAAGGCGAAAACGATTGAACAATTTAAATTGCACGCGCAGGACACGGGTTCGGCGGACGTGCAGATTGCGCTGTTGACCGAACGGATTAATCACTTGACCGAGCATTTGCAGACCAACAAAAAGGACCATAGCTCGCGCCGTGGTTTGCTGGTGATGGTCGGCCAGCGCCGCCGGCTGCTGGATTATTTGGAAAGCACGGACCGGAAGCGCTATCAAACCGTCACCAAGAAGTTGAAACTGCGCCACTAATTTGCGGCGGCGCGGCTTAGGCCTTTTGCTGCAAGCTGCCTTCCGCTTTTGGATTTGAGCCGGGAAACGCGAACGGCCCGATTCCCCAACCAAAAAAAACCTCGCGTAAGAATAAAACGTCACTCCGGGAAATTTCATTCAGTCCCGATTGTTTCGGGATTCACTGAAGTTCCTCCGGCGGTGACGGGAAAGTTAGACATGTCAGAAAAAATCGTTGCCCAGGTGGGCGATAAACAGATCGTCATTGAAACCGGAAAACTGGCCAAACAGGCCGACGGCGCCGTTACCGTCCAGCTCGGAGAAACCATCGTCGTGGTGGCTGCGGTCGCCGCGACCAAGGCCAAGGCGGGCCAGGAATTCTTCCCCCTGACCGTGGACTACCGCGAGAAGGCGGCCGCCGCGGGAAAATTCCCCGGCGGTTACTTCAAGCGTGAAGGCCGTCCGACCGAAAAGGAAATTCTCACCTCGCGCCTGACCGACCGGCCGATTCGCCCGCTTTTTCCCAAGGGGATGTATAACGAGGTCCAGGTCCAGAGCATTGTGCTGAGCGCGGATGGTGAAAACGACCCTGACATTCTGAGCATCGTCGGCGCCTCTGCAGCGCTCATGGTAAGTGACATCCCATGGGCCGGGCCGCTCGGTGCGGTGCGGGTCGGCCGCGTTCAAGGCAAGTTTGTCGCCAATCCGACCCATGCCGAGATGAAGGAAAGCGATCTCGACCTCGTTTATGTCGGCAACGAAACCGACATTGTGATGTACGAAGGTTCGGCGAAGGAAATCAGCGAGGCCGATTTCAATGCCGCGTTGAAGTTCGGCCAGGAAAGCTGCCAGCCGCTGATCGCCGCCCAGAAGGAACTGGTCGCGAAAGCAGGCAAGAAGAAACGTGAAATCAAGCTCACGGTTGTTCCCGACGAAATCCTCGAGGAGGCAAAAAAACTTGCCGGCGACCGTTTTGTACCCGCCCTGTTGACGCCCGGCAAACTGGCGCGCGAGGACGCGTGCAAGGCGATTCAGGACGAGGTGGGCGCAAAACTCGTTGAAAAGTTCGGCGAAGAAAAGGTGACCGATTTTGTCATCAAGGACGCCTTTTATTACATTCAAAAGGAGGCCGTTCGGACTTTGATTTTGGAAAACGGCAAGCGCCTGGATGGCCGCGGCTTTGACGTGGTGCGCCCGATTTCCAGCGAGGTCGGCATCCTGCCGCGCGCGCATGGTTCGGCCCTTTTCTGTCGCGGCGAAACCCAGGCGGTGACGCTCGCCACGCTCGGCACCGGTGACGATGTGCAGGAATTTGACTCCTACACCGGGGGCGAGAACGAAAAGAAATTCATCCTGCACTACAATTTCCCGAATTTCTCCGTCGGCGAAACCGGCCGCATTGCCGGCCCGGGCCGCCGCGAGATCGGCCACGGCGCCCTGGCCGAACGTTCCATCGAACCGATGATACCCGTCGAAAATTATCCGTATTCCATCCGCGTCACGAGCGAGATCATGGAATCGAACGGCTCGACCTCCATGGCGAGCGTGTGCGGCGGCACTTTGGCGTTGATGGACGCGGGCGTGCCGATGATCCGGCCGGTCGCCGGCATCAGCATCGGCATTTGCACCGCCTACGGCCCCGACCATAAAATCGCAAAGTACAAACTCCTCACCGACATCATCGGCTGGGAAGACGCGTATTGCGACATGGATTGCAAGATCGCCGGCACGGAAAAGGGCATCACCGGTTTCCAACTCGACCTGAAGCTGAAGGGCATCCCGCACACCATGATGGCTGAGGCCGTTGAGAACGCGCGCGTCGCCCGGTTGTTCATTCTCGGTGAAATGGCCAAGACCCTGGCCGAGCCGCGCAAGGAAATCAGCAAGTACGCGCCGCGCATCCAGACCGTCAAGATCAATCCGGAGAAGATTGGCGCGCTCATCGGACCCGGTGGCAAGAACATCAAGAAGCTGGTCGAGGAATCCGGCTGCGAAATCGACATCGAGGACGATGGTACGGTAAACATCTTCTCGGTGTCGCCCGAAGGCATGAAGATTGCCCTCGACGCCATCACAGGGATGACCGCCGAGGCCGAGGTGGGCAAGGTTTATCGCGGCAAGGTCGTCACCATCAAGGAATTCGGCGCGTTCGTGGAATTCCTGCCGGGTAAGGACGGCCTCGTGCACATCAGCGAACTGGCCAATTTCCGCGTCAAGAAGACCGAGGACATCGTCAAAATGGGCGATGAAATCTGGGTCAAATGCCTGGGCGTGGATGAAAAGGGCAGGGTGCGCCTGTCCCGCAAGGCCGCCATGGAAGAGCGCGACCAGGAAATGGCCGAGCCGGAAAAAAAGTAAAACGGCCAACTATTTCTACCCAAACCTCGGCATGGGCAAAAAAACCTGTGCCGAGGTTAATCTTTTTACGGCTTTTGAATTAACCGCGAAATGCGCGAAATACGCTAACAGGATTTAAAACTTTTTCGTGTATTTAGCGGTTTAAACGGCTTCCCGGCAAATTAACGTTTCGTATTTTTTGTGTTTGGCGGTTCAGTTATTCTTTTCCCCATGAAAACTGAATTATTATTCAAAGAGGAAAGTTATAAGATCGTTGGAGCGTGTTTTGAAGTTTATCGTGAGAAAGCCTGTGGTTTCCTTGAACCGGTGTATCAGGAATGCATGGAGATTGAATTACGCCTGCAAGGAATTCCGTTTGTGCCTCAGAAGCCGCTGGCACTCGAATACAAGGGTTGTCCGCTGCGTTCAAAATATGTGCCGGATTTTGTCTGTTACGACAAGATCATGTTGGAACTGAAAGCTGTGACCGAGCTGACTGATGAACATCGGGCGCAAGTACAGAATTATCTGACAGCGACGGGACTGAAACTCGGATTGCTGGTCAATTTGGGACATTATCCCAAGGCTGAGGTTGAACGTATCGTGGCTGAAAAGGGCCGATACGCACATTAACCGCGAAATACGCTAACAGGATAATTTTTTTTCGCGTATTTCGTGTATTTTGCGGTTTAATTAAATTCTTTTCGCCAGTTCCGCCTGGCTCTTCGCAAACACTTCCTTGTGCAGCGAATTGCCGTGCGCGTCCATGGTCACCACGGCGGGGAAGTTTTCGACTTCAAATTCCCAGATGGCTTCCGGCGCGCCAAATTCTTTCATCATATAAACGTTGCGCACCTTCTTGATGCAGTCGGCCAGCACCTGTGCCGCGCCGCCAACCGCGTGCAGATAGACGCAGCCAAAGTCCTTGCACGCTGCGAGCGTCTTGTCGCCCATGCCACCCTTGCCGATGACACCACGAATGCCGAAGTCCTTGATGATTTGCGCCTGATACGGTTCTTCGCGAATGGACGTCGTTGGGCCGGCGGCAGTGGCTTTCCAGGTACCGTCGTCCTGTTTCATCACGACCGGGCCGCAATGATAAAGGATGCCGTCGCGCAGGTTCACGCCCGGCGGCAGCTTGCCGCCCTCGTGCAAGTATTTGTGGACCGCGTCGCGCCCGGTGAACACGACGCCGGAAATCAGCACCTCATCGCCGACTTTCAGTGCCCGGATTTTTTCTTCGGAAAATGGGAATGAAAGTTTAATCATAACAACATCTAAACTAGAACCGTGGTTCGTCGGCCACCGCTGGCTTAAACCGTTGGATGACTCTTTGAATCCGTTCAGGTACGTTGAACGAGCTCTCTACTTGCTCATTTTTTTTGCACGCGGCTTCCATCCGCGTGAGTTGCTCCGAGGTGAAGAACTTGAGGCCTTCAATCTTTCCAGCAATGGCCTTGGAAGCTGCGAATGAAGGTGCTTTTTCCAAACCTACAACCAGCGCTTCTCGCATCGTGCCTGCGGTCGTTTTGTTCTTCAGCAACAAATCCACCACGTCGGCGGCAAGCGCGTCGTGTGCGTCGAGCTTGCCCGGCGAACCTTGCAGTTTGCCGATGAAGCCGTAAGGGTCTAGGCCAAGCCTGACAGGAATTACTAGCACGCCTTTGCCGATTGCGAAGCCCACTTCCTGGTCAGTCCACTTGCTTTCATGGAAATCAGGCGTGAGCAATGCGACAAAGGCGTGCATGGAGCGTAGTGCGAGTTCGATTTCACGCTGCCACTCAAGATTCGGCTCGATGTCTTCGTGCGCAACGAACGATGAAACACCAAACTTTCGAAACTCCCACTTCAGCTTGGACACCGCAACCTTGTGGGTGGAGACGTGGCTGAGAAATAGTCGCAGCATGCCCGGCAGCCACAAATGCTCGACATCAACAGGAGCTATCTTTGGGTCAACGGCTTTTGGAGGTTGTTCCAAGATAAGACTGATTGCAACTTCGCGCAGCAACGTATTGCCAGTGTTGCGCAAAACAGAGGGGAGCTTCCCAGCAATGGCCTTCTCCATTTGCGACACGTCCGGCTCAATGGGTGCGAACACTTTCAATGGCAAATCCAAGAACAGGGTGAAAAGATACTGCCCGCTATCCCAGTTGTCGTAACCCGTCTCCTCAATTCTTGGTTTGGCGTTTTCTAGAACCTCACAAGCTGAATGATTTCCCTGATGGCGAAACAACTCGGTCAGCGTCGCCGCCACCGCTTCGGCGCTTTTAGGAAATGCTATTGGAGCTTCATCGTTCATCGGTTTAACTTCTGCTTGACGAGATTCTCGATTATTCAATACAACCACTTCCCAATTTTCCCCTCCGCATCCAGCGTCACGCCCTGGCGGCGGTAGGCCCAGCACATGTAGCTGATGCTGACGAAATAGGAAGCAGGCAGACGGTTCGCCGCGCATATCTTCACGCCCAATAGCGTGGTCTTGCCGCCGAAACCCATCGGGCCGATGCCGAGTTCGTTCGCTGTCTTCAAAATGTCCTGCTCCAGCTTGTCCAGTTCGGGATTCGGATTGCGGTCGGGAATCAACCGCAGGAACTGCGTCTTGCTCAGTTCGTAACCGGTCGCCCGGTCACCGCCGATGCACACGCCGAGGATGCCCGGGCCGCAGCCCTTGCCCTGCGCCTGCAACACCGCGTCGAGAATCGCCTTGCGGCACCCGTCGAGGTCGCGATTGGCCTGAAGCTTCTCATTCGGCAACGAGTATTGCGCGCCAACGTTTTCGCAGCCGCCGCCCTTGAGCACCAGCCGCACGCTGACTTCCGGTGAACGATGCTGATGGAAATGAAATGCCGGCGCGCCGGGGCCGACGTTGGTACCGTCGTTCACTCCGGTGAGCGAATCCACCGAGTTCTGGCGGAGAAATCCTTTTTTGGTCGCCAGTTTCACGGCTTCCTTCGCCGTTTCCTCAAACGCGATCGGGTCGAAACCGACCGGACAATCCACGTAAAAGAGGATGCTGCCGGTGTCCTGGCAGATGGGCTGCGACTTGCGTTTGGCAAGCTGGATGTTCTGGTCGATGATTTTCAGTGCGCTTTCGGCAATCGTGCCTTTTTTTTCCTGTTCCAGGGATGCGAGGATGGATTGGTTGACGTCGTCGGGAATTTCCGCCGAGGTGCGCCGGATCAATTCGAGCAAGGAATTTTGCAATTCACTCATAAAGCTGCCGACAGCGTAAGGCTTTGGAATGCCAGCGTCAATTGGTGGGGCGAGCGTATTCGCGAGCCGGCTAACGGTCAAAGCAGGGCAGCGACGGCTCGTCAGTAGCCTCGCCCCACCAAATCGGCGCCGGTCATATACCGACGCTACAACTACGCGGCGTCAATCAAGTCAATCCGATGTTGATGCCGGCCGCCTTGGAATGGCGTTTCCAGCCACACCCGGACAATTTCGAGCGCCATTTCAAGACTGACCATTCGTTCGCCGATGGAAATGACATTGGCGTTGTTGTGCAGGCGACCGAGACGGGCAGACTCCACGTTCCAGCATAGGGCGCAACGGACGCCCTTGACGCGGTTGGCGGTGATGGCTTCGCCGTTGCCGGAACCACCCAGCACGATGCCGCGTTCGAATTCGCCCCGCGCGACGCCTTCCGCCACGGGCCGGATGAACAGGGGATAATCTACCAGTTCCTCCGAATGCGTTCCGAAATCCGTGACGTCATGTCCGAGGTTCTGCAGCAGTTCCTTGATTTTTTCCTTGTACCTGAATCCGGCGTGATCTGACCCAATGGCAATTTTCATGGCTCACTCTCCGCACCAGCATGACACGCGGGTCTTGACTTTTCCAGCCCGGAGCGCCTTTTCTGCCGGGTGAAGTCCGTCCTGCACGTGGCCACGCCGCCGGCGAAACCGTTGATGGTTTATGACGGCGACTGCAATTTCTGCACGATCTGGATCCGCCGGTGGCAACAGATGACCGGCCAGAGCGTGGACTTTCTGCCGGCGCAGGATCCAGGCATCCCGGCGCAGTTTCCTGAAATTCCCCGCGAACAGTTTGATACCGCCGTCCAGCTTGTCGAATCCGACGGTACGGTTTATTCCGGCGCCGAAGCGGTGTTTCGCACGCTGGCGCACAGTTCCCATCGTCAATGGCCGTTGCGCCTTTACCAAGACTCGCCGTTCCTTGCGAACATCACGGAATGGGCTTACCGCCAGGTCGCGACCCATCGGGCTTTTTTCTCCCTCCTGACGCGCTGGTTTTGGGGACGGCACGTCGAACCGCCGGCGCAAGTTCTCACGCGCTGGATTTTTCTGCGTGCGCTGGCCGTAATTTACCTGATGGCGTTCGTTTCGTTGTGGACGCAAATCGACGGCCTGATCGGTCACGACGGTATTTTGCCGACCGACCAGTATGTGGCGGCGGCGCGGCAGCAATGCGACTTGGAGGGGATCGGCCCGGACCGGTTTCGTTTAATACCCACGTTCTGCTGGTTCGATTCATCCGATGGCTTTCTTGGTTTTCAATGCGCGGCCGGCGTGGGGCTGGCGGTCCTTTTGATGGTTGGCGTTGCACCCGTGCCATGTCTCACCTTGCTGTGGCTGTTGTATCTTTCGCTCGCGACCGTTGGGCGCGATTTTCTCGGTTTCCAATGGGACAACCTGCTGCTCGAAGCCGGCTTTCTCGCGATCTTTCTGGCGCCGTGGCAATGGCTGCCGCGCTGTTTCCTGGGAGCGCTGGCATCTTGCCGGCGTGGAGTTGTTGGATCTGGCCGGCAAGATGCCGGCGCTCCGGCTCAAGAAGCGCCACCTTCCCGCATCGTGTTGTGGCTGCTGCGATTATTGCTGTTCAAACTGATATTTTCATCCGGCTGTGTGAAGCTGTTCAGCGGCGACCCGAATTGGCGCAACCTTACCGCGCTGACTTTTCACTATCAAACGCAGCCGCTGCCGACGTGGATTGGCTGGTACGCGCAGCAACTGCCATTGTGGTTTCAAAAGGCGTCCTGTGCCGGGATGTTCGCGATTGAACTGGGTGCGCCGTTCCTGATCTTTATGCCACGGCGACTGCGGTTTTGCGGCGGGGCAGCCATCGCGTTTCTCCAAATCCTGATCCTGTTGACCGGCAATTACACCTTTTTCAACTGGCTCACGCTGGCATTATGCCTGTTGCTGCTGGATGATTTCGTATTGAAGAAGGTTGTGCCGTTAAAACTCCGGCGTTTGTTTGCCTTCAACCCTCAACCTTCAACCTTCAACCGGTCCCGGCGCTGGCCGCGTTTCATCACCGTTCCGCTCGCGATGGTGGTGACGATCCTTTACCTGTTTCAGATCAGCCTGACGTTCGGCGCCCGGCCGGTCTGGCTGTATCCGGTGGCCGTAGCGGATGCCTGGCTCGAACCTTTTCGGACATTCAACGGGTACGGTTTGTTCGCCGTGATGACCACCGAACGGCGCGAGATCGTCGTGGAAGGTAGCGATGACGGCATGAACTGGCGGCCGTATGAATTCAAAAACAAACCCGGTGACGTGGACCGGCGTCCGGCCTTTGTCGCGCCGCACCAGCCGCGCCTGGACTGGCAGATGTGGTTCGCGGCGCTGGGCGATTACCGGGAGAACCCGTGGTTTGTAAATTTCTGCCTGCGCCTGCTGCAAGGTTCACCGGAGGTGGCGGCGTTGCTGGCCAAAAATCCGTTTCCGGATCACCCGCCGCGCTACCTTCGCGCCGGGCTTTACGACTATCAATTTACCAGTTTTGCCGAACGGCACGCCTCCGGCGCGTGGTGGAAACGGGAGCGGGTGGGCGAATACCTGCCGCCGGTGTCACTTTCCGATTTTGAAAAAAATCAGAACTTCCTCTCGACAGACAACCACACATTGTTAATTTCGCAACGGCCATGGCCAAAACCAAACGTATCGGGATACTGACCTCGGGCGGCGACAGCCCCGCCTTGAACGCCGCCATCCGGGGTGTGGGCAAGACCGCGCTCGGCTTTTACGGCATGGAAATCATCGGTTTCCGCGACGGCTTTCGGGGGCTGGTGGAAGACCGGCGGTTGAAACTCGACAAGGCCGCGCTCTCCGGAATTCTCACCGTCGGCGGCACCATTCTCGGCACGAGCCGCGACAAACCGCACCGGATGTTGATTGACGGGCGCACGCGCGACATGACGGACGTCATCGTTGAAAATTACAAAAAATACGAGCTCGGCGCGCTGGTGTGTCTCGGGGGCGGCGGCACGCAAAAGAACGCGCTGTATCTGGCCAAGGCCGGACTCAATGTCATCACCCTGCCCAAGACAATTGATAACGACGTCGTGCTGACGGATTCCACCTTTGGCTTTGCCACGGCGCTGGACATTGCGACCGAGGCAATTGACCGGTTGCACAGCACGGCGCACAGTCATCATCGCATCGTGGTGGCCGAAATCATGGGGCATCGCGCGGGCTGGCTGACCTTGGGTGCCGGCGTCGCGGGTGGTGCGGACGTGATTTTAATTCCGGAGATTCCCTACGACGTTCAGAAAATCGCCGATGCCATCAAGCGGCGCAGCCGGCATGGGACGAATTTCAGCATTGTGGCCGTCGCCGAAGGCGCGATGAGCATTGACGACGCGCGCGCGTTCAAATCCGCCGAAGGCAAACGCGAACGCGCCCGCACCTTGCACGACAAAAAAGAGGCGAAGAACGAACTCGCCGCCCTCGAAGCGCGTCATACCGGAAACACGTTGCGGCTGGCCCGGCAACTGGAAGACCTCACGCACCTCGAATCACGCGTGACCATCCTCGGCTACGTGCAACGCGGCGGCACGCCGTCGCCGGCCGATCGGCTGTTGGCCACGCGGTTGGGCAGTGCGTGTGCGGATTTGATCAATGAAGGCGTCTTTGGTGTGATGGTGGCCGCTCGCGGGGACCGGACGGAGCCGGTGCCTCTGGAAAAGGTTGCCGGCAAACGCAAGATTGTTTCGCCTGACCATCCCTGGGTGGAAACCGCGCGGCGCGTGGGAACGTGTTTGGGGGACTAGCTTTTGATCACCACGGCGCCGGACGCCGGACGCGAACTGAAAATGGTGGCATCAATGCCGGTTTTGGCTTTGTAGCCGGTGGCAACGGTTTTTGAAATGGTTTCGACGGCGCCGGCTTTTACCAGGGCGACTGTGCAGCCGCCAAACCCGCCGCCGGTCATGCGGCAGCCGTAAACGCCACCCTTCACACCGATGGCTTCCGCCAGCTCGACGACCGCGTCCAGCTCCCGGCAACTTACCTCGTAATCGTCACGCAATGAGGCGTGGCTCGCATACATCAAATTACCCACCGTTGGCCAGTTGGAGGCCCGAATTCCCTCGGCGGCGTGCAACGTGCGCTCGATTTCGCCAATCACGTGCCGCGCGCGGCGGTAAACCACCTCGTCCATTTTGTTTTTTGCGTTCTCCAGTGAATTGGGATCCGCGTCACGCAACGACGACACGCCGAGAATTTTCGCTGCGGCTTCGCATTGGGTGCGGCGTTTGGCGTATTCACCACTGCCCAGTTCGTGCCTGACATTGGTGTTGATGATGAGCAGTGCAACCGACGGGTCGTTCATCGGCACCAGCTCGGTCTGGCGCGAGCGGCAATCGAGGAGCAGCAGATGATTTTCCCGGCCCATCACGGAAATGAACTGGTCCATGATGCCGCACGGCACGCCGGCAAACTCATGTTCCGCCGTCTGGCAGAGCAGGGCCTTTTCGACGGGATCCAGTTTTTTGCCGGTGACGGCTTCAAACAGGGTCGCGGTGCCAACTTCGAGCGCGGCGCTGCTGGAAAGTCCGCCGCCCAGTGGCACGGTGGAATGCAACAGCACATCGAGCCCGCCGGGATTGATGCCGCGCGCCAGACAACCGGCAAGGACACCGCGCGAGTAGTTCGACCACCTTGGCGCGCCGAGTTTGACGGGAACGGCCAGGTCAATCGTGGCCGGTTCAACGCCTTCGGCCGTGTCACGGATTTGAATGGTCTTCCGGCCACCGGCGGGTTTATCGGCGGCCAGGAGGGTGTAGCGTTCGATGGCCATGGGCAGCACGAACCCGTCGTTGTAATCGGTGTGTTCGCCGATGACATTGACGCGGCCGGGGGCGGCGGCGATCCAACGCGGCGGGCGGCCGTAGGTTTTGGCAAATTGTTGTGAAACGTAGGTGGCAAGTTCCGGGAGTGTCATGAATAAATAAAAAACGCCGGTCAGTGTAACCTGCCGGCGAAGCGAAAATCAATGGTTTTCAGGCCGACGGCGGGTTTTTTCTGCCCCGGATGGCGCCCAGCAGCATCAGCACACCAAACACGAGCAGAACGACGCCCCACCAAAGGTTGATGTCGATTTCCTGCCCATCAATGTTGGTGACGGACGCGGCGCGGTTGACCGCGCCGTAGCCGGTCAGCAGCACGCCGATGAACGTAAACATGAGGCCGATTGGCCAGCGGATATCGAGTCCCATAATGGTTTCTCTCAGTTTGAGGTTTTTGGGTTCACCAGAAAATAAAGTTCAGAACGACGCAGGCGGCGAGCAGCACGGTGCCGACGACCGCGGGCCGCTGCCAGACCGGCACGTTGTGGTCCACGATTTTTGGCGTAAGTGAATAGACGAGGCCTTTCAACTGCTCGTCGCTCCGGGTGCGCCGGGTGGCGAGCGAAATCACCAGCGTCAACCCGAAACAGACACAGAAGGCAAAGGTGGCCAACCAGAAATTCTGTGCCATTTCGCTGGGGAATATACAGCTTTTAGGAACCTCATGGCCAAGGATACGCCAAAGATAGGCACCTTTCACACCCGGCACGTTGCCCATTGCAATCGTCAGCGCGTGGAAGACCGTTGAGCCGGCGATGCCGCCGAACAGGCCGCAAAAGGCGGCGATGCTGGTGGTGCGTTTCCAGAACATGCCCAGCAGGAACGTCGCGAACACCGGCGCGTTCACGAAGCCGAACACCAGTTGAATGATGTCCATCGCATTGTTGTATTGCCGGGCGAAGTAAGCGCAGAGGATGCTCAAGCCAATGCCAACGACCGTGATGAATTTGCCCATCCAGAAATAATGCCCGTCACTTTTATTCGGGACAAAGAAGGCCTGGTAGAGGTTGTAAGTCCAGACGGTGTTGAAGGCGGTGACATTTCCCGCCATGCCGGACATGAACGAGGCCAGCAGGGCGGTGAGCGCCAGGCCCAGCAGGCCGGCCGGACAATACTTTTTCACGAGCGAGAAGATGACGCTGTCGTAGTCGTAAGCGGCCACAGCGTTGTAAACGCCCTCCTTGATTTGATCATCGGAAAGTTTCGTCGTGGCGTTGGCGGCGATGAGCGCGGTGATTTTGTCCGCATTCACTTTTTGTCCGAGCGCGTCGCCGACGTCCTTGATTTCGGCGGCGGGATTCGGCTGATTGGTGTTTTTGATGACGTCCACGGCCCTGGCATAATTCTCCGGCGCGATGATGGGCGGCGGGATGCGGTAGTTTTTATCCGGCATCGCCGTCAAAGCCACCGCCAGCATGCCCGGCAGGATGACCAGCGCGGGAAAGAGCATCTTTGGAAGGGCGGCGACGATGGGGGTGTTGCGCGCGGCGGTCATGTTTTTGGCGGCCATGGCGCGCTGGACGACAAGGAAGTTGGTGCACCAGTATCCGAACGAAAGGACGAAACCGAGACCGAAGACGATGGCAAATACGTTCACGCCCATCGGATTGGCGTCATATCCTCCCAGGAGCGGCTTCCACGCGCTCGTCCAGGCGTCCGGCGCGAACGCCCTGGTGTTCAAATCCAGTGCCATTGGATTTTGAGCGACGGCGTGGAGTTTGTCGGTCATCGCGGTCCAGCCGCCGACGTCTTTCAAGGCGAGATAAACCACGGGCGCGAAACCGAGCACGATCATGAAGAATTGCAGCACCTCGGTGTAAATGGCCGAGGTCAATCCGCCTTTTAAAACGTAAATCAGCACGACGCCGGAGCAAATCCACAAATAAACATCATAGCTGACAAGGTGGGCAAAACCTAAATTCAAACTAAGTTGCCAGGGTAACAAATTGGCCAGCATTTTCGCCAGCGCGTTCATGGAAATGCCGGAGGCGAACACCGTCATGACGGCGAAGCCAATGGCGTTCAATCCCATCACCGGTTTATTAAACCGCATCTGCAGATACTCCGGCACGGACCGCGCCTTGGAGCCGTAGTAAAACGGCATCATAAACACGGCGAGGAAAATCATCGCGGGGATGGCCCCGACCCAGTAGAAGTGCGCGGTGGCAATGCCATATTTCGCGCCGCTGGCGGCCATGCCGACCAGTTCCAGCGCTCCGAGGTTGGCGGAAATGAACGCCAGGCCGGTCACCCACGTCGGAATCGAGCGCGCGGACGTGAGAAAGTCCGACGAGGTTTTCATGTAGCGTGCCAGCGCCCAACCAATTCCCAAAACGAACGCGACATAGGCGATGAGAATGGTGTAATCAACCCAAGCGAGATGAATTGGTTGCATAAGGATTGGCGGACGATTTATGCGATTTCATGAGTGATGTCAACCGATAACCTTTCGTCAGGTGAATTATTTTAAATGGAATTTTAGTGGAAACTGGACTGGGCGCGCGGCGCCTTGTAGACTACCACCGATGTCTCATTTACATGACTCAACGGGTTCGATTACCAGTACACATTTTGGCAGTGCGTCCGACGGCCGGGCGGTGGAGATTTACACGCTCCGGAACGGCCACGGCATGGAAGCGCGGATCGCGACTTACGGCGGCATCGTGGTGTCCCTGACCGCGCCCGACCGCGACGGTAAATTCGCCGACGTGGTGCTGGGCTTTGACCGGCTGGAGGATTACCTGAAATTCTCGCCTTATTTCGGCGCCATTGTGGGGCGTTACGCGAACCGGATCAGTGGCGCGAAATTCACGTTGGCGGGCCGGACCTACACGCTCGCCCAAAACAGCGGACCGCATTCCCTCCACGGCGGAATCAAGGGATTCGACAAGGTCATCTGGACCGCCCGAACCCTGAAATCGGCGAAGGGGCCCGCGCTCGAGCTCACTTATTTCAGCCGGGATGGCGAGGAGGGTTACCCCGGCAACCTCACGGTGAAGGCCGTTTATTCCCTCACGAATGAAAACGGGCTGCGGATCGATTTCAGTGCGACGACCGATGCGACGACCATTTGCAGCCTCACGCACCATTCCTATTTTAATCTGGCCGGCCAGGGTGACGTGCTGAATCACGAGGTTTGCATCAACGCGAGCCATTTTACGCCCATCGATGCCGCGCTCATTCCGACCGGCGAAATAAGGCCGGTGGCCGGCACGCCCTTTGACTTTCGCAAATCCACGGCCATTGGCGCGCGCATCCAGGCGGACGACCCGCAACTCAAGCTGGCCGGCGGCTACGACCAGAACTTTGTCATCGACAACCCGCCCGGCCAGCTCGGCCGGCACGCCCGGGTTTTTGAACCGACGACCGGTCGCGTCATGGAAGTGCTGAGCACGGAGCCGGGATTGCAGTTCTACACGTCCAACCATTTCGATGGCTCCACCCTGGGCAAGCAGGGGGCGGTGTATCAACGGTACGCGGCGCTCTGTCTGGAACCGCATCATTTTCCCGATTCGCCCAACAAGCCGAACTTTCCATCAGTGGTTTTGTCGCCGGGCCAGGTTTATCGCAACACCATCATTTACCAGTTTTCCGCCGGATAGGATGGTCGGGGATTGCGGGTGCTGCCGCGAAAGGCGCGGGGACAGCGGATATTTTTGGAGCCGGGTCAGGGCCTTGAGAAAGCGCTGGTCATAAGCGGCCGGACTGCCCCGTTGCCGGCGATATTCGGAAGGGGTGGTGCCCGCCAGTTTTTGAAACACGCGGGAAAAGTACTGGCTGGAGCCAAAACCCGAATCGAAGGCGATTTCGGTGATGGGCTGGCTGCCGCTTTTGAGGAGCTGCTGGGCCTGTCGGACCCGGAACCGGTTCAACAAAAGCAAGGGACTGTCTCCAGTGAGTTCCTTGGTGAGGGTTTCGAACCGGGTGCGCTTGAGCCGGCACGCCGCGGCCATGCTGTTCAGGCTCCACGGTCTGGAACAATTCAAGCGCAGGTCGTCCACGAACCGGAGCACCTGCCGTTCGCTGGGAGAAATATCATGGTTCCGGTTCCGCTGGGAATGAACGGCTCCGACCAGCTCGCATAATGCCATCCTGGACAAGGCGATCACATGGGCCCGGGCCATGATTCCCGGGCGGGCCAGTTCCCGCACCAGCCGGACAATGGTCCAGCCCAGGTCCCGGCCGGCGGCAAAGCACCGGGTGCGGGCGGACAACAGTTTGCGGAAAATCTGGTCCTGTTCCGCTTCGGAAAGGCCGAACCCCGGGACCAGCCTCAACGGCTTCGAACCCGTTTTCCATCCACCCTCCAGGCGAAAGACGGCGAAATGAAAAAAATGCCCCGGTTCAAAATCCACACAACTCCCGTGCTTTTCCCAGGGAAACGTGAAAAAAACCGAGTGCGGCGGAACCAGAAACGGGCGCCCTTCAATTTCCCAATGGAGATGTCCCTCGGCAATGTAGTGCAGTTCGAACCCGCCGTTTTGATGCGTGGGCAGCCGCGCGATGCTGCCGCTGCCGAATTCCTCGAACAAATCGAAAAACCGGCGTGGTTTGCGGGGCAATCGGCGGATCATGCCTGCATTTAACCGGTGTAAAATTCCGGTGTCAATCCTTGTGTATTTTTTACCACCGGGAATATGGGCAAGCCATTTCCTGCCCGGCTGGTTAGATTGATTAAAACCATCGAAACTGAATATAAGAGCATGAACAAAATCATCATTTCACCCAAAAAGGGAAAACAGGGGATCGGCGCGGGCGTTTGGAATCTGGGCCCGGGGCGCGATCCGTTCGGCGGCCCCACCCGCGAGGAAATCCCCGTCCTGGATCGCATCCCACTGCTGGCGAAGGCCGGCATCACCTATGTCGAGGCGCATGACGTGGAAATTCCCTTGCGCGATGTTCCCAAGGCCAGAAAACTTCTGAAACAATACGGCCTGAGAATGGGCATGTACACGCCGTCGTTTTTTGCTGATCCGGTTTTCAAGGATGGGGCGATGACCAGCAACGACAGCCATGTCCGCCGGCAGGCATTGCGCAACGCCCTGCTGGCGGTGGACGCCACCGTGGAACTGGGCGCCGAGGTGATGGTTTTCTGGAACGGCCGCGAAGGGTTTGATTTTGTGCTCGCCAAGAACGGGCGCGATGCCTTCCGCCGGCTGATCGACGGTTTCAACGCCGTGGGCGAGTACGCGAAGCAGAAATACGGGAAAAAGTCCCCGGTGTTTGCCCTGGAGCCAAAGCCGAACGAACCACGCGCCAACATGTATCTGGGCAACGTGGGTGAGGTGCTTTATTTGATCAGCCGTCTGGACCCCGCCTTCCAGCCATTGTTTGGCGTCAATCCCGAAACGGCGCACAGCCGGATGGCCGGCCTGGATTATGTCTGGGACGTGGAGCTTTGCCTGGAAGCCGGGAAGCTGTTCCACATCCATTTGAATTCGCAGGACACCACCCGTTACGACCAGGACATGCCGTTCGGTTACATGGAGCCCTTGAAGGACCTGGCCCTGTGCGTGGTGCTGCAGGACGCGAAATGGGAGGGCATCCTCGCGTTTGATGTCAAGGCCCCGCGCACCGACCGGCAGGAGGACATCGCCGACATCCTGCACACCAGCGCCGCCAACCTGCAACGGCTCTGGGCCAGGGCGCTCAAGGTGGACCGGCGGAAGGTCGCCGAATTTCGTTCGACGCAGCAATACACGGCCCTGGGCGGGTATCTGGCCAAATGCCTGTACTGACCTTTATTTGACGAGATCAACCGGATTGCAGAATACCGTGCCGGTGTCGCCAGTTTATCGTTAAAAAACAAATTTGACCGACGCGCATGCCGTTGCACAATTCCGGGATGCATCCATGGGTCCCTGAACGGAAATCAACACACATTTTATGTCACGAACACTAAACCGCTACGTCGTTCTACTCACCCTCATCGCCACCCTCGGGGGTTTGCTTTTTGGCTATGACACCGCCGTCATCTCGGGAGCGGTGGGCAGTCTGAAGGCATATTTTATTGATCCCCGGAATCTGACTGACCCCAATGCCGCCAACTCGCTGTGGGGCATCGTCAATTCCAGCGCGCTCATCGGCTGCATCATTGGCGGCATCATCGGCGGCTGGGTCAGCACCCGCATCGGCCGCAAACGCGGATTGATCGTTGCCGCGGTTTTGTTTCTGGTTTCCGCGCTCGGGGCCGCCGCGCCGGAATTTCCCTTCGCCCCCATCGGCCACGGCGGACCGGGATACATGTGGAATTTTGTGTTTTACCGCATCCTCAGCGGCATCGGGGTGGGGCTGGCTTCCATGCTGTCACCCATGTACATCGCGGAAATCGCGCCGGCGAAGATCCGCGGCAATCTGGTGGCCTGGAACCAGTTTGCCATCATCTTCGGCATGCTGGTGATTTATTTTGTCAACTATGGCATTTCCCGGGCGGGCAGCGGCGATGTCTGGCTTAATACCATAGGCTGGCGTTACATGTTCCTGTCCGGCGCCATCCCCTCGGTGGCGTTCCTGCTCCTGCTGTTTTTCGTTCCGGAGACGCCGCGTTACCTGATGTTGAAAGGTAACGAGGCCGGTGCGCGCGCAGTGCTGGCCCGATTGACGACGGCGGAGGAGGGCGAACAGGAAATCGCCGACATCCGTGCTTCCCTGGCCGAACATCATTCCGGCCGCCTGTTTTCCTTCGGCGTAATGCTCATCTTCATCGGCATCATGCTGTCGGTCTTCCAGCAGTTCGTCGGCATCAACGTCGTCCTCTATTATGCCCCGGAAATTTTCAAGAACGTGGGTTTTGACACCAATGCCTCGCTGTTCCAGACCATCATCGTCGGCGCGGTCAACCTGATCTTCACCGTGGTGGCCATTGTTACCGTGGATAAACTGGGCCGCAAACCCCTGCAAATCATCGGCGCGCTCGTCATGGCGGTGGCCATGTTTGCCCTGGGCGGCGCTTTCGCCCTCCAAATCAAGGGTGTGATGGCCCTCCTTTGCATGTTGCTCTACATCGCCGGTTTCGCGGTGTCCTGGGGCCCGGTGGTTTGGGTCCTGTTAAGCGAGATTTTCCCCAACCAGGTCCGCGGCAAGGCCATGGCCGTGGCGGTGGCCGCCCAATGGATCGCCAATTTCCTCGTCAGTTGGACCTTCCCGGTTCTCAACGACAATCCTTATCTGTTGAACGCCTTCCATCATGGGTTCGCCTACTGGATCTATGGCGTGATGAGCTTCCTCGCGGCCCTGTTCATGTGGAAATGGGTCCCGGAAACCAAGGGACGCACGTTGGAACAAATGGAAGCACTCTGGCTGACACATGAAAAAAAACACTGAGCCGGATTGGGTTTGTCACTGGCCGACAACCGGAATCGTAATTGACAGTCATTTCATTCAAACAGTATTCAATTTCTAATGTCCGCCATTCACCGGTATCGCTCTATGCACGCAAAATATCTTTCTTTCCTCACCGCGATTGTCATCGCGGTCTCATGGTCGGCCGGCGCGGCCCCGAAACCGCCGGAAAAAGTCGCGGACGGCATCGTTGTTCCCGTCAATGACACTTTTCTGAAAGTACAGGTTTATGCCGGCAACGTGGTGCGCATCGCGTGCGCGAGGGACCGTGCGTTCTTCGATCGCCAGAGCGTGGTCACGGAACCGAAGCGCGCCGTCAAAACCGACTGGTCGCTGAGGACCGAAAATGGCGAGGCCATCCTCTCCACGGCGAGGCTCCAGGTCCACGTGAACCTTACCAACGGCGCGGTTTCATTTTTCGATGCCGGTGGCAAATCCATTCTGGCCGAAACACCCGATGGCCGGATGATCACGCCCGCCGAGGTACAGGGCGAGCAGACGTTCCATGTCCGCCAGGAATGGGAACCGAACGCCGACGAGTCGTTGTACGGTCTGGGCCAGCGGCAGATCGGCATCCTGGACATCAAGGGCTACGACCTGGATTTGTGGCAGCACAACACGCACGTGGTGGTGCCATTGCTGGTTTCCAGCCGCGGTTACGGTGCGCTGTGGGACAATCTTTCTTACACACGCTTTGGCGACCTGCGTGAATTTGAACCCATTCCGCCGGATTGCCTCCTGGATGATTCCAATCAGCCCGGCGGCCTCACGACCGGCACGTTCACGCCGGACCAGCCCGGCCAGTTGGAAAATGAGCATGCCACCAACGAAATTGCCTTCGCGTCCTCCGGTCACGAAGATGGTGGCTCACGCGGCTGGAATCGCTGGGAAGGTGAACTCGTCCCACCTGTCAACGGCGATTATCAACTGAAAACCTACTCCAACGGCCACATCAAGGTCTGGCTGGATGGCAAGCTGGTCATTGACCATTGGCGGCAAGGCTGGTTGACGGCCGAAGATCAAATCAAGGTTCATCTCGAAGCCGGACGTCATTATCCCATCCGGATCGAGTCCGGCGGCGACCAGCGGTCCACCATGGAACTGACCTGGAAAACCCCCGACCCCGACGAGAATACTTCCCTGTGGTCCGAGGTGGGTGGCGGGGTGGATTATTACTTCATATACGGTCCGGCGCTCGACCAGGTTGTCGCCGGTTTCCGCAGTCTTACGGGCCAGGCGCCGATGATGCCGGAGTGGGCGTTTGGCTTGTGGCAGTCGCGGCAGCGTTATGAAACCGCGCAACAAAGCCTCGACGTGGTCAAAGAATATCGCCGCCGGGCCATTCCCTTCGACGACATCGTGCAGGACTGGCAATACTGGACGCCCGACAAGTGGGGTTCCCACGAGTTCGATCCCCGTCGCTTTCCCGATCCGGATGGCTGGCTCAACGAGTTGCATGCGCTGCACGCGCACGTCATGATTTCCGTTTGGGGCAAATTCTACACGGGCACGGGCAATTTTGACGCCATGCAAAAGGCCGGCTTCCTGTATCAGCCCAACCTGAAGGAGGGAATCGCCGATTGGATCGGCTATCCCTACACCTTTTACGACGCGTTCAATCCCGGTGCCCGCCAGTTGTTCTGGTCGCAAATCAATACCGCACTGTTCAGCAAGGGTATTGACGCCTGGTGGATGGATGCCAGCGAGCCCGACTTGACGCCGTCGCCGCCGACGCTGGAAGGGCAGCTCACCCACATGAATCCGACGGCAATGGGACCGGCGTCAAAGGTGTTGAATGGTTATCCGCTGATGAACAGCATGACGATTTATGAAGGGCAACGCAGCGTGAAGCCCGACCAGCGCGTGTTCATCCTCACGCGTTCCGGTTTTGCCGGCAGTCAGCGTTACGCCGCCGCCACCTGGTCCGGTGACGTCACCGCCACCTGGACCGCCCTGCGCAAACAAATCCCCGCCGGCCTGGGCTTCTGTCTTTCCGGCATCCCGTATTGGACGAGCGACAGCGGCGGTTACACGATGGAGTCACGCTTCTCGGCGGAGAACCCGAAGCCGGCCGATTTTCAGGAGTGGTGCGAATTGAACGCGCGCTGGTTCGAGTTTGCCACGTTCTGTCCATTGACGCGCCTGCACGGCGAATTGAAGCCGCGCGAGCCGTGGACTTTTGGCGGCGATTCCGGTCCGGCCTATCAAACCATCGTCAAGTTCGACCAGTTGCGCTACCGGCTGTTGCCTTACATTTATTCACTCGCCGGGGAGGTGACGTTCGATGCCGGCACGATGATGCGGCCGCTGGTCATGGATTTTCCTGACGATGTGAATGCGCGGGACATCACCGATGAATACCTGTTCGGCCCGGCATTGCTCGTGGCGCCGGTCACCACCTACGAGGCGCGCAGTCGCAGTGTTTATCTGCCAACCACCCCGGGCGGCTGGTACGATTTCTGGACGGGCGCCGGCACACCGGGTGGCCAAACCATTGACTCGCCTGCGCCTTACGACGCCATTCCCCTTTACGTGCGGGCCGGGTCGATTATCCCGGCCGGGCCGGAAATCCAATACACGGGCGAGAAACCCGCCGACCCGGTCACGCTCCACGTTTATGCAGGCGCGGATGGCAGGTTCGCGCTTTACGAGGATGACGGTCTGACTTACAACTACGAACACGGTGCGTTCACCCGGATTCCCATTCTTTGGGATGAAGCCAGACGCACGCTGACCATCGGCAAACGTGAGGGCTCGTTCAAAGGAATGTTGAAGGAACGCACCTTCAACGTGGTGCTCGTCACCCCGGACAAGCCAGCCGGATTTTTGTCCATGCCCGCCCCGGAACAGACCGTGAAATACAACGGCAAACTGCTGCGCCTCAAACTCGATTAAACGGCCACACAACCAGGATGGGCGGATGACCACGAAATTCGATTTCCGGCCTCGGTATGTCTTTAATTCCCTGGCGGCGCTCGGGACGGCAACCCGTTTTTCCCTTCGGATTTGGCCTGACTTATTGAAGCATTTGTGCTAGACTCATTGCCATGACGACTCAAACCGTGGAAAACACGATTATCGAAAAGACCAAGGCGCTGTGTCAGGCCATCGTGGACCAGCCTGAAATGTCATCCATCCGGCAGCGCATCAGCAGTTTCATGTCCGACACCGCCGCCCGTGGCCAGTACGAAGCCGTAATGAGCAAAGGCCAGGCGCTTCAGGAAAAACAATCTCAAGGACAGCAACTGGCGGACACCGAGATTGCCGATTTTGAACAACACCGTGACGCGCTGTTGAACAATCCCGTCGGCCGCGGTTTTCTCGACGCGCGCGAGGAACTTCAAGAAATCCAGCATTCCATCCAGAAATACGTCTCCAAAACGCTGGAACTCGGCCGCGTTCCCACCGAGGAGGACATGGAAGACCATGCCTGCGGCGAGGGCGGCTGCGGCTGCCACCACTGAGATTTTCTGAAGGACAGCCGGTTCGGCTTTGACTTCAAGTGGTTCCCGCCCCATTGGCGAGGAAAATGGCCAGCGCATACACCAGCGCGGAATTCCAGTTGATGGCGATTTCATTAACCCGGTAGTTGCCCTGTTCGTCGTGCCAATCGGTGGCCTTGGGATTAGCACCGCCAACCAGGTAGCCGGGCCAGGGATGATTCAGGTATACACCGGTGTCGCGACGATCATGCGGGTGCACCGGCGGCTCAAAACCGAGGCCGGTGACAAACGACCGGCCGTAGTAATTGCGGCCCAACAGGTGATTCAAGGCATCCAGGCAGGTGTCACGATAGACACCCTTGGATGACAGCCAAGAGATTTTGTGGCGGGTCGCCTGATCGGCCGCCATAAGAATGATGGCCTGGCGCGCCACCCCGCCGTTGTCACCCCAGTAATAGTGCGATCCCAAAGGACGGGCGTAAGCATCGTGTTTGCAGTCCTGGACGATTTCATCCGCGGTTGCCAGCAGGTTGCGACGCACGAGTTTCACCAGGGCGTTGTCGCGCCCGGGACGTTCCGAAAACAAATAGGTGAGCAGTCCCAGATCCTTGGTTTCATCCCAGTCAAAATCCGGACTTACCTGGCCATTCACCGCTTTTACCCGGGCTTCCAGGTCGCGCAACACGTCAGGCGAGCCGGTTGTTTCCCAAAGCTCCGCCGCCGCCCATAAACGGTTTTGCGGAATGCGGTTCAGGCGGTGATTCGGTTCGTTGATTTCATAGAGGCCGGTGGTGAAGCCGGTCTGGTCGGCCTGATGATATTCCGGATGCGCCCGCAAAAACTGGTAGCTCAGTCGGGCGGCCTTCAGGCAACGATCGGCAAACGCCGGGTCGTAGGGCCGGAAAATCCGGGCCGCCTGCGCGGTCATGGCCACAAAGTCCGCCGTGGCTTCGCTGCCCCAGGGGGTGAAATAGCGTTCGGTCGTCTCGGATTCCGGCGGGATAAAACCGCCGAAGCTCCGGGTGCTGAGTTTGTGATACACCGAACCGTCCGGCGCCTGCATGGTCAGCACCCAATCCATTTCCCATTTGATCTCGGCCAGAAAATCCGGCAGCGGGCCGCCGGATTCCGGAAGGTCGAGCCGGACGGCCTGGATTTGCGGACCGAAATCCTCCCAGGCGCGAAACAAAGAACCTACCGTAATCCCGGCGTTGACGACGTATTTGTTATAGTCACCGGCGTCATGCCAGCCTTTCGTGCTGTTCTTTTGCGTGTGGCCGCCGCCCACATAATCCAGCCAGGCGTCGTTCGTGTGACAGATGTCGTGGGCGAACGTTATGCCTTGATAGGTGGCGCTGACTGCCATGTCGCAGCGCCACAGGTAAAATCCGCGCATGACCAGGTAAAACGGTTCGCGATAAACATCCGATGCCACGTGGAACGGCGCCGACCGGCCCAGGCCCGGCACTTCGAGCTGATAATCACCGGGCTGTTCGAGCTTTGAAAAATCCGCTGTGTAAAGCTGCTCCTGCGTGTCCGCATCGAAAACCGGGCCGGTGACCTTGCCTTGAAAAACCGTTGCCCCATCGGGCAGACGGACAACCATGAAGTTGGTGCAGGGCAGGGCAATGCTGGCCTGTTTCTCCGCGTCCGGCAGGTAACCAACGGTGTTGAGCCGGATGGGAAGCGATGCTTCCGTCGCTTTGGTCTGATGAATGGGCAGAAGCGCCAGGGTAACTGCGGCAAGCGATGCCGTGGCCATCATACCCGGGCGGGGAAATCGCGTGGTCATCCAAACAGTCAACCGGTTTTTGGGTTCGAGAACAAGCAGTGACACCGTCGTATCATGTAACCAATTTCAGTGACAAGTCGTTGAGGGGTTCGTCCTTGACGCTGGTCGTCGACAAAATATGCTCACGACCATGAATTACCCCTTGTGTGGCTCTACTGCCTGCCCGGATTCTGCCTGCAAAACACTCGCCCGCGAATCAATTCCCTGATCCCACCATACCAACCCTATGCAACTTCATTGGATCGACATTGGCATCATCGTCTTGTATCTGATCGCCACGATTTTTGTCGGCTTTTGGGTTTCCAAACGGGCGTCCCAGAGCATGAAGCACTATTTTCTGGGTGGAAATCAACTGCCCTGGTACATGCTGGGCGTTTCCAACGCGTCGGGCATGTTCGATATTTCGGGGACCATGTGGCTGGTTTATGTGACGGTAGCGTACGGCATGAAGGGAGTATGGCTGCCGTGGATTTGGCCGGTGTTTAACCAGATTTTCCTGATGGTCTACATGTCCGTCTGGCTGCGGCGATCGAACGTGATGACCGGTGCGGAATGGATCCAGACCCGGTTTGGCAAGGGCACCGGCGCCACGGCCGCGCACATCATTGTGGTGGTGTTTGCGCTGGTGAGCGTGATCGGATTTCTGGCCTACGCTTCCAAGGGCATCGGCAAGTTCGCCGGTGAGTTTCTACCCGGGCATCTGTCGGACGACACCTACGCGTGGATCCTGATGGGCATCACGACCTTCTATGTCGTCAAAGGCGGCATGTTCAGCGTGGTGTTCACCGAGGTCGTCCAGTTCTGCATCCTGACCGTTGCGTCCATTGCCATCGGCATCATTGCCATGGTCAAGGTCGCCCCGGACATGCTGAACCGGGTGGTGCCGGCCGGCTGGCACGACCTGTTCTTCGGCTGGAATCTCAATCTGAACTGGACCACCATTCCCGAAATTAACAACAAGATCGCCTCTGACGGTTATTCGCTCTTCGGGATTTTCTTCATCATGATGTGTTTCAAGGGCATCCTGATCAGCGCGGCCGGCCCGGCGCCGAATTATGACATGCAACGCGTGCTCTCGACCAAGGGCCCCCGCGAGGCGGCACTCATGAGTTCAACGGTCAATGTGGTGCTGTTTTTCCCCCGGTACATGATGATCACCGGCCTCACCGTTCTGGCCCTGGCCTTTTACACTCCGGATTTGGCGGCGATGGGCGACAAACTGGACCTCGAAAAAATCCTGCCGCTGGCCCTGGCGAAATTTGTCCCGGTGGGCATCCTGGGTCTGCTCATGGCCGGCCTGCTCGCGGCGTTCATGTCGAATTTTGCGGCGACGGTCAACGCGGCGCCGGCCTATCTCGTCAACGACATTTACAAGCGGTACATCAATCCCAATGCCCCGCAAAAGCGCTACGTCTGGCTGAGTTATATCGTCTCCTTCTCCGTGGTCGTCGTCGGCCTTGTATTCGGCCTTTTCACGCATTCCATCAATGACATTGTGGGGTGGATTGTATCGGGTCTGTGGGGTGGCTACACAGCCTCGAACGTTCTGAAGTGGTATTGGTGGCGGTTCAATAGCTGGGGGTATTTTTGGGGCATGCTCGCCGGTATCGCCAGTTCGCTGACCGTACCCAAGATATTTCCCGACGTCCATGCCATCAATACGTTCCCGATCATTCTCGGCATTTCGCTAATCGTTTGTTTGATCGCCACCTTCCTGACCAAAGCGGAAGAGATGGGGGTTCTGAAGGATTTTTACCGCCGGGTGCGGCCGTGGGGTTTCTGGGGACCCGTCCATGCACTGGTGGTCAAAGAAGATCCGACCTTCCAGCGGAACAAGGATTTCTTCCGCGACATGTTCAACATCGTGTTCGGCACCATCTGGCAGACCTGCTTCATTGTGCTCGCCATGTTCCTGGTGACGCGCCATTTCCGCAATATGCTGATCACGCTCGCCGTCCTCGTCATCACGTCGATCATCTTGAAGTTCAACTGGTACGACAAATTGCCGCCGCCCACGCCCGATGCCGCTCCTGAAGCTCAGGATAAGCCGGGCGTAACCGCAACCATGGCCCATTAATATCTTGTTCGGAAATCATCAATATGCGTTTTGGACATTTCGACGACCATAAACGGGAATACGTCATCACCCAACCCAACACCCCGCTGCCGTGGATCAATTACATCGGCTGCGAATCCTATTTCGGCCTAATCTCGAACACCGCCGGCGGCTATTCCTTTTACCGGGACGCCCGCCTGCGCCGCCTGACGCGCTACCGCTACAACAATGCCCCGTTCGATTTTGGCGGACGCTACCTCTATCTCCGCGACAACGACACCGGCAGGTTCTGGTCGCCCTCCTGGCAGCCCACGCGCACCCAACTGGACAAGTACGAATGCCGCCACGGCATGGGCTATACCCTCATCGGTTCGAGCTGTCACCAGATCGAGGCGCAGACGTGTTATTTTGTGCCGATGGGCGAAACGCTGGAGATCTGGAAATTCCAGGTGACCAATCGCCGCAAAAAACCGGCCAGGCTCTCCGTTTTTTCCAGCATCGAGTTCTGTCTCTGGGACGCCCAGGATGACGCCACCAACTTCCAACGCAATTTCAGCACCGGCCAGGTCGAGATCGTGGACGGGGTCATCTATCACAAGACCGAGTATCGCGAGCGCCGCAATCACTTCGCGTATTTCGCGTGCTCGGAAAAACTTGCCGGCTTCGACACGCAACGCGATGCGTTCCTGGGCGCCTATCGCAGTTGGGACAACCCGGCGGCGGTGGAGCAGGGGAAGTCCTTCAACTCCGTCGCGCATGGCTGGGCGCCGCACGGCTCGCACCACGTCAAGGTGAACTTGAAGCCCGGTGAGACGAAGGAAATCATCTTTGTCCTCGGTTACCACGAAAATCCGGTGGACCAGAAGTTCGACC
Source organism: Verrucomicrobiota bacterium (assembly GCA_049516255.1). Lineage (GTDB taxonomy): Bacteria > Verrucomicrobiota > Verrucomicrobiia > Limisphaerales > UBA11358 > UBA11358. Next base: position 74,724 of record JBEKTH010000011.1, read on the forward strand.
CGCCGGATTCCCAGACCATCAACAAAAAGACCGTCAAACCGGTCATCGCGAAATATCTTGACGGCCAAAACGTCGCCGCGGCCTTCCAAACCCTGCGCGAAAACTGGGACGGCCTGCTCGGTGTTTACCAGGTGCAATCGCCCGACGTCCACGCCAACCGCATGGTCAACATCTGGAATGCCTACCAGTGCATGGCCACGTTCAACATGTCGCGCTCGGCGTCGTTCTACGAGTCCGGCATCGGCCGCGGCCTGGGCTTCCGCGATTCGAACCAGGACCTGCTCGGTTTCGTGCAGATGGTCCCGGCCCGCGCCCGCGAACGCATCCTCGACATCGCGGCCACGCAACTCAAGAGCGGCGGCGCGTTCCACCAGTATCAGCCGCTCACCAAACGCGGGAACAACGACATCGGCAGCGGGTTCAACGACGATCCGCACTGGTTGATTCTTGGCGTGGCGGCCTACCTTAAGGAAACCGGTGACTGGGGCATTTTAGACGAGCCGGTGCAATTCGAGAACGAACCCGGCTCCGAACAACCGCTTTACGAGCACCTGCGCCGCAGTTTCGATTACACGCTGGAACGCATCGGCCCCCATGGGCTGCCGCTTATCGGCCGCGCCGACTGGAATGATTGCCTGAACCTCAATTGCTTTTCCGATACACCGGGCCAGTCGTTCCAGACGACAACCAACAAGGACGGCACAACTGCCGAGTCGGTCTTCATCGCCGGCCTGTTCGTGATGACCGGAAAGGAACTCGCGGCCATCGCCAAAAAACGCCGTCAAAACGCGGAAGCCGAACGTTGCCTGGCCGAAACCGCCAAAATGGAAAAGGTCATTTACCGGCATGGCTGGGACGGAGACTGGTTCATCCGCGCCTACGATGATTTCAGCAAGCCGATCGGTTCAAAGGTATGCAAGGAAGGCAAAATTTTTATTGAATCGCAGGGAGTGTGCGTCATGGCCGGCATTGGCTTGAAGGACGGCAAGGCGAAACGGGCCCTGGACTCGGTAAACAAGCATCTTGCCACCAAACACGGCATCGTGCTCCAGCAACCGGCCTTCACGAAGTATTATATTGAAATGGGCGAAATCTCCTCGTACCCGCCCGGTTACAAGGAAAATGCAGGCATTTTCTGCCATAACAATCCATGGATCATCATTTCCGAGACCATGGTCGGCAATGGCAACCGCGCCTTCGACTATTACACCCGCATCAATCCATCTGCGCGCGAGAACATCGGTGAGCTGCATCGCTGCGAACCGTATGTCTTTGCCCAGATGATTGCGGGCAAGGACGCGCCGACGCACGGCGAAGCCAAGAATTCCTGGCTCACCGGCACCGCCGCCTGGACCTATTTTACCATCACCCAATGGATTCTCGGCATCCGGACCGATTACGACGGACTGCGGGTGGACCCGGTGATCCCGGCGAAATGGAAGGGCTTCACCGTCACGCGCCGGTTCCGCGGCAACACCTACATCATCGAGGTGAAAAATCCAAAGGGCAAACAGCGCGGAGTGAAAAAATTGCTGGTGAACGGGAAGGAAATCGCGGGCAACCTCCTGCCCGTGCGTCCACCACAGTCCAAGCCCATCCAGGTTGAAGCTGTGCTCGCAGGTTGACAGCCATGTTTATCCCGGAGGGATTGAATGGAAATAGCCCGGCGTTTCAACGCCGGGGGCCCTTTTATGAACGAACGAGTCCCGCCGGGACGGCTGAGCGAGCGCCGCAATTCATGTTTCAACCGTCCCTCCGGGACGTGCCACGAATCGAATTTGAACCCGGCTTTGAAACGCCGGGCTATTGTCGTTTGTCCCTGCAGGACAACACGCTGCCTTACCCGGAATTTTCGAGACGCATTTAGTCAACCGAAAAAGTCAAAAGCATGACATTATGACGAAATTTCCATCTTCCATCCCGCGAGTAACAAGTTTGTTCAGTGCTTCCTGCCTGAGCCTTTTGCTCGTTTCCTGTTGCACGCATCCCGCCGTGCCGCCGGCTGCCCGGGTCCAGCACATTCAAAACGGCGTCCTGTTAAACACCGGTGATCTACACGTGAAAGTGCAGTTCTATGCGGACGATATTGTGCGGGTGCTCAAGTGGCGGACCAGCGGCACCCCTGAGAAGGCGAGCCTAGTGGTGATTCAAACCAATGTGCCGGATTTGAACATCCGCTTCCAGGAAGATGCGGGAATCGTCAGGCTGGCTTCTGAAAACGTCACCGTGAACCTGTCCAAAAGCGACGGAGCCATCCAATTTCTCACCGCCGGCAACCGGAATCTGCTCAAGGAACAGGGCGCGCCGGTTATCACGCCGGTCCAAATGAAGTATGAGACGAACGCGTTTAGCGTGGAGCAGGAGTTCACCCTGACGCCGGAGGAAGGCCTTTATGGCCTGGGCCAGCATCAAAACGGTTACATGGATTATCGCGGACGTACCGTCAAACTGGTGCAGGCCAACACCGACGCGGTCACGCCGTTCCTGATTTCCACCATGGGCTATGGCATTCTCTGGGACAATTATTCCAAAACCATCTTTGCCGATAATCCGCAGAAAATGTCGCTGTGGTCCGAAGTGGCTGACAACGTGGATTATTATTTCATCGCCGGCTCCAACATGGATGCGGTCATCGCCGGCTACCGAAACCTGACCGGGGCGGCTCCAATGTACGGCAAATGGGCCTATGGTTACTGGCAAAGCAAGGAACATTATGCCAGTCGCGCCGAACTTCTCGCCATCGCGCAGGAATACCGCCAGCGCCAGATTCCCATTGATGGCCTCGTCCAGGATTGGAATTACTGGGGTGGCAACACCAATTGGGGCGGGATGTTCTTTGACGAAAATACCTATCCCGATCCGAAAGGGATGATCGATATCCTGCACCAGGAGGGTTTCCATCTCATGATTTCCATCTGGGCCGGCTTGGGTCCGGCCACCCCGATTTACCAGGACATGGAACAAAGGGGTTACCTCTATCCGCCGACCGGCTGGGCCGGTTTCAAATATTATGACGCCTACAACCCGGCGGCCAATGACTTGTACTGGCAGTACGTGAGCCGGGGTTTGTTCTCGAAAGGCATGGATGGCTGGTGGATGGACTCGACCGAGCCCGACATCGTCAATGCCCTGACCAAGGAATCCGAGGAATATGAAATGAAACGGGTCGGGACCAATTATCTCGGCTCCTTCGCCCGGTACCTCAACCCGTATTCGTTGCTCGACACCGAATCGGTCTATCAACATCAACGGCAGGAAACCGATCAGAAACGTGTTTATATTCTAACCCGGTCAACCTTTGCCGGCCAACAACGGGCCGCCGCCACCACCTGGTCGGGCGACATCGGCGCAGACTGGGACGTTTACAAACGTCAGATCCCGGCCGGGATCAATCACAGCATGGCCGGCATTCCGTATTGGACTTTTGACATCGGCGCGTTTGTGCTCAACAGCGCCGGCGGGGTTTTCGACCGCGGCGGCCAGGACCCCGCCTATGAGGAATTATACACCCGCATGTTCCAGTTCGGCGCCTTTTGCCCCATCTTCCGCTCGCACGGTTCGGAAACCCCGCGCGAAATCTGGCGGTTCGGCGATTTCACCAATGCCCTGGTGGAGGCTGACAACCTGCGCTACCGCCTGATGCCTTATATTTATTCCCTGGCCTGGCAGGTGACCAGCCACGGATATTCAATCATGCGCGGTCTGCCCATGGATTTCACCGCCGACCAAAAAACCTATTCCATCGACGACCAGTTCATGTTCGGTCCGGCCATCATGGTCTGCCCGGTAACGCAATACATGCTCCATCGTCCGCCGGAAGCCAGCGTCCTCATCCCGGCCGAATCGTTCCGGACCAAGGACGGCCAGCCGGGCCTGGACGTCAGGTATTACAGAGATGACCACTTCGGAACGCTTTGCCATGAACAAGTGGAGACGAACGTCAATCTATTCTGGTACACCGGCTGGCCGGATTACATTACCAACCCCAAATTCTCCATGCGCTGGGAAGGCAAGCTGATTCCGGCGGAGACCGGGACGTATCGGTTCCACTTCAAAAGCTTCGGCCCGAAACGCGTCTTCCTGGACGGACAGTTGCTGGACAATAGTTATTCGGCCATGGAAGCCGAGACGGCCCCGGTGGAACTCCAGGCCGGCAAGGAATACAACTTCGCCTGCGAGACGGCGAATTCGGTGCTGGGCGCCTTCCGCGCGCAGCTTTATTGGAAGACGCCGGAAATCTTTGCCGAAGAAGAAATTGTCGAATCACGGCCAGAGACCCGGCCGGTTTATCTGCCCGCCGGGATGCAATGGATTGATTTCTGGACCGGGCAAGGGCTTGCCGGTGGTCAAACCATCAACGCGGCCACGCCGATAGACAAAATCCCGCTGCTGGTCAGGGCGGGCTCCGTTATTCCGATGGGTCCCTTCATCCAATATGCCGCCGAGAAACCGGCGGACCCGATTGAACTGCGGATTTATCCCGGCGCGGATGGCGACTTCACATTGTATGAAGATGAGAACGACAACTACGATTACGAAAAAGGCGTGTATGCCACCATCACGTTTCACTGGGACGACGCGAAGCGGCAGCTCACCATTGACGATCGGAAAGGCTCTTTCCCCGGCATGTTGAACGAACGCACTTTTGACGTTGTCGTTGTTGGCAAAGACCACGGCGCCGGTATGGGAATCACCGGCAACCCGGACAAGGTCATAACCTACCAGGGCAGCCAGCAGGTTGTTCAAATGTGATTTTCTGGGATTCGTCCGGGCGCATCCAGCCTGCATTTGACAAACCGCGCGATTATGAGATGCTGCGCGTCCGCTTTTGAGTGCCTCGGTAGCTCAATTGGTAGAGCAGTTGACTCTTAATCGAAAAAAGCAGTTTTTGCTATTTTTGGCTGCTGACTGCAATCACTGATCCGCTCAATGTTCATCGCGGTTTTTTTCATTTTGCCTTTTACTGCCTTTGACAGTCTTTTGCTTTGAAAATTTGTTCGGGGATACAATGCGGGATACAAAGGGCAAAAATTGATCCCGACTCAACTGGAGTGCCGTTAAATGTCAAACCCGAATCCCCCGGCTCTGACTCTGAGCAACTGCCCGCGTTTCCGAAATGGAGCGCGCCATTTTGATCTCAAAAGATTCGACTACGATGCCCATGTCTTGACGGGGATATTTTTCGTCAAGATGTTCCCTTACCTGCGCTTTCACATCTTCTTTCCAGAGGTTCAAAATCTGCCGTTGGTCGCGCATGAAAGTTTGCAGCACTTCCCGCACGTTTTGGCCATTGTTCAAAACGCTTTTCAGTTCCCCGGATTTCAACGGTAGGCATTCCACAACGGCAAATTCCAGACCAGCCGCCGTGCGTCGGTGGCAAATGGAAGTGATTTTCGATAAATCAAGGTCGTGCCGCCATTCCGTGCCGTCGTCGGTCTGGATGACACGACCGGGCGAAAGCAACGCGGCTTTGAGCGCGTCGTTTCCTATTGCTGACAGGTTGCTTTCAATGCCCCGGAGCACGTCACAAACGCCTTTGAATTGGTTCATGTGTTCCGCAAAGACGGTCATCGCTTCGGCATTGGCCTTTTCATGCAGTTCG
>JBEKTH010000012.1:0-76580 GCA_049516255.1 Verrucomicrobiota bacterium
AAAGGCAACCGGCAAGCGTTTGATGTATCGCGCATGAAAGTTGAAATCTTAACGGTTTGTGACTATGCCACGAATTACGGAAACAAGCTTTGCATCATTGGTGCTGCCGAGACATTTCATTCGACAGCACCTCAAAGCTTCCTTACAAATTGTTTTTTGGTTTACCGATTAAGATTTGAAGTGGGAGAAGAAGGGGATCACAATTTAAAAATTGTCATATCCGACGAAGATGGAAAGGAAGTAAAGCAGTTTACAAAATCCAATATCAAAGCTGTGTTACGTCCTGATGGGGGTTTTATTCCAAATCTTGCAATGATACCGCTTAATGGGATTTTACTGCCGAAATACGGCGAATTCTCAATTTCCCTTTTCGGCGACAATCAATTGTTGGCGTCCATTCCGATATATTGCTATCCGGCAAACTAACAAGCTTGGCAATGCCATATTGTTTCCGTTTTGACTTCACGAAATTGACTTAAGTCAATTCCTTTGACTTTGCGGCGTTTTCGGCGATTTTACCGTCCTAGTATGCCAAAACCCAAAATCAAATTGCCCCCTTGTTTGCCGAAGTGGAAAAACGAGCGGTTAAAATTCACTTTCTCGCCGGATGAGGCTTTGCGGCGGGGCGTTTCGGTTAAATCACCAAAAAAAGCTCTCTGCCACTCGTATCCCGAAATTGTAAAATCAGCCTGATTTTACCCGTGTAAATCGTTGCATTTTCAGCCCTTGCAACTATCTCTGTTTATTTACTAGATAATCCCACCAAATTGTTGCCGGGACCGATCGTTGAAACTGCCTGGCGCCGTCATTGATTGCCCTTTGGGGTAGCCAGGCATGGGCATGAACCGGCGCGACTCAGGTAAAAATCGTCCATCGTTCGCTAAAATCTGTACAGGTCGCAGCGTTCGTGCCGGCGGTTTACTTTTTTTGGCGCGGTGGCTGCAATAATTTGCGAAATCTGGGTTGTGCGGGCTGACAACAAACCCGACGGCCAATTCCCCTGGAAAGGTTAAAACACTGAAGGAGCCGCAGTTTCCTTACCAGCTTGCGGACGATTCACCCCGGATTTTGCCGGGTGATTTTTAGGCACAAATGGAACGGGCGGCGGCGGAGAGGTCAGCTTTTGGTAAGTCAGGATGCCTTTGACAATCGCCTGGGCCAGCTGGCGGCGATAGGCCGCACTGTAAATTCGTTTGCTCTCGTACGGATTGGTCATGTAACCGCCCTCGATCAAAATCGCCGGCATCCTGGCATCACGCAACACGGCGAAGCGGGCGCGCCGCACGCCGCGATCATCCACATCCAGATTCCCCACGAGCGACTTTTGGATTTGATACGCAAACAGCAGGCTTTCGTCCTCGTCACGGTTGGCCGGAGTCGGGCCGTGATCGCTCCCCTCGCCGCGCGAGTTGGTGGAACTCGCGCCCACCGGCGTGATGCAGTAGGTTTCGGGGCCCGCCACCTCGCCGCGGCCTTCCTCGGTGGCGTTGAAGTGCAAACTCACAAACAAATCCGCGCCGCGCTGGTTCGCCAGCGCGGGACGGTCGGGCAATTCGACATATATGTCCTTCGTTCGCGTCAGGACGACATTGAAGCCGGCCTTTCTGAGCTGGTCGCGCAACTCCGCCGCCAGTGCCAGCGTATAGACCTTTTCGTAATGCCAGCCCACCCGGTTGCCGGTGTCCTTGCCACCATGACCCGGATCGAGACAGATGGTCTTGATGGTGGCCGGCTGGACATACCGCGACGGAAACAACAGGGGACGGATGGCGGCGTCAAGATCGAATTGCGCGACCAGCGCCACGCCCCTTTGATTCGCAATCGGAAACGACAGCGCCACCTGGACACCGTTGATTTCCACGTAATGCGAATCCACGTCAAACACCAGCCGGGTGGTTCGATTCGTGACGACCATTTCGTCGCCGCGCTTGGACCAGACGCAATGCAGACCGTTGGCACGCGCCCAATCCGCCACCGGCAGATAATCCTGGCCGTTGAAGCGAAAAACCCCCGACCCATGAGCGGCGGCATGGAGGAATATGAATCCCCACAACAAAAACAGCGGCCCGAAAAAATTTCTCACGATGACGCAATCTGCAAGCCGCTCCCTTCCAGCTCAAGAGAAATATGATTTTGACAAGCGTTTCGTCGAGCAGCCACATTCGTACATTGTTTAAAACCTCGATATGAAGCGGATCACGTTTTGGCAGGCGCATGCGAGTGTGACCTTCCTGAACACGGAAATGTCCGGTGTCGTTCGTCCTGCCGGTTGGGATAATTGGCGGGATCCGGCGCGGGAAAAGACGGCGCGCTACGCCGAGTTCAACACCACCGGCGCCGGCGCGAACCCATCCGCACACGCCCAATGGGCGACTCAACTGACCCAACCACAGGCCAGGTCGGTCACCGTGGACAAAGTCCTCGCCGGTTCCGATGATTGGAACCCCCCGACCGTCCTTGCCCGGCTTCCCGTGGTGGATTTCACTTCCGATGCCGCCAACCCCCGTCCCGCCGCCAAACCATGAAACCAGCCTTTGCCATTTTTCTGGCCGCACCGTTGTTGACGTATGCCGTCCACGCCGGGCTGAAAACCGACATCGAGTATGGCAGGGCCGGCGGCGAAGCGCTGCGGCTGGATGCGAACGTACCCGACGGCGCCGGACCTTTTCCCGTCGTCATCGCCGTTCACGGCGGCGGCTGGTGTGCCGGTGATAAAAGTGGCAAAGGTGATTTTGCGCCCGTTTTGAAACTGCTGACCACGAATCAGTTCACCTGGTTTTCGATTGATTACCGCCTCGGGCCCACCAACCGCTGGCCGGCGGGTTTTGAAGACGTTCAAACGGCCATTCGCTGGGTGAAAGCTCACGCAGCGGAATACAAGGGTGACCCGGATCAAATCGCCCTGCTGGGTTATTCAGCGGGCGGACACCTGGTCTGCCTCGCCGCCACCCTGGCCCAGGCAGACACGCGGGTTCAAGCCGTTGTGGGCCTCGCGCCGCCCACGGATTTATTCGCCGACGCGGGAAATCGGGGGGGCATTGGCAGGTGGTCCTCCATGAGAAACCTGCTGGGCCGCAACTCGATGAACGACGAAACCCTGAGACTGCTCCGGCAAATATCACCGATCACCCACGTCAAGCCCGGCCTCCCCCCCTTTTTGCTGATGCAGGGCGATTCGGACGAAACCGTGCTCCCGCCCTTCACCCGGAGTTTTGCGGTCAGACTCAGGGAGAACGAGGTACCCTGTGAACTTTATTTTCTCAAAGGCGCCGGGCATCGCATCGCTGACTGGGATAAATTCGACCCCGCCTATCCGAAAAGACTTGTGGACTGGCTTGACCAAAAGCTCAACGCCAAATGACAACCCATCGGCGGGAGGGCTGGATTTCAAGCCCGGACCCGCCATCGCGGCCGCCGGCCAGAATCCGGACTCTGACCCTTTGTTTAAAAGTTTGATTTCCGGCGTCAATCACCCTTCAATGCGGCAGGTTTTATCAGGACATGAACATTCACGAATACCAGGCCAAACAATTGCTCGCCCAATATGGTGTTGCCGTCCCGCTGGAGATCCCCGCCCGATCGCTCGATGAGGTCCGCAACGCGGCCGGAAAAATCTTTGCCAGCGGCAGCGCGAAGGTGGTCGTCAAATCACAAATTCACGCCGGCGGCCGCGGCAAGGGCCTGTTCACGAGTGGATTTCAAGGCGGCGTCAAGGTTGCGGCCTCGGTGGACGAAGCGGTTTCCATCGCCGGTAAAATGCTCGGCAATGTGCTCGTCACCAAACAGACCGGCCCCGATGGACGCCGCGTGCAGACCCTGCTCATCTCCGAAGGCGCGAAAATCAAGAAGGAATTTTACCTGGCCGTGCTGCTCGACCGCGCCGTCGGCCGCCCGCTCGTCATGGCCAGCACGGAAGGCGGCATGGACATCGAGGAGGTCGCCGGGAAAACACCGTGGAAAATTTTCAAGGAATGGATTGATCCCGCCGTCGGCATTCAGCCGTTTCAGGCGCGTAAAATCGCCACCGCGCTGGGACTAAAAGGCGACCTGTTCAACGCCGCCGCCAAATTTGTCACCGGCGTTTTTAAAACGTGGTGGGAATGCGACGCGTCGCTCGTCGAAATCAATCCCCTGTGCGTGGTGGAACTGCCGGATGGAAAAGAAACCGTTGTCGCACTCGACGCCAAGATTTCGCTCGATGACAACGCGCTTTACCGGCACCAGGACATCCAGGAAATGCGCGATCTGAACGAGGAGGCGCCGCTGGAAATCGAAGCCAGCAAATTCAATCTCAATTACATCAAACTCGATGGTTCCATCGCCTGCCTGGTCAACGGCGCGGGCCTGGCCATGGCCACCATGGACATCATCCAGCATTTCGGCGGCAGCCCGGCAAATTTCCTCGATGTGGGCGGTGGCGCGAGCAGGGAACAGGTGACGGCCGCGTTTAAAATCATCCTCCAGGACCCGCACGTGAAGGGCATCCTGGTGAACATTTTCGGCGGCATCATGGATTGCAACGTCATCGCCACCGGCATCGTTGCCGCGGTCAGGGAAACGCATTTGAACATTCCGCTGGTCGTCCGGCTGGAAGGCAACAACGTCGCGGCCGGGAAAAAAACCCTGGCCGAATCCGGCTTGAAACTCATCACCGGCGATTCCATGGCCGAGGCGGCGCAGAAGGTGGTCCGGGCGGTGGCCGGCAACAGATGACCCGGGGAATTTAAAACATGATGCTTCAAGACGAACGGGACATGCAGGCCACCAAACCGGTTGCGGACGATTCGGAACCCTACCGGCGGCTGATTGAATTGCAGAAACAGATGATTGGACTGGTTCAACAACACGAAAAGACGAAGCGCGAGTGCGCCGCCCTGCGTGCGCAATTGCTGGAGGAAATGGCCGGGCCGCGGCGGAGTCTGCATCAGGAAATCGGGCGGACGGCCGCGGGCCTGTTGAAGCACGTCGCAATCTTCAGAAAGCCCCGCGCCGAACGCCGTTCGCAAACGGACCAACCCTTCCCGCCGCGCCCTTTCTTCGAGAAACCCAACCTGCGCCCAACCCGGTTATGATCAAAGTTGTTGAAATTGCCTTCAGTTGCTATCCGGTCAAGGACATGGCGCGGGCGCGCACGTTTTACGAAACCGTCCTCGGATTGAAACCCACCGTGGTCTTCGGCGAACCCGGTGGCATGCAATGGACCGAATATGACATCGCCGGCGGCACACTCTCCCTCGGTTGCGGCGCGCCGGATTGGACGCCGCGTGCGGACGGCTGCTCGGTCGGCCTGGAAGTCGGGGATTTTGACGCCGCCATCGCGCATCTGAAGGCAAACAACGTGAAATTCCAGACGGAACCGATGACCACCCCGGTTTGCCGGATGGCGTTCATTTATGACACCGAGGGCAACTTGATTTGCATTCACCAGCGGAACAAATCGTAAATCGCAAATCCAAAATCGGAAATTCCAATGTCCATTCTCGTCCAACCCAACACCAAAATCCTGGTCCAGGGCATTACCGGCAGCTTCGGCGCCAAACACGCGCAACTTTCCATTGAATACGGAACGCAGGTCGTTGCCGGCGTCACCCCCGGCAAAGGCGGCCAGGTTTTCGAACACGGCGGCAAAAAGGCGCCCATCTTTGACACCGTCGCCGAGGCGGTGAAACAAACCGGCGCGACCGCCTCCGCCATTTTTGTGCCGGCGGCCTTCGCCGCGGACGCCGTCCTGGAAGGGGTGGACGCCGGTCTGGAAGTGGTGGTGTGCATCACCGAAGGCATTCCGGCGCGCGACATGATTCGCGTGAAACGCGCCATGCAGGGCAACGCCCAAACGCGCCTCATCGGGCCGAATTGCCCCGGCGTGGTCACCCCGGGCGAAGGCAAGGACTCGCAGGGCGGTTGTCGGATCGGAATTGCGCCCGGTTACATTCACAAAAAAGGTTATGTTGGCGTTGTCTCCCGAAGCGGCACACTCACTTACGAAGCGGTCTGGCAACTGACCTGTCGTGGCGTGGGCCAAAGCACCTGCGTCGGCATCGGCGGCGATCCCGTGCCGGGCCTGTCGCACCTGGACGTCATCAAACTGTTCAACGAAGACCCGGACACACACGGGATCATCATGATCGGGGAAATCGGCGGCAGCGCCGAGGAGGAAGCGGCCGCCTGGATCAAGGCGCATTGCCAAAAACCCGTGGCGGGATTCATCGCCGGGGCCACCGCACCACCCGGACGCCGCATGGGTCACGCGGGGGCCATCATCAGCGGCGGCAAGGGCACGGCCGCGGCAAAGATGGCGGCCTTCCAGGACGCGGGCATTGGCGTGGCCGCCACGCCGAGTGAAATGGCAGACACACTCTTAAAGATGATGTAGTTGAATTAAGAATACTGAATTTCGAATTGCGAATTATTCGACATTCGCCAATCGTTGTTCGGAATTCGCATGGGCGTCATTGATTTCATCCTGAACCTCGCCGGCCTGTTGTTGTGGCTCAACTGGCGCTCGCTCCGCTTCGACCCACTCGGCCAACGCACACCGGCAACGCTGATTGGCACGTTGCGGCGCGCCGAGCCACGGCGGCTGCGACGCTGGCATTTGCCAGCGGCCCTGGGCGGCCTGCTGTTGTTGCGCGCGGTGTTTTACTGGCAAATCGGCTCGGGAGTGGGTTGGGCGGCGGGCAGACTGTATCTGGGCGTCATCGAGCTTTCGTTCCGCAGCGATTCCTTCGGGCGCATTCTGTTGTATTCCTTTTTCAGCTTCGGGCTGACGCTGGGAGTGTTCTATCTCTGGCTGTTGTTGTTTTCCATTTTGGACGGGCCGGAACCGTTTCATCGCCTGGTGCGAATGCAACTGGGCCCGGTGGATCGCTGGCCGCGCTGGCTGAAACTCTCCCTGCCACTGGTCCTGACGGCCCTGTTGTGGTGGCTGGCCAGCTGGGTGTTGGCGTGGCTGGCCATCGTGCCCCCGCCGGTTTCTGCCGCTCATCGAATTGAAGGGTCGTTGATCATCGGCCTGGGAAGCTATCTGGCCTGGAAATATGCCGCCGGGGGGTTGCTGGTCCTGCATCTGCTGAACAGCTACATCTACTTTGGCAAACACTCGTTCTGGTATTATGTCACCGCCGAGGCCCAAACCCTGTTGCGGCCGTTGCGCGCCGTGCCGCTCCGCGCCGGCAAGGCGGATTTTGCGCCGGTCGTGGGAATCGTGCTGGTTTTTTTGTTCGCGGAACTCGCCGAACGCGGTCTGGCCGCCCTCTACTTGAGGCTTCCCTTCTGAGTTTTAATTTGAGCCGTTCTCGGGCGCGGGCTTCGTTTTCGGCAATTTGGCGGTGATGGTGGCCCCGGCGCCCTTGGTGCTTTCGATGGAAAGCGTGCCGCCGTGCAGCCCAATGAGCCGTTTGGCAATCGAGAGCCCCAACCCCAGCCCCTGTTGTTCATGCATTCTGCGGTCGAACTGCATGTAAGCGCCAATGCGAGTGATCTGTTCGGTGGAAAATCCGCAACCCTGGTCGCTGACGGAGAAAACTGCCACGTTATACGCTTCGTCCAGCTTGACGCGCACGGGGGAGCCGGGCTCTGAAAATTTAAAGGCGTTTTGGACCAGTTCATCCACAATTTTTACGAGATATTCCTCGGCCACGGGTACGGCCACATCCGACAGTTCAAGGGTCAAATCCGAAGAGCGATTGGCGTGCGCCGCCAGCACCGTCGCCTGCTTTTCAATCAACGGAACCGGGTGCTCCGTCTGCCCGATTCGGAGGGCGTTGATGTTTTTGGGGTCGCTGGCCACCAATTCGAGCTGCGCGTAAATTAAAAAGTTCTCAATGAGCCGTTCCAATCGCCGGCCCGACTGGTGGATGACGTGGCCCATTTCCGCGACTTCGGCGGCCTTGAGCGTGGCCGTGTCCGTGGCCAGCATTTCACCGTAGGCCAGAATGCCGTTCAGCGGCGTGCGCAATTCGTGCGGCAGCATCAGGCTGATGTTGTCGCGCAGGCTGGCCAGTTTGCGTTCGGCCTCATCGCGCACGGTCTGGGCCTTCTTCAGGCGCGCGTCCACGGCGGCATACAGCGCGTCGGTGGTGAAGGGTTTGGGCAGATAATCGTCCGCGCCCAATTCCATGCCGTGCCGCATGCCGGCGTTGTCGGCCAGGCCGGTCATGAGGATGAACGGGATGGCGGCGGTGGGCGCCTCGTTGCGCAGGGAAGCCAGTGTCAAATATCCGTCCACCTTTTCCATGTTGATGTCGCACAGGATCAGGTCGGGCAGTTCCTTGCGCGCCTGCTCAATGCCATCCGCGCCGTTGGGCGCTTCGATGACCTCGAAACCCTTTTGCTTCAGCGCCAGATGAATCATCTCACGCAGCCATTCTTCGTCGTCGATTACCAGGATTTTTTTCACGGTAAGTACGCTCCGAATTCAGCACGAATCATGCCTTACCCCGCCCCAACCGTGACGTATTTGCCCGCTTTTACAAACGAAACCCGCGGGTTCCTCATTTCCGCTCTTCCAGAGGCACATAATGATTCAGCGTGCGCCCGGTGTAGATTTGCCGCGGCCGGCTGATCCGGCTCTTCGTATCTTCCATGATTTCCTTGTAATTGGCAATCCAGCCGGGCATCCGGCCAATCGCGAAAATCACGGGGAACATCTCCACCGGGATGCCCAGCGCGCGCATGATGATGCCGCTGTAAAAGTCCACGTTGGGATACAATTTGCGCTCCACAAAATACGGATCGCGCAGCGCCGCTTCCTCCAGATGCTTGGCAATGTCCAGCAACGGGTCGGCCACGTGCAGCTTGGACAGCACCTCGTCGCACGCTTTTTTGATGATTTTGGCGCGGGGATCGTAGTTTTTATAGACGCGGTGGCCAAAGCCCATGAGCCGCCGGCCGCTGTTTTTGTCCTTGGCCGCGGTGATGAATTTCGAACCGTCATCGCCTTCACGGTGGATGTCCACGAGCATCTCGATCACTGCCTGGTTCGCGCCGCCGTGCAACGGGCCCCACAACGCGCAGACGCCGGCCGACGCGCTGGCAAACAGGTTGGCCTGGCTCGATGCCACCATGCGCACCGTGGAGGTGGAGCAGTTTTGCTCGTGGTCCGCGTGCAACAGAAAGATCAAATCCAGCGCCTTCACCACCTCCGGTTTCAATTCAAAATCCTCATACGGCGTGGAAAACAGCATGTGCAAAAAGTTGGCCGTGTATTTGTAGGCTTTCTTGGGATAAATCAGGGGCAGGCCGCGTGATTTGCGATACGAGTAGGCCGCAATGGTGCGCACCTGGGAAATCAGCTTGGCCGCGTAGATGTCAAACTGGTTCGACTTGCCCCAGCGCCAGTTCATGAGTTCCTCGTCGAAACAACTGGTCGCGTTGATCATCGCCGAGAGAATCGCCATCGGATGCGCACCCGTGGGAAAACTCTCGAAATGATACTTCATGTCCTCATGCAGGAATTGAAATTCCGTAAACAGATCGGAGAACTTCCTCAGTTGCGCGCGATTCGGCAGATCGCCGTAAATGATCAGGAAGGCCGCCTCTATGAAGGTGGATCTCTCCGCCAGCTCCTCAATCGGAATGCCGCGGTATCGTAAAATCCCCTTCTCGCCGTCGATGAAGGTGATTTTGCTGATGCACGAACCGGTGTTGCCATAGCCCTCGTCCAGCGTAATATAGCCCGTGTCCGCGCGCAGCGACGAAATATCCACCGCCTTCTCACCTTCGCTGCCTTCGATCGTCGGCAGCTCATACGTTTTTCCATCCAGCTCTATTTTTGCCTCTTTGCTCATGTCATCCTCATCTTGTTTTCAACAATTTGTGGTGAAACGCGGCAGTTGGCAAGGCGTGAAAGTGAAATTTTGGATAAATTTGCGCCCACAAAAAGTTTCGGGCGGCGGACAATGCCGAATTGAATTCGTGACATCGCCCGGTCGCAGATTGCCGGCTTTGGGGGGCGAGCCGGCTCATTCCAACCAGCAGAGGAGCTTGACGCCGCCTTGCGTTGTCCGGCCGGGCGGCTTCGCTACTTCGCTGCCGGCTTCGGCGCCAGATCGGGATTACCACCCGGCCATGGCCAGTTTGGGTTTCCGGTCAATGGTAAAAAGGCCCCAGTGCTTTTCCGCACCGTTCGGATTGGGATCGTTATTGTTTCCCTTCCAATCCTCGTCGAAGGCTTCAAAGAAAAACGTGGTGATGTTTTCCCTGGCGGTCCACGCATACAACTCATCGAAATACCGCTTTTGATTTGCCTCGCTGGCCCGGCTGCCGAATTCGGTTGCCACGGTGGCCCAGCCGGCTTCGGTGATCACCATCCGGCTGTGGGGCAGCGCGTTTCGAACCGCCTGCACTTCGGCGATGGTGGTCGGCAGCGCCTCGTCAATTCCCTTGCCTTCCCACGCGGGATACGAATGCACGGAAATAAAATCCAGCTCCGGGGCGAGGGCGGAGCCATTTTTAACCCAGAAATCAAAATTGTCACACACGGTCACCGGCTGTTTGATGGCGCTCTTGACCTGGCGAACATACGCGATGACGGATTCCACGGGAACCTTATGGTCGGTCCAACTGACCATCGCTTCATTGCCGACGGCCACGGCGGCCACAATCTTCGGATATGCGTTGGCCAGCCGGATGGCTCGTTCAATTTGCTTCTGGTTTTTGATTTTATTGGCATCCAGATCCTTCTGCGGGTAGGGTTCCTTGTGCCAGGGACAATCCGGATTGTTGATTTCGGCGTCCAGCCAGGCCCCGAGCAGGACCTTCAAGTGAATATGGTTCGCTTTAATCACCCGCAAAACGTCCCCGGAGTTTTCGTCGGAATCGTAGAGACGAATCAGGCCGAAATTGCCATTCCGGGACAGGAGTTGAAGGTCTTCCAGCGTTTGCTGATCGGTGGGATTGACAGCGCCGGCGCCGCGGTCCGGATGTTGTCCGTGACGAAATCCAGAATAGCAAATCCCCCGTTGAACGCCGGCGAGGAGGGCGCTCTTTTTTTGTTGAAGCGGCACAACGGCTGGTTCGCCGGCTTCTTGGGCGGCGCGTGCAAAATCCGTTCCGACCCAAAATGATAGAAACGAGAAAACAATGATGCCTGACCACATTTTACGGCACATCAGTGGAACGTTTTTTTTCACCAACCGGCCTTCATTTTCTGGGATTTAATGTTTTTAAACACTAACTGATACGGTTTAAGAAAACGTAATAATACTGTCGTGGAATTGTCAACCGGTTTTCGCAATGGGCGAAGATGTTCCGTTCCGCCGCGTGCAATCGGAACGGCGCGCTGATTTCGCTGGCGCGGGGTTCAACTTTCTGACTCAATCGCATATCAATGAAACGTTGGGCGGCCCTTACTGTTCTGCTTTATACAATCGCGCTGCTGCTGCTGACCATGCCGGTCCTCCTGCTCGCCTTTGGCGGTTGGGCCAAAAGTGGCGGCGGCATCGGCTGGCAGAACGCGTTGAAATTCTATGCGAACCTGGGTTATTGGATTTGGCTCGCCGTGCTCGTCGGCGGACAGGCATTGCTGCTCTTGTTGCCCATCCACATCGCCGAACGCCGGCTGCCGGCGCGCCGCCCCTTGATGCTGCCCGTTATTGTCACCTCGTTTTTCCTGGCCAATCTTTTTGTCGCCGGAGTTTTTTCCGTACTGTGCGCCATATTGCGGGACGGGGCCTTCACTGCTTTTGATCTGCCAGACCTGTTTCTCAACATCGCCAACGCCCTGTATCACAACCCGGCGACAAATGCGGCCGTCCCCGACTGGCAATCCGGTTTGAGCATTCTTCTTACCGTTCTCGTTTTTTGGTTGATCTGGTCGATTATTTTCCGCCGCGCCACCCAATCGGATGAACCGGAAGCCCTTCTCAAGCGCAGCACGCGCTGGCTCCTGCGCGGCAGCATCCTCGAACTCCTCGTCGCCGTGCCCAGCCATGTCATCGTCCGCCGCCGCGACGATTGCTGCGCGCCCGCCGGCACCTTCTGGGGCATCGCCACCGGCATCTCCATCATGCTGCTCTGCTTCGGGCCCGGCGTTTTCTTTTTGTTCGTTGAGCGGGTTCGACGGTTGAAACCGAAACAAACAAATTCCACCGCCACCTTGGAAAATTAACTCCCTTTGGAAGTCAGCCGGCAATTCTGTAGGCGAAGAAGACACTGACAACCATCGAAAGAATAAACATGGCCGCCAGGTCGCCAAACATAAGGTAAAGCGTTCCCGCCGTGGAAATCAACGCGACACCCCCGGCAATGACGCCCAGGGTCATATCCGTTCCCTTCGCCAACAGCCGCGCGCCCAGACCGGAGAGTGCCCCGATGCAGGTGCCCATCAGCGGGAACCGAAAATCCGCCCAGAGAAAGAATCCATACATCAGTCCCGCGCCTAATGCCGCCCCGAGAACGGCCCCCAAAATCCCCAGGCCCAGATTGTATTCCCCGGCAACTTTTGGTTTTGGGGCAGCGGGTACAGTCGGCCGCATCGGCACGATGGCGGTTGGCGCCGATGGCATCGGCGGCGGGGCAACCGCCGCCGGCGCGGGCGCCGGCCGGTTGATACGCAGCCCACCGACCGGCGCGGGGTCGGCCATCGGCGGTGGTGGCGGATGGGAAACCATCTGAGACAGGATGTCATTGGCCGCACGGGTCCCGTCCACCCCACAAGCGGGGCAGTTGACAGTCATGGGCATCCGACCGTTCACCGGCTCAACGTCAAACTTGTATTTCTGGCCGCATTCGCAAACAACTTTCAGTTCCATAAGGGCCCCTTCCGGTTCCATTGGTTGTTGACGGGGAATTTGCGCGGAGATTAATCCCGGCCTAAAATGGTGTCCACAGGTTTTTGGACGGACTGCAGTGTGACCTTGCCCTGCGGGCTTCGCCGGCGGCGAGCCGGTAACGCTTTGGGAATCAAAAACCCGCTTGACAGAAACTTAAACGCGCAATAACGTCAAAACCATGAAACCGGACAGGCTGCAAACCCAGCCGCCGATTGTCTGTTAGGCGTCGTTTGCCCGGAAAAATTATGAAAATGGCCCTGTCGCCAATTGCGGCTTGTGTGCTACTGCTTTTGAGTGGCTGCATTAAGACCCCGAGCGAGCACACGGTGACTGATGTTTCCCGCTCCAAGCAAAACCTAAGGCAGATTGGTTTGGCATTTGTAATGTGGGCCGAGGACCACAACGGCCAATTTCCGTTCAATGTAAGCCA
The DNA here is from genome assembly GCA_049516255.1 of Verrucomicrobiota bacterium. Taxonomy (GTDB): domain Bacteria; phylum Verrucomicrobiota; class Verrucomicrobiia; order Limisphaerales; family UBA11358; genus UBA11358. Next base: position 13,204 of record JBEKTH010000012.1, read on the forward strand.
AGCACGGGGCGGCATTCGTGAGCTATGCGACCGCGACAATGACGGGTTCGAAAAGAATCCTGTTCCAATTTTTATGGTTCTGTCAAACGAACTACCCAATACCAAGATTTTGGTTTGCCCAAACGACAAGACAAAGAAGGCAGCGGTGGACTTCGCAACTCTTACGACAAATAGCATTAGCTACGAATTGCGAACTGGAGGGAACGTCAGACCTGACCACCCAACTGAGATTCTCGCTACCGACCCCATTAACGGTCTGATACTTTTCTGCGATGGCCACGTTCAGAGCAACGATCAGTAAAAAAACGACCACGAACCATTGATGTGATAGAGTATCGACACGCCGCCCAATATCGGGATAGACTGCAAACTTCCTTCGCCAGCTTCGCTTTTTTGCTCCTGGGCATGAGATTTTAACTTTTCTTTCGCCGGTTCCAGCTTACTTTGCGCGGACGCAAATGGCTTTGAAACTGTTCAACACCCTGTCGCGCTCGATCCAGGAATTTGTGCCGCTTGACGCAACGGGCAAAAAGGTCGGCATGTATTGCTGCGGACCGACGGTCTATGACTTCGCCCACATCGGCAACTGGCGCACGTTCGTCTTCGCCGACCTCGTCCGCCGCACCCTCGAATTCAAGGGCCACGCCGTCACCCACGTGATGAACATCACCGACGTGGAGGACAAAATCATCAAGCGAGTTCTTGAAACCAAGACGCCGCTCCGTGAGTTCACCGGTAAATATGAGACGGCGTTCTTCGCGGACATGAAAACGCTGAATTGCCTCGAGCCGCATCATACACCGCGCGCCACCGGGCACATTGCCGAAATCATTGCGCTCATCGAAAAGCTCATGGCCCGCGGCATCGCCTACCAGGCCGCCGACGGTTCGGTTTATTTCAGCATCGGGAAATACCGCGGTTGTGGCTGCACCTACGGCCGGCTGCTCAAGCTCAACTTTGACGAACTCCGCCCCGATGAACGGACCCGGAGCGATGAATACGCCAAGGAATCCGCGACCGATTTCGCGCTGTGGAAAGCGCGCGTGCCAGAGGACGGCGACGTTTTCTGGCCCAGCCCCTGGGGCGAAGGCCGGCCCGGCTGGCATATTGAGTGCAGCGCCATGAGCATGAAAGTGCTCGGCGAAAGTTTTGACCTGCACCTCGGCGGCGAGGACCTGAAATTTCCGCATCACGAGGATGAAATCGCCCAAAGCGAAGGCGCCACCGGCAAACCGTTTGCGAAATACTGGCTCCACGGCGCGTTCCTGCTCGTGGAAGGCAAAAAGATGAGCAAATCGCTCGGCAACTTTTTCACGCTGCGCGATTTGCTGGCGAAAGGCTTCACCGGTCGTGAAATCCGTTACCTGCTGCTCACGGCCCATTATCGCGAGACGTTCAATTTCACGCTCGAAGGTTTGCAGGGCGCGCGCGCGGCGCTGGCACGAATTGATGAGTGCATGTCAAAACTCAAGGAAATTGCCGGACAAATGGTGGCGAACCCGGATCAGGAACTGATTGCAAAGATTGAAGCCGCAATGGATAACGATTTAAATGTGTCGGCGGTCTGGGGAGCGATTTTTGAGTGGGTGCGCGAATTGAACCGGATGGTGTCGGTAAATCAACTTTCACCGACACAGGCTTCAGCAGCCTTATTCACATGGCGCACGGTCGGCATGGCTTTATTGGGTTTGAACATGCCGGACGAAATCGAGGTTCCCGCTGACATTGCGGCATTGTTGGAAGGCCGATTGGCCGCCCGCCAAGCCAAAGATTTTAAAAAGTCCGATGCGATTCGCGACGAGTTAAAGGCGAAAGGCTGGGCGATTGAAGACACGTCCAAAGGTCCGAAATTGAAACGAATTTAAAAAACATCGAACATTGAACATTGAACTCCTGACATCGAACTTTCCGCACGTTGGACGTTCGATGTTCGATGTTCGATGTTTATCAATCCACCATGAAAGGCCTGTTCATCACATTTGAGGGCACGGAAGGCTGCGGCAAGTCCACGCAGATTGAATTGCTCGCCAAGACTCTGCGGGTGCTCGGCTACCGCGTCCACATGCTGCGCGAACCCGGCGGCACGCCTGTGGGCGAGGAAATCCGCCACACCCTCAAGCACAGCAAGACCAATGTGGCCATGACCCCGGAAGCCGAATTGCTCCTGGTGAACGCCAGCCGGGCGCAGCTCGTCCGGGAAATCATCCGCCCCGCGCTGGCCGTGGGCGAGGTCGTCCTGTGCGACCGCTTTTATGATTCGACCACGGCTTACCAGGGCCACGGCCGGGGACTCGATCTGGCGCTGGTGAAAAGCGTGATTGATTTTGCCGTGGGCGACACGCGGCCGGATTTGACGCTGTTTCTGCACGTTCCGCCCGAGGTCAGCGCGGAACGGCTGCTTTCGCGGCAATCCACCCTGCCCTTCATCCGCGACCGGATGGAGGAAGGGGACAAAAATTTCTTTTTACGCGTGGCCAGGGGTTACGAGGCTATTGCCGCGGCCGAACCTCAGCGCGTGCGCGTGGTGGACGGCACCGGCTCCATCGAGTTCGTCTGCGCACAAATCTGGGAACAGGTCCAACCCATCCTGCCGCGCGTCGGAAGGTGGTGAACAAACTTGCCGAATTCCCGGCAACGAATACGTTTGCAGTATGAATGAAAGCAATCTGAACGAAATCGAGGAGAAAATCCGCGAGGCAAAGTCCATCAACGAGGAGCGCAAACGCGAGTTGCTCCAGTTGCTCGGCACATTGAAATCCGAGATTGTCAAGCTTTCCCGGACGCACGATGAGCAGGCGCAGAGCATCGCCGGGTTCGCAGAACTCTCGGCCCATGAAGCCACGCGCCGGCAACAAAACCCGCAATCACTGCAACATTCGCTGGCGGGACTGCGGTCGTCCGTCGAGGGTTTTGAGACATCGCACCCGCAACTCGTCCGGATCGTGAACAGCATCAGCAACACGCTGTCGAACCTCGGGATTTGATCGTTCTCATCCTTCGTCCTCGTCCTCGTCCTCGAATTCCTAAAACCGATTACGAGGACGACGACGAGAACGAGGACGATTGTTCAATCCTCCCGTGCTTCCAGTTGCGCGATGGCCGCCATGATTTCGTCGGCGATTTCCTGGTAAATTTCCTTGAGCCGCGGTTTGGGACAATGCTTCGCCTCGGCGCGCCATTTCTCGAAGTTCATCGGCCAGCCGTATTTCACGGTGATCCGTTTGGGACGCGGAAATTTTACCAGCCGCCCATAAGCCTCGTAAGTGCCAAAGACCCGCACAGGCACGACCGGCGCTGCGGATTTGATCACCACCAGTCCGATGCCCGAACGCGCGGGTTGCAGTTGGCCGTCACGCGTCCGCGTGCCTTCCGGAAACAAAATGATGCCGCCGCCGGCGAGCAGCCGGTCAAGAATCGCCTTCAATCCCGCGGCGCCACCGCCGTCGCGGTCCACCGGCACGGCGTTCCACGAGCGCAGGAGCGCGCCGATGCCGGGAAATCGGAACAGGCTTTCGCGGGCGAGATAATTGATGCCGCGGCTCAAGCCCGCGCCCACCAGCGGCGGATCGAGAAAACTCGCGTGGTTGGAGGCCAGAATGACCGAGCCGGTCTCCGGCACGCGTTCCGGATTGAAGACCCGCCAGCGAAAATACGTCGCATACCAGGCGCGGAAAAAAAGCCAGCCGAGACGATAGGAGAAATTCATTTTTCAGCCAGCCGTTTCCTGACCTCCGCGATGATGAGACCGCTGGTTTGTTCGGAGGTCAGGTTCGAATTATTGATGACCTTCGCCCCCAGCGGAACCATCAGCGGCGCGACGGCGCGCTGGCTGTCGCGCTGGTCGCGCATGGCCAGGTTTTCCCGGACGCCGTCGGCGGCGCGGCGACGCGACCGTTCCTCCAGTTGGGCATCCAGGTAAAATTTGAAATCCGTTTCGGGGAAGACGTTCGTGCCGATGTCGCGCCCTTCCATGACAAGATTGCCGAACTGCAGGCATTCACGCTGGCGCCTGACCATCCACTCGCGCGCTTTCGGCACGGCGGCGACGTGCGGGACGGCGGCGCTGACTTCGGCGGTGCGGATTTCCTTCTCGGGAAAATAGCCGTCCACCAACAATCGGGCCGCGCGCAGGCCGCCGGTATCCACACAATGCAGGACGGCCTTCCATTTGCGGCACGCGGCGGCGACGGCTTTGGCGTCCTGCACGTCAATCCGGTGGCTGAGGCAATACCACGCCAGCGTGCGATACATCGCCCCCGTGTCCACATAGACACAATCAAGTGCCCGGGCCACCAGTTTGGCGTTCGTACTCTTGCCGCTCGCGCTGGTGCCATCGATCGCTATGACAATTTGGGGTTTCATCAAATCGTAATCTTAATCAGCAAATAAATCCCCGACGGCCAGTTTTTGTCCGGTCTTCCCGTTCAAAATCACCGCCCCCAGGCCATGCGGCGGCGGCGTGGCAATTTTCTGGAAGAAGTTCGGAAAGGTTTTTTTAACACAGGCCGGGTTCCTGATTTTGATGCCCGGCACCTTCAGACCCAGCGTCGCAAAACACATCGCGATCCGATGGTCATGGTAGGTTTCAATTTCCGCGCCGTGCAGCGGCGAGGGGTAAACCGTCAACGTGTCGCCTTCCTCTACGACTTTGGCGCCGCACCTGGCCAATTCCGCGTGCAGGGCGGAGACCCGGTCACATTCCTGCACGCGGAGGTGGCCGAGATCGATGAATTTCACCGGGTGATCGGCGAACGGAGCGGCCACCATCAACGTCATTATGCTGTCGCCCAGATCGGCTTTTCGGGAAACCGTTTCGGGAAGAAACCGGTAGTTCAAAAAATTTGTATCAATTTGAAAACCCGCCCCCAGAATCGGCCAGCGGGCCACGGTGACGGGGTGCGCTCCATTTTGGGCGGGATCGGCCGCCAGCCAGCCGGCGGCGAGAAAATAACTGCCGCTGGACGAATCGGGGTCAACGGGATAGACACCCCCCTTCATGCCGCGTTCCGGATGCCGGCTGTGCTTCCGGCTCCAGTAAAAATACGCGCACATCTCGCGGGTCATGTACACATAAGGGGATTCCTCCACGTTTTCGCCGACGATTTCGACGTGCCAGCCGGCGACCATGGAGCACATCAGCAACGCGCTCGCGAACTGCGAACTTTCCTCGATGCTCACCTGGCATTGGCCCGCGCGCGGACCCGCTCCGTGAATGACGGCGGGCAGCCGGTCATTCGGCGAATCCACGCGGTAACCCAGTTGTCGCAATGCCTGGAACAAGGCCGCCTGCGGACGCTCGTGCATCCGGGGCACGCCGCTCAAGCGATAGACACCGTTTCCCAGACAAACGAACGCCGCGAGAAACCGGGCCGCGGTTCCGGAGTTGCCAACGAACAATTCCAGGGGCTTTTCCACCGTTCCACTGTTCGGAATTTTCCCGCCCAAGCCGCCCACCGTGATAGTGCGGTTGCACAACTCCTCCGGGTCGGGCGAGACATAGACCACGAAGCCAAGCTTCTGGAGACACTCCACCACGATTTGCGTGTCCTCGCTCCAAAGAGCGCTCTCCAGCGTAACCGCGTCGTCCGCCAGCGAGGCCAGGATGAGCGCACGGTTGGTGATGCTCTTGGAGCCGGGCACGGTCACTTCCGCATGCACCGGTTGGTCGAGCGGCACGATTTCAATGAGTTCGGGTAACAACACTTCAGTTTTGAGTTTTGAGCCTTGAGTTTTGAGTTGGCGGATTTTCGGCAGTCGTTTTGACAATTGAAGTCAAAATCCGAATTAACTCGTCAACGTCCTTAAGTGCCGGATTCAACTCAATCTTTGCCAGACGGGATTCTTGAAGCAGAGTAAGCCAGTAACGGGTCTCTCGAGCTTCCTTGGACGCAATAGCCATTTTAGCAATGAAATCCCTGCGGCTTTGCCCGGCAAGTGCCTCTTCAACATTTGCGCCAATGCTTGTGCCACTCCGTAGTAATTGCTTTGATAAAACATACTCGTGCCCTTCGCGAAGTTTTTGAAAAACTTCAATGATTTCCAGGGCAAAAAGAAAACTCTTTTCACGAATTACACTTCTGGCCATAACTTAAAACTCACAATTTAAAATTCAAAATTTGCCTTTATTCGGGCGAAGGTGAAACCGAATTGGCCCTCCAGCGGTCGCGACGGATTTTGGCCGTTTCAAAAAATTTTGTGACGGCCTTTCCGTCCGCCCGGGCCAGCAATTTTTGAAATTGATGCAAATCCGCAATGAAGTCAGCCAGGGCCTTTGCCAGATTTTTCCGGTTCGCCAGCGCAATGTCGCGCCACATTTCCGGCGACCCGGAGGCAATGCGCGTCGTGTCCCTGAAACCGTTGGCGCAAAGCGCGGCCTGGTGTTTCGGATGCGCCGGTTTCAACACGTAACCGGCCAAAGTCGCGGCGAGGACGTGCGGCAGGTGGCTGGACCGGCTCACGATCAAATCGTGCTGTTCAGGCGCCAGCCGCAACGTTCGTGCGCCCAGCCCCCGCCAAAATTGTTCCACCAGGCGAACCGCGGCCGGCTTCGATTTTTGGGTCGGCGTCACCACGCAGATGGCGTTCACGAACAAATCCGCGCCGGCGGCGCCCACACCGGTCTTTTCCGCCCCGGCCATGGGATGGCTGCCGACAAAATGGCCGCCGGCCCCGGCCACGAGCGATTCCAGTTCACGCACGACACTGGCTTTTACACTGCCCACATCGGTAACCGTCGCGCCGCGTTTCAACGCCGGAAGCATTTCCCGGACGCGGGAACGCATTTGTGCCAGCGGTGTGCAAAGAACCACCAGGTCGGCGTCCCAGACGGCGGCGAGCAAATCGGTGGTGGCAAAATCCACCGCGCCCGCCTTTTCACAGTCCTTCAGGCTGGCCGTGCGCCGGACGAAACCGGCGACCCCGCCGGGCGGAACAAGCCTGCGGCGTTTCACGGCCAGTCCGATGGAACCGCCGAGCAGGCCGACGCCGATGATGGTGATTTTTTGAAACGGCACGCGGCAAAGATAGCGGATGGAGGACGCCGGATGAAAGATGGAAATGCGGCGGCCCTCCGTTGCTGTGCCAGATTATGGAGCAACTCCAATCGAGCTGTTCTTTGCCGATTTGAAGCACGCATCCATCACTCGCTGGGTTTGCAGCGCCCACATCGGCCATTCGTCATTCAACTTGCCGGAAAAAACCTGGTGGGCGAAGTTGCGAAACATGAGGGTGTTCTGCGCGGTCGCATGGCCAAGATCAGCCGGATCGGAAGCCGGCGGCGGCGTTGAAGTGCCCGTCGCAACGCGAATCTCCGTCCGGTTGACCTCAAAAGCCGGTTCATAGCCGTTGAAGGGATGGACGAAATCCGGCACCCGCAGCCAGCCGTCCCGGCCACTGACAAAAACCCATTGCTGCGGGGCGGCGAGAAACGAACAGTAAAAGGTCGCCGAAACACCGCCGTCAAAAAACAGTTCCGCGGAGAAATCGGTGGGCGCGGATATCCGGCCGCCGGCCGACCCGGATTGCGAGAGAATCCGGCCCGTGACGGTGTGCGGCAACTGCCATTTCAGCGCCCAGAGCGTGAACCGGATGCAATACCAACCGAGATCGCCCAGGCAGCCGGTCGGTTCGAGCCGTCCGTCCACGCGGATGTTGGAGTCGGAAAACCCGCCGGTGCCGAGGAAACTGAACGCCGAGGCAATCCGGCGCATCGGGCCGACGCTTTTGTTGTCTTCCAAAAACTCGCGCACCCGCGGCAGGCGCGGATTGTGCATGAACATCACGCCATCCATGAATTGCACGCGGTGCTGGCGGCAGGCATCCGTCATCTCCCGGACGCCGGCCACGCTGATGCCGCACGGCTTTTCGCAAACAACGTGCTTGCCCGCCGCCGCCGCGCGCAGAACCCATTCCTGGCGCAGCCCCGTCGGCAACGGGATGTAAACGGCGTCCACGTCCGGCGACGCGAGCAGTTCCTCGTAACTGCCGAGCGCGGCGGGTTCGGCGGCAAATGGAAACCCGGCTTGAACTTTGCGGATGAATTCGCGGCTGCGACCCGCATCCCGGCTCGCCACGGCGGTCACCACGGCATTACCGGAATTGCAGATGGCCTTCCAGTTCTGGCGGCCGATGTTGGCCGTGCTTAAGATTCCAAACCGCAGTTGTCGCATAAGATTAATCGTAATCCTCCTCGTCCCCGTTGTCGTCCTCGAATTTTTACCCTCCGATTACAAGAACGACAATGAGGACGAATTCCCGGCCGCTTCCCGGACCTGTTCCAAAATCACGTCCGCCAGGTGCGGCTCGCTGCCGACGGCGGGCGCGTACCAGACCCGTTTGCCGTTTTTTTCAGTCGGACTGCGCCAGACCGGCTGGCCGGCGGCCAGCCGTTGCTGAACCGCCGTCCTGGCTTCGCCCAGCAAAACCGGGATGTCTTCCTGCGTATGCAATCCGTCGCTGATGAAAAACGGCACCACGACCAGATTCTTCGTCAGCGCGAGCCGGTAGCTTTCGGAAATGCGCGGGTTTTCTTCAAGAAAAATCGCGTGAACACCGGCGTACAGGTTCAGCGCGCGTATCAAGGCCACCTGCCGGTCAACCGGTTGGCGCGAATTCTCGTTTTTCTCCGTGCCGTGCCCGGCAATGAACAGCGTGAGCTCTCCCGGCCGGGGCGCGCGCGGGAATGGATATTGTTCCACGATTTCCCGGGCGCGGGACAGGATCACACCGGTCATGCTGTCGTGCGAACCCACCGGGCGGCAGTAAAATAATTGGGAGTTGGAAGTTCGCAGATGGAAGTTGGGGCCAAAGCCGAGCTCGTGGGGAATGATTTCACTGGCGAAATAGCCTTCGCTGATGAAGAGCGGCGCAATGAACACCCGCGGCGCGAAAAGATCCGCCAAAACTTTTTTGATTTGCGGTTCCTGTTTCCAGAACGCCTCGCGGACTTCGGCAAAAATCCTCCGACGACGCAATTCCGCCGCGTGCTGATGGACGGGCGCGGCGGAACCGGCGTTTTGCTCCGTGCCGTGACCCAGCACCACGAGCGCGGCATCGGTGAATTGATCGTGATTCACGCGACAGGGTTAGCCCAGGAACGGACCCTCCGCAAGCGGGCCGTCGCCAAAAATGTTTTTTTTATTGAAACCTTTTTTCCGTTTGAACATCTTAAGTTCAAATTGTCCGGGAAATAAGTAAAACCATGAAAATCAAGACTTGGATCAAACTTACCTCCGTTCTGGCCGTTCCGCTGGGATTGACCCTGGCCGCGGCCGCCGATGACGCCGTGCCGGGCACACTGCCACCCGCCGCCACCAAACAGGGTGTGACGTACGCGGGAGACATCAAACCGATTTTGGACAACTCGTGCGTCAAGTGCCACAGCGGCGACAAACCCCGGGGCCACTTGAAACTCGACAGCCTCGACGGCGCGCTCAAGGGCGGCAAGGACGGCAAGGTCATCGTCGCCGGTGACAGCGCCAAAAGCATGCTCATCCAGGCGGTCGCGCATTTGAGCACGGACGATGACGATTGGATGCCGCCACTGCACAACCGGGCAAACATCGGCCCGCTCACGCCGGAACAAATCGGTCTGCTGCGCGCGTGGATTGACCAGGGCGTGAAGTAATTTTTCCGGGTTGATTTTATCCCGGGAGGGACGCCGTGTCGGCGTCCCTTCTTTTCGGGCAAACCAGTCAGGGACGGCGGCACGCCGTCCTTCCCCATTTAAGCACCGAGTGGTGCGCGTTTTTGTACGCGCAACTCCTGCTGCTGGCGCAGCCATTCGTTTTGTTCCGCTTCCGGCACCCCCGGCCGGCTGATCTTTTGGGTGAGCGCGGCGATTTGCCGGTCCAAAAACTGGTTCCGCAATTTCAACACAACATCGCCGAGCTGTTGTTCGGGATTGGGAATCTTGCGGTCCCCGGCCACGGCTTCGGTAATGAGGCCCTGCATTTCGGGTAATTCGCATTCGTCCAGAAACGCACCGAGGCTCTTCCAGGTTTCATTCGTCTGCGCGGCGAGGCGTTGCGTGACAATTTTCCGCACGAGCGGATGGGAAATCCAGTTCACATCCAGATGCAACGCCGCCCCGGCAACCAGATCGTCGTGCAACAGCAACAGTTTCAGCAGATGAAACTCATGATTCGCCGGGCGTGACGGTTCCGGCTGGCCGGCCACCGGTTCGGCCCCGCTTTCATCCGGTCCGGCTCCCGCCGCGGGAACTTTTTTAAACTCCGCCCGCACGGCCTCGGGTGAAACCCCCAATCTTAGCGCGGTTTTCTGGGCGTATTTGTCGATCAACACGGTATTGGCGGTTTTATGGACGGCCCCGGCCATTTCGCGCAAAATGGCGTTCCGGCCCTTGTCGCTGTTGGCGTCATTCTGCGCGCAAAGCCGGTTCAAATAGTAATCAAAAAAACCTTCGGCATTCTCGATGAGTTTGCGGAAGGCTTCGCTGCCATTGGCCTTGATGAAACTGTCCGGATCGTGCGGCGCGGGCACGATCGCAACCCGCACGGCCAGGCCGGACGCGAGCAGATGGTCGAGCGAACGGACGGCGGCGTTCTGGCCGGCTTCGTCCGAATCAAAACAAAGCACGACTTCATCCGCGTAGCGCTTGAGGATGCGCGCGTGCTGGTCGGTGAAGGCGGTGCCTTGCGGCGCGACGACGTTTTGCACGCCGCCCATGAAGCAGGCGATCAAATCAAGTTGGCCTTCGCAGACCACGGCAAATCCAGTGTCGAGCAGCGCGCGCTTGGACTTGTCGAGGCCGAAGAACACCCGGCTCTTGGTGAAGATGGGCGTCTCGGGTGAGTTGACATATTTCGCCGTTTTCTCGTCGCCGGACAAAACCCGGCCGCTGAAACCAATCACCCGGCCCTGCTCGTCGCAAATGGGAAAAATGAGTCGCCCGCGGAAGCGGTCATAATAGTGTTCACTGCCTTCCTTGCGCAGAATCAACCCGGCTTTCTCGACCAGCGGCAGGTCGTGGTCCTTGCTTTTGGCCCAGTTGACCGTGTCGTCCCAGGCATCGGGCGCGGCGCCCAGGCGAAAGAGTTTCACGGCCTCCGGTGACACGCCGCGTTTGGCCAGATAATCGCGGGCGATCTGACCGGCGGCCTCGTTGAGCAGACAATTCTGCCAGCGTTGCGCAATCTGCTCGTGAATCTGGAGCAATTGGTCCTTGAGATGACGGGACTGCTGCTCGTGGGGATTTTGGTCGAATTCGAGTGGAATCTTCGCGCGATCGGCCAGGCGGCGCACGGCGTCCACAAAACCGATGTTTTCGTGTTCCCTGACGAACGTGAACACGTCGCCGCCCTTGTGGCAGCCGAAACAGTGAAAAATCTGCCGGTGCGGATTGACGTTGAAGCTCGGGCTTTTCTCCTTGTGAAAGGGGCAGAGCGCGACGAAGTTCGCCCCGGCCTTTTTCAACGGCAGATACGAGCCAATGACATCCACAATGTCACTGGCGGCGCGAATGCGTTCAAGGATTGCGGGAGAAATCGTGCCAGCCATGCTGGTTCAGCGTCCGTTGCCGGTCGCCCGCCCGATCCGGTTATTGGACCGGTTCATCCGGTGCGGTTTTGCTGCCGGCCGGCGCGGCGGGTTCAATCAACAACACGCCAAGATATTTCTTAATATAGGGTCCCGTAAAGGATTTTTCCAAAACCTGACTTTGCACGGTGTGCAGATCGGGGAAGAAGTGTGCGCCATACCAGCGTTCCTGGTACTGGTTGCCGGCTTCGATCTCCGCCGGCGTGTAATGGCGCGCATTCAGAAAGGCCAGCGCAAAAAGCAATACGCAGGCGTACCGCACCATGCCGGAGGGCATGCCGAGATAGTACTCGGCGTTGCCGAACAGGTTGCTGCTGAACAACCGCCGGTCCAAAGGACGTTTGATGATCGAAAAAAACAGAAACACGGCCATTGCCAGAACCCCGTAGGCCAGAAGATTACCGGTCAACGGGTCCAGGGTAATCACCTTTGTCCCGGCGACCAACTGCGCCACCATGGCGTAAAACAAACCGCTCACCAAAATGATGGCGAGCCATTGAAACAGCGGCAGGATTTCCTTCGACATCCCGTTTTTGCGGCCGCGAAAGAGGCCGAATCCGAGTATCAGCACGACCACCGCGTCGAACCAGTTTACCGGCAAATCGTCGGACGTCAGCGATTGTATTAGATTGGCAAACATAGACTGAAAGCAGAGCCTTCGACCCCTCTTCCAGCAAAATCCGTTCCATGCTCAGGGCGGATTCGATGAGAGCCAGAACTGTATGTCCGCGGCCTGGGAGTTGCGCGGGTCCAGTTGCAACACCCTCAAATACTGTGCCCGCGCCCGCGACACGTCATACAGTTGCTGCGCGTAGAGATTGCCGAGCGCGAGATGGGCACGGGCATCGCCCGGATTCGATGCGAGCAGCTTCCTCAACTCATTCACGGCATCGGGCACATAGCCGGCTGCCTTCAAGGCCAGGGCAAAATTGTAGCGCGCGTCGGCCGAATCCGGCTGGATGGCCAGCGCCATTTCATAGGCGGGCAACGCCTGGTCGAAATTCCCCAGACGATAGGCCATCACGCCGGAATTGTATTGCGCCTCGAACCAGCCCGGATCCAGGTCCGCCGCCGCGCGATACGAATTCAGCGCATCCAGATACTGCCGGTCCCGTTCAAATTGCTGCGCCTGCGCAAACGCGCGTCCGGCCGCCTGCCGGTCGCCCGACCCGGGCCGGGCGGGCGAAAGATACAAATATTGCGGAAATGCCGGCGGCGCGGGCTGAACCATGCGAAATGGTTTTGACTGGGCGTGCATGGGTGTGCCGAACGCCGTCAGGTTGCTGGCTTCAGGTTTCGGCGCCGGCTTCACTGGATTACTGTTCGAATCCGAGGGCGGCAATGGTGCCGCCTTCGGCTCCGGCGAAGCGCCGCGAAACCAGTTCATTGGATTGAGCGGACTCAACGCGCGCGGCTGCCCGTTGCCTGGCCTCGGCGGCGTCTCCGCCGTCGCGTACGAATTCTCTTCCGCCGTGGACGAATTTTGCGTTCCGGCAGCGGCAGATGATGATTCGGCGTCCGTGTTTTGCGGTGACGAACCGGCTCTGGATGGCGTCCACGCACTCGTCACCGCCGGTTGGGTGCGTTGCACGTTCGATGGCGAGGAAGCAGCGGCACCATTCATTTGCTGTTCCAGGTCGTTGGCGATGGTGTTCACCTGGTCCCAATCCGCCCGGTGCGGGGTCAACGCCAGGTAGGCGCGGTATTTTTGCAGGGCCAGCGCGTTGTCGCGCAAATATTGCCGGGCCATCGTCGCCAGGTTCAACAGCGCCGGCGCGTAATCCGGCTGCGCCCGGTTGGCAGCGGCGAAATACTGCACCGCTTCGCGCGGACGGCCCCGTTGCACCTGGGCGAGGCCCAGACCGTTCAGCGCCTCAGCGTTGTTGGTATCAAGGGCCAGTGTGGTGCTGAAACTTTTTTCCGCCGACGCGAGATCGCGGAGACGCAGTTGGGCAACGCCCAGTTTGGTCCAGCCCTCCGGGGCCCGGCTGCGGCGAAGCACATAGGCGGTGAACTCGGTCCTCGCCACGTCCGGCTTGTTTTGTTCCAGCCACAAGCAGCCGAAATTGTAATGCGCCTCCACCAGATCGCGGTCCAGGGTCAGGGCGCGTTGATACGCCAGCGCAGCGTCGGCGGGTTGACCGGCGTGCTGGTATGCAACACCCAGATAATTCCAGGCCTGCGCATTCGTGGACATCAGCGACGTCGCCAATTTCAGTTTCTCCACCGCGTCGGAATAATCGCCCTGAACAAGGAGCTTTTCGCCTTTCAACAAGGCGCGCGGCCCCGGCGGCCCGCAGCCGGTGAGACAAACAACGAGCGTCAGAAAAACGGTTATGCCGCACCGGGTTATGTTTTTTGTGGCCAGCATCGGTGTTGGTGGTAGCATCCACGCCTTGAAGTGTCAAGAAACGCACTGGCTCAGTTCATTCATGTATTTTGCCGGCTGATGGCGGCAGGCGCCCTCGGGTTGGCCTGCCGACAGGATCAAGCCGCCGATTTGTCGTTGCGGCAGGCTGGCGGCGCGCACGCGCGGGTGCTCATTGTCGAAAACCCGGGCGCCATCTCCCGGTACCAGCCCGATGACGCGTCCGTCCAGGCCATGGTTGATCGCGGCATGACCAATTTCACCGGCGAGCCCACCGTGGTCGCGGCGTGGCGCAGCCTGGTTTCGACGCAGGACATTGTCGGCATCAAGGTTTATTCCACAGCCGGGCCGATCAATGGCACCCGCCCCGCCGTCGTCGCTGCGGTGATTCACGGGTTGCTGGACGCAGGTTTGCCGCCGGAACAGGTCATCATCTGGGACCGGAATACCGGCGATTTGCGGGCTGCCGGATTCTTTAAACTCGCCGCCCAGCTCGGCGTGCGCGCCTTCGGCAGTGCGGAAGCGGGCTACGACCCGACCAACTTTTACCTGCCCGACACCCCCATCATCGGCCAGCTCGTCTGGGGTGATTTTGAGTTTGGGAAAAAGGGGCCGGACGTTGGCAAAAGATCCTTCGTTTCAAAGCTAGTCACCCGCAACATCACCAAAATCATCAGCATCGCGCCACTGTTGAACCAGGATTCGGCCGGCGTCTGCGGCCATCTATACGGACTGGCCATGGGCAGCGTGGATAATACCCTGCGCTTTCAAGGCGACCCCGGAAGACTGGCCGTCGCCGTGCCGGAAATTTACGCGTTGCCGGTACTCGGCGACCGCGTCGTCTTCAACATTACCGACGCCCTGATTGGCCAGTATGCCGGCGGTTCAAAGGGATTGTTGCAATATTCGACGGTCCTGAATCAACTTTGGTTCAGCCGCGATCCGGTCGCGCTCGACACGCTCGCCATCCGGGAACTTGACCGCGAACGCCAGCTCTTTGGCGCACCCGGGTTCACCCCGAACCCGGATCTTTACGCCAATGCCGCCCTGCTCCAGCTGGGTGTAAACGATCCCGCCAGGATTCAGGTGGAGAAGGTTCATTAAAAAAAAACGGCATAACTCGTTCCGGCTCAGCCGGTCGGCGCCGGGTCGCTTTGCCGTGCGCGCCTTTCCCTTTCGATTGCCTCCTTTTTCTGGCGCAGGCATTCCGGGCAGATGCCGTGCGTCGTCGGCGTGTCAAAGCCCTGCTCCATAAACTCCTCCAGCGGCATCCATTCACCCTTGTAATCAATGCGCCGGCACCAGGAACACACGCGCAGGAAGTCTTCCAGTTGCCGAACCTGCCGCAGCAACCGGCGCGTCGAATTGCTCACCAGCAGCCAGACGGCCAGAAAGAGCAGCATTTCCAGCGTAGGCCGGCGGTAAAGGACCACGAAGGGATGACCGGAGAATATCAACGAAGGCAATTGCAGCAATTCATCCAGAAAACAAAGTATGATGACCGCCAGAAAACCAACATTTTGATAGACCACGATCCTTGCCAACTGCGAATTTTTTACCATAACTACTACGTCATCTACGCAACTTGCGGAAGGCCGGCAGTCATTTCCACAAATGACTTTTTATTCCCTTTACTTTACGCCTCGGCCACTACAACCGCAGATTGTCGAACCGTTCAGACGGAACGCATAAATTGTGCCGCCCGTTTTTTTGCCGTGTGCCAAACCCAAACTCCACCCCAACCACCAAACCGTTCCATCAACGCCACACTCTTCTGACAATGCGTGCGGGACGAAAGTTCAATCCGACGATCGAAAGAAACGAAACCCGTTTCCGACGCGGATAAACCCATCGGCCCCGATTCCGCATTCACTTTAAGCATGTGTCTCCGACGAAAAATTCCCGCCGGGCTGCGCTGCTCCCGTTGTTGCAGGGCCTGGCCACGGGCAGGCTGGTCGCCCACCACACCAGAATGAGGGCCTGACGTGATTTTCAGTGCCACCGACACCAGCGGACTGGATCGCCCGACGTTTCCGCATCCATCCAGTCTTAAAAACGTGGAATCAGGCCGCCCGTTGGTTGCCGGGTCAAAGTGGGAGTTTTAAACATCGCACCGTTTGAGAAGACGGATTACCTGATGTACGTTAAGACCGGTGCAACCTGACCCGACAGGGCACCCAACTTTTTCGTTAAAACCAACTTCCCGTCATTCGCGCCGCCTTTGATTCTGTTCCCGGGTTCGAACTCACGGGACCGGCGGCGAAATCAGATCCGTGTGGAAGGCTTTAATGGCATTAAGCATGAATTGAATGGCGAC
The DNA here is from genome assembly GCA_049516255.1 of Verrucomicrobiota bacterium. GTDB lineage: Bacteria > Verrucomicrobiota > Verrucomicrobiia > Limisphaerales > UBA11358 > UBA11358. The sequence goes on from JBEKTH010000012.1 coordinate 29,445, forward strand.
CGAGGCGAGCAACAGGCCCATAATGCGGGTGGCAATGCTCATCGCAATCGGGTTCAACCACCGGGTGCCCCGGGCCGCGATTCGTAAAACCAAATAACTCGCCAGCGAGACCGTCACGATGCAACCGTAAAGCGCGATGTGTTGCGGGACATCGTGTGCCTCGTTTTGGAGCAGAATCGTCGTCGAAATCGCTCCCGGTCCCGCCAGCATCGGGATGGCCAGCGGCGTGATGGCGATGTCCGTCTTTTCTGTGCCGGCCTTGGTTTCTTCACGGGTTTCCTGGACGCGGGAACGTTGGGCGCGCAACATATCCAGCGCCACGAGCAGCAGCACGATGCTCGCGGCGATCTCGAAGGCCGGCATGGTGATGCCCATGACCTTGAAAACCAACTGTCCCGCAACGGAAAAGGACAGCAGGACACCCGCGGTCACGCAACAAGCCAGACGCGCCGTTCGGATGCGTTGTTCCGGCGTGTCGTTCGGCGTCATCGCCAGAAACGCCGGCATGGTGGCCAACGGGTCCACAATGACAAACAGCGAACCCAGCGCCAGCAGAATGTATTCGGACAGGCTCAAGGCAGTTGAATTAGGAACAGATTGCAGCGAAAGTCAAACGAGGAAAGCCAATTCCCCATTACCGGCTGACCACCCTGATTTTCCACGGCTTGAATTCCCGGCTGAATCCGATATGTCTGATTGAAATTCATCATGGCAACGATTTCAGGTTCCATCATCATCGGTTGCTGGCTCATCTTCCTGGCCTACTGGTTTATCAGCGCCTTTGGGCAGAAGGCGATGGCGGAAGGGCAGGACCTGGCCTCCGCGCTGGCGCATCGGATCCCCGTGGGTCTGGGCTGGTTTCTGCTGGCGTATCCAAAACTGCCGCCGCCCATGAATCTGGTGGTGATACCGCACAGGGATTGGGTGCTGGCGATGGGTATGATGGTCTGCATGTTTGGATTGTTCGTGACTATCTGGGCGCGCTGGACACTGGCCGGCAATTGGAGCAGCGACGTCACCTTCAAGCAAAATCACGAACTGGTGCGGACCGGGCCGTACCGGTTTGTGCGGCATCCCATCTACACCGGCCTGCTCGTGATGTGCATTGGCACGGCCGGCGCCGTGGGCCAGTTACGGTGTGGACTGAGCATTGTCATGGTGGGCATTGGCTTCTGGATCAAACTCAAGCAGGAGGAACGACTCATGCTGCGGCATTTCCCCAACGAATACCCCGCCTATCGCAAACAGGTCAAGGCGCTCGTGCCATTTGTCATTTGAAAAGCGCCAGAGCCGGGACGGGCCACAGCGACACAGGGTCACCCGATTCCGAATTTCACAGGCTTTGCCATCGGCGGAAATCCGGGGCCGCCAACCCGGACCGTCATGAGTCAAATTTCTTGACTTGATTAAGTATTTTTGAGAAAGTCACCCCGTCGCTTCAAACAAAAGTGATATGAATCGGATGTTTCCGTCGTTGGAGGAAGCCGGGGTAGCATTCTTCAGCACCGAACAATAACTCAGAAAATGCTCATGGAGATCTGCAGGTTAAACCATCGCGGGTTTTAAGCCGATTATCTGCCCACCATGCCTCCAGCAAGGATTTGTCCATATCTCGACGCAGCGGGCCAAATCAGAATCAACAAAAACTCATTAAACAAAAAGCTTCACAAGTGAAAACCTCATTCAGTTCCCACCCCGGCCGCCTGTTGCGACAGGTCATTTTAGCCTTCATTCTCGGCATTTTTGCCGCACCCGCCGCCCGCGCCGGGTTGACGATGGAGGTGGACCTGAACCGTGGCAATTATCAGGGTTCTCAATACTACCAGTTCAGTTGCACCCTGAGCACGAACAGCACGCCGCCCAACGTTTCCTTCGGGGATTACTTCGTGGTCTCGCCGGGCTGGCCCACCAACGCCAACGCCAACGCCACGCTTTTCCAATACGACACCAACGGCTTCAACCCGGTCAGCGGCAACGGCAACAGCTTCAACCTGTTTGACTCGACGAATTTCAGCGACTCATTCATTCAAAACATCACGAACGGGCAGTGGTCCATCTTTGTCACCAACACGGTGACCACCAATGTTTATTATTTTACGGTCACGGCCAGCATCACCAGTAATTCCATTCCACTGGTGACCATAATTTACCCTCCCAACAACGCCTTGAACGTCACAAATCAGCCAAACATCGTCTGGCAAAGCGCGACCAACTACAGCGACCAGGAACTTTACACGCCAACCTCCGGCTATGTGCTGCCGGTCACGCAGCAAAGTTTCTCCGGGGCCACGCTGAGTAACGGCCTCAACAGCATTACCCTGGATACTTACTACCTGTCCTCCACCGGCGTGGTCAGTTCGGTGCCAACCAACAGTGCCGGGAGTCCTCTTTCCGGCTGGGTTTCCACCTGGCATGTGTGGGACTATGCCAACGTGCAATTCACAGTCGGCACCCCGGTTGCAAATTTTAACGCCGACCTCGGTACAACCAACCTGCCCTGGGCCACGATGGGCGACACCGCCTGGTTCACCGAAACCACCAACACTTACAACGGTGCTCCGTCGGCTGACCAAAGCGGGAGCGTGACTAATGGCCAGGCTTCCACACTTTCGGTTGTCGTCACCGGCCCGGGCACTCTGACGTTTTTCTGGTCCAGCATCGCCAATGGCCCGGGTTTTGACTATGAATTCGACATTGACGGAAACTATGCTGATGACATTGCCGGTGACACCTCTTGGTATCAGGAATTTGATCCGAATACGAGTCTCCCCTACAACATTCCCGCCGGCCAACACACTTTGACTTGGACGGTCTCCGCCGGCAGCGACACGGATCCCACTCAAGCCGGGTTCCTCGATAATGTGAGTTATGTAGCGGCGTCATCCCCCACCCTGACCGTCACCGCCTCGCCGCCGTCCGGCCTGGCGCCACTGGCCGTTCAATTCACCAGTCCCCACGTGGACAGCTTCGGGAATACCGTGACCAATTGGAACTGGGATTTTGGCGACGGTGGAATCAGCGCGGTGCAGAGCCCTCTGCATACTTATACCAATGCCGGTTCGTATTTTCCCAGCCTCACCGCCTACAGCACCTACGGGTCATCGCCCCTTTCCGTCACCGGCCCCGGGACCATTACCGTGACTAACCCCATACTGAATGTCACCGTCACTCCCCCATCCGGCGTGGCGCCACTGACCGTTCAATTCGCCAGTCCCGGCATGGACAGCGCCGGCGATACCGTGACCAATTGGAACTGGAACTTCGGCGACGGCAAAATCAGCTCGGCGCAGAATCCATCACACGTTTACACCAACGTCGGCTCTTTCTCCCCGAGCCTGACCGCCTATAGCACCTATGGGGCATCGCCCCTGGCCGTCACGGGCCTCGGCACAATCAATATCTACACCAACCCATTCCCCGCCTTCCACACCCTATACACTTTCAGCACCAACTTCGGTTCCGGACCGAACGGCGATTTGGTCTTATTGGGCAACACCCTGTATGGGACGGCGGAGCACGGCGGCACCAATAACGTTGGCATCGTGTTCGCCGTCAATACCGACGGCACCGGCTTTACCAACGAGTATAATTTTTCTTCCGGCAGCGGTGGTGTTCCGGTTGGCGGATTAATTTCATCGGGCAACACCCTGTATGGACCGACGTATCTCGGCGGCAGTCTGGGCGGCGGCACGGTGTTCGCCATCAGCACGAATGGCCTGGGCTATACGAACCTGCTCAATCTCAATTTTGCAGTCAACGCCGCCTCAGGTTATGAGCCATTGGCCGGATTGGCCCTGGCGGGCAACACCTTGTATGGGACGACGTGGTATGGTGGCGGCATGAATGTCCAGGGCACCCTGTTTTATGTGACCACCAATGGCGCAACCAGCGGGGAACTGCAGGATTTCTATGCACCTACTTACAACCCTTATGCAATCAACTACAACGGAATTTTTCCCTCCGCCAGATTGATGTCATCGGGCGGCACCTTGTATGGGACCACCGAGCAGGGCGGCAGTTATGGCAGCGGAACCATATTCTCGGTTGTCACCAACCAGCCCGCCAGTTTCAGCATCCTGCATTATTTTGCGGCTGTTGACCCCATTACCGGAACCAACACCGAGGGAGCGTATTCGTTTTCAGGATTGGTTTTGTCCGGCAGCACCCTGTATGGGACGACGTACGGAGGCGGCACCTACGGCAACGGCACCGTGTTCGCCGTCAACACGAATACCTTGGTTTTTACCGACCTGTATAACTTCACCGGCGGCAACGATGGTTCCGGACCGCATGCCGGATTGACTTTGTCGGGCCACACCCTGTATGGCACCACCTTGGCTGGCGGCACTTCCAGCAACGGCACGTTGTTTGCCATCAACACGGATGGCTCGGGTTTCACCAACTTGTATAATTTCACCGGCAGCAACGACGGAGCCAATCCGCAGACCGATTTGATCCTGTCCGGCAACACCCTGTATGGCACCGCAGCAGGGGGCGGCAGCTCGGGCAATGGCACCATCTTCAGCTTCACGCTGCCACGGCCGCTGCTGGCCATAACACGTTCCGGAACCAATGCGATTTTGACCTGGTCGGCCAGCCCTTCCGGATACACCCTGGAGTTTGCCACCAATCTGGTTTCGTCCACCGTTTGGAATACCAATTTGCCGGCACCAGTCATTCTCAGCGGCACGAACACCGTCACCAACGCCATTTCCACCTCGGTAAGGTTTTATCGGTTAACCCAGTAAAGGAATGGTCACCGTTGTCTGACGTTCACTGGAGCAACCGGCTCGGTTGGACTGTGCGCAGAGACGAAAGCAGTCAGGCCGCGTGCGAGCCGTCACAAAAGGGCTTGTTGTTGGACGCGCCGCAGCGGCACAGGGTCACCCGGTTCCGAACCTCATAGGCTTTGCCATCGGCGGAAATCACCGGGATGCCCCCTTTGACCCAGATCGGGCCGCTGACCTTCTTCTCCGTGTCCTCGATCAACCCGAGTGATGGTTCAAATTTCGGTTCGATGGGTTTGCCCGTCTTTTTATCCCACACCACCAGCCGGCCGGCCGGACAATGCGCGGCCTCATATTCCGCCACTCGCCGGGCTTCGGGATCATCGGACGCCGGGACCAGATTCCAAATCCGCCCTTTCGGGTCGCAGAAACGGGCAAAGGCGCAAAGGCTGTCCGCATCGGTCAGCCGCAGGGTCGGCCCATCGATGGTCTCGGCCTGCTTCAGGTAAGGTTCACGGCTGGCGGTCTCCGTTCCGTCGAACCTGGCCTTCTGGTGGCTGCCATCGCAGAACGGTTTGTTGCCGGAATGACCGCAACGGCACAGTGCATATTGTGGTGACGCCGGATGCTTTTTGCCCTCCCGGTAATCGAGGGAATCACCCTCAGCATTGGTGACAATCCATTGCTCGCTGAGCGGCAAGTAGCCGCTTACGAGATAGGGACCATCCTTGGTGACTTCGATTTTTGCGGTCGGCGGTTTACCCTTTTTCATGGCACATCCCTTTCTTTGCAGGAGACGCGGCCTGCCGGGTCGTAGCCTTCGGTGCGAGGACCGGTGACGAGTCTCAAATCCTTTCGTTTTCTGAAAAACAAGTCAGAGACTCCTTACGCCGTCTCCTACCTGTCCAACGAACCTTCAATACCCGAAACTGAGCCACGCCGGACCGGGCCTGTCAATCCCGACTTGTTGGAAACGCTACTACACGATCTTGCAGGGAATCACCGCGTCTTCATCAAAGGTGTAAACGGCGCACAGCCGGTGGTAACCGTCGGCAATGATCACCTTGCCATTGGCCGAATCCCGGACCAGCAGGAGCGGCGAGACCCCGCGACCGGACTCGATCTTGAGCATGTCCTTTTTGACATGCGAGTTGCCGGCTCCCAGCAATGGCAATCGGGATGCCCGGAAAATGTCCTTGGCCTCGAATTCGGACATCGGTGCCTTTTTCAGTTTGTTCACAAAGCCGGCGGCCGTCTTTTTGTCGTAGAGGAGCGTCAAATACGACAGGGCCGCCGGATAATCGTGTTCTTCTGGCTGGCTCAGCCACTTGATTTTGATTTTTGAGGACATATTGCCTTTAACATTGCCGCGTCCAATAGATCGGACTGAAATTCGTATTTTCCTGCATTCACGTCGAATACAGCAACGCCATCTCCGGCATGAATCAATTTGACTCCGTTCGCGTTTGCGATCGGTCTGCCACTTTCCGTCACAACTTTTGCCGATTTAGCCGGAACATAAACGGTCGCCGTGGTGTTGGCGGGAATGGTGACGTTCATGGTGAGCTTGTCACCGTGGCGTTTCCAACTGCTGACGATGCGTCCGAATGGCGAATCAAAATGCGCCTTGACCCAGGTTAAATCTCCCAGCAGGCGGGGCCGGATGATGATATGCTTGGAACCGGGTTGCTGCGGATCGCAGTTGATGCCCGCCAGTGTCTGATATAACCACGCGTCGAAATTTCCCGCCTGAATGAGCAAGGCTTCGCTGTTCATGCCCGGGTCGCGTGTGTCCATGTCCCAGCGTTCCCAAATGGTGGTGGCCCCTTTTGACAACATGTAGCCCCAACTCGGCCGGGTCGTCTGGGTGGCAATGATCCAGGCCACCTCCGGTCGGCCAATGTCCGTCAATGTCTGCATGAGCCATTGCATGCCAATCAACCCCACAGACAAATGCCCGCGGTGCTGGATCAGGATGTTATCCACCAGATTGGAGATCACGCCGTTTCGCTGGTCTTCCGGCACAAGCCCAAACTGCAATGCCAGCACATAGCCGCACTGCGTGTCGCCCTGGTAAACGTGGGTCTTCGGGTCGAGGAATTTGCGGTTGAATGCCCGCCTGAGCTGGTCGGCCAGCGTGGCGAATTCCGTCCGGTCTTCCGGCCTGCCGAATCTCTCCGCCAGCCGCTCCATGAGGCGGTAGTTGTGATACTGATAGGCGCTCGACACCAGCTCGCGGGGAGTGGAACCATTGTCACTGACTTTTCCATCCATCGAGGTGGTATCGCACCAATCGGCGTAGCTGGTGCCTCGCAACGTGCCGTCCGGCAGTTCGTGCCGGCGCATAGCCAGCACCCAGTTCTTCATGGCTTCGTAATTTTGTCGGGCAACCCCTTGGTCATCATAAAAGTCGGTGAACCACTCGGGAATGATGGTAAACACGCTCGCCCATTCCACGCCATCGCCCCATACCCAATACATGGCCACGTCGGGAATTGAGCCGTCGGGCCGTTGCGAGGCGCGCACGTCGTCCATCCATTTGGCATAAAAGGATGCAACGTTAAAATTGAACGCCTCGCTCTCCGCGTCTTTGGCCGGATCGCCCATCCAAGCCTGCCGCTCATCCCGATCGGGGTCCAGAGGCGCGCTGCGCAGGAACATCCGCATGCCCCAGCGCATCGCCATATGAATCCGGTTAACCAGTTCGTTCGAACACTCAAACTCACCGGCGGGCTCAACATCCGTGTGAATCACCAAACCTTCAAAGTTGTCCAGCGTTGGTTTGCCCGGAAAACCGGTGATTTGAACCCGCCGGAAACCCTGCCCCTTGAAACGAGGGCTCCAGGTTTCAACCCCTTCACCCTTGAATGTGTAAATGTCTGTGCAGCGCGCAGAACGATTGTCCGCGGTCTTGAGCATGCCGTCCGGTTTGAGGCTATAGGCGCTGACCATGCGGACTTCCGTGCCGCGCGGCGCGGACGCCTTCAACCGCACGGTGCCATAAAAATTCCGCCCCATGTCCACGAGGTAAACCCCAGGCGCGGGGTTCGTCATCGCAACGGGGTGGACGATTTCCGTCACGCGCATCGGTTCAATCATCTGAGCGCGCAACTGTCCTCCGGGTGCGGCGACCCGTTGAGCCGGTTCCCATTTCGAATCGTCAAAACCCGCGTTGTTCCAGCCCGGCATCTCCCTGCGGGCATCATACACCTCGCCGTCATATTCGTTGTTGGCGCGGATTGGACCGTTGGTCGTCAACCGCCAGCGCCCGTCGCTCGTGACGATCGATCCGGAGCCGTCGGTGTATTCAATTTCGAGCTGCATCAATAATTTTGGAAAGCCGTAGTCAACAAAAGTGGCCGGGATATGCAACCGCGGGGCGAAGAAGCGTCCATTGCCCAGCACCACGCCAATGGCATTGGCACCCTTATGCAGTCGGTGCGTAACATCAAAGGTCACGTAATAATCCACCTTGGCGTAGTCCGACAGTGCCGGATCCATGACGTGGTCGGAAACCTTGTCGCCATTAAAGAACAGGTCAAAAAATCCCAGGCCGCACACATAGGCCGTGGCTCGTGCCACTTTTTTGTCCACTTGAAACTCGCGCCGTAAATAGCGCGCTGGCAATGGACGATCATCGCTTCCAATCACACCCCATGGGCCGATCCCAAAGGGGCCCAGCACTTTGGCGGGCGACCACGAGACCTGGTCCTGACTGGCTTCCCATTGGCCGTCGGAAGCTATGTTCACCGAATCTCCTCCCGCGAGCTCAATGTGTATGCTTAGAATCAATCCTGCCGGAGACGGCGTGTCTCCAGCGTTGGTCACGGTGATAAACAATTGGTTTTCCCCGGCCAGCAAAAAGGAAGCGACATCCAGACTTACCCTCTCGCGCCAATCATTGCCGGAACCAACCTGCCGGCCATTCACGATCAACTCAAAAGCATTGTCGGCAGTCACGGTGCAAACGGCGGAAAGAATTTTTTGTCCCTGAGGCAGAGAAATTGTCCGGCGAAAATAACGTGCCCCGGCCGGCGCGCTTTGAACCGGATTTCCCTCCGGAAACCAAATCCACTGCGCGTCATCGAGCATGAGCCCTTCGTCCTTGCCAATCCATCTTGCCCGCCAGTCTTCGGGTTTCAGCAATCCCATCGTCCACAAAGCCGGCCGGCTCCATGCCGACGCTTTGCCGTCTTTGTCCCAGTAACGCACCTTCCAATAACACTGCGTCCGGGATTCGAGAGCTTTGCCGGCGTATTCGACCAACGTGCTCCGATCCGATTGAACTTTGCCACTGTCCCAGAGGTCGCCTTGATCCCGGGCGAGCAGTCCTGGCATCGAAGCCACGATGATTTGATACGCGGTCTGGATTTCGCCACGCCGATCCGATTGGAGGATCCAACTCAACCGCGGCTTCGTGACGTCAATACCCAGCGGGTTTTCCAGATATTCGCAACGGAGATGATCCACCGCAAACACATCTTCCGCGAACACTGAAGCAACAAATGAAAACACCAGCGCCAACACAACTCCTGCGCCGACCTTGCTTTGCATTCTCATGGTGATCAACGTCGCTTGAACATGGGTTCCCGTCCGGGCATGAACCGCGTGGAAACTATCTTTGCGCCTTTGACAGCGCAAGCAATTCGGATCTTGCACACAATCACTCTCCGCCGGTTTCCACCGGCTCGGGTCGCCCCCGATTATTTCTTCGTCAACTTCAGTTCATCATCGCTTGTTGTCACTTTAATCCTATCTCCGGGTTTGAACTCGCCTTCGAGCAGTTTCATCGAGAGCGGATTGAGAATTCGTTCCTGCACGGCGCGTTTGAGCGGGCGCGCGCCGAATTGCGGGTTGTAGCCCTCACTGGCCAGCAGCTTCTTCGCAGCGCTGTCCACGTCCAGCGTCAGATTCTGTTGCGCCAGGCGTTTGCCGAGCCGTTCGAGCTGAATGTCCACGATCTTTGCCAGCTCCTCCTCGTCGAGGCTTTGGAAAATAATGACGTCGTCCACGCGGTTCAGAAATTCCGGCCGGAAATGCCGTTTCAACTCCGTCATGATTTCCTTTTCCAATTCCGACTTCCCTTCAGCCTTTAGCCTTTGGCCTTTAGCCTTCGCAAAATATTCCTGAATATTTTGCGATCCCAGGTTGCTGGTCATGATGACGATGGTGTTCTTGAAATCCACCGTCCGCCCCTGCCCGTCCGTGAGCCGGCCATCATCCAGCACCTGCAACAGCACGTTGAACACGTCGTGATGCGCCTTCTCAATCTCGTCAAACAACACCACCGAATACGGCCGCCGCCGCACCGCCTCGCTCAATTGCCCGCCTTCCTCGTAACCGACATAGCCCGGCGGCGCGCCGATGAGCCGCGAGACGGTGTGTTTCTCCATGTATTCGCTCATGTCGATCCGGATCATGGCGTTCTCGTCGTCGAACAGAAATTCCGCCAGCGCGCGCGCCGTCTCGGTCTTGCCGACACCGGTTGGGCCTAGAAAAATGAACGAGCCGATGGGCCGGTTCGGGTCCTGCAACCCGCTGCGGGCCCGGCGCACGGCATCGGACACAGCCTTGATGGCCTCTTTCTGGCCGATGACGCGTTGTGCCAGCCGTTCCTCCATTTTCACCAGCTTTTGCCTCTCGCCCTCGAGCATCCGGCTGACCGGAATATGTGTCCAGGACGAGACAACTTTGGCAATGTCCTCGTCGGTCACTTCCTGCCGCAGCAAGGACGTGCGCGTGGCCTGCGCGGATTGCTTTTCGATGGTGGCCAGCTTTTTCTCCAAATCCGGAATCTTGCCGTATTGGATTTCCGCTGACTTCGTCAGATCACCGCGCCGTTGCGCCTGTTCCAGTTCCAGCTTTGCCTGTTCGAGTTGCGATTGCACCACGCTGACGGCGTTGACGGACGCTTTTTCATTCTGCCATTGGGCGGTAAGCGCCTTGGATTTCTCCTTGAGATTGGCTGTCTCCTTGTCAATCAGTTTGAGCCGCTCCTTGCTGGCAGCATCCTTCTCCTTCGCCAATGACGTGCGCTCGATTTCCAGTTGCAAAATCTGCCGGTCGAGCTGGTCCAGTTCCGTCGGCTTGGAATCCAGTTCCATTTTGATGCGCGACGCCGCCTCGTCCACCAGGTCAATCGCCTTGTCCGGCAAAAACCGGTCGGTGATGTAACGGTGCGACAACGTCGCCGCCGCCACGAGCGCCGAATCCTGGATGCGCACGCCGTGATGGACTTCGTAGCGTTCCTTGAGTCCGCGCAAAATGGCGATGGTCGCCTCGACGGACGGTTCTTCGACCATCACGGGCTGGAAGCGACGTTCGAGCGCCGGGTCTTTCTCGATATGTTTGCGGTATTCGTCAAGGGTCGTCGCACCGACGCACCGCAATTCGCCGCGCGCGAGCTGCGGTTTCATGATATTCGCCGCATCCGTGGCGCCTTCCGCCGCACCGGCGCCGACGATCGTGTGTAACTCGTCAATAAAAAGAATGATTTTGCCTTCGCTGGCGACGATTTCCTTGAGGAACGCCTTGAGCCGGTCCTCGAATTCGCCGCGATATTTCGCGCCGGCAATCATCGCGCTTAAATCCATCGCCACCAGCCGCTTGTTTTTGAGTGATTCGGGTACGTCACCGCTCACGATGCGCCGGGCCAGGCCTTCGGCAATCGCTGTTTTGCCCACGCCGGGTTCGCCGATGAGCACCGGATTGTTCTTCGTCCGGCGCGTCAGCACCTGCATCACGCGGCGGATTTCCTCGTCCCGGCCGATGACCGGGTCGATCTTGCCCTGTTTCGCGAGCGCGGTGAGGTCGCGGCCGTATTTGTCGAGCGCCTGGAATTTGGCTTCGGGGTTCTCATCCGTCACACGCTGGTTGCCGCGCAACTCGGCGAGCGCTTTCAAAACCACGTCCCGTTTGAGGCCGTGTTTGGCAAAAATCTTTTTCAACGACGAACCGCCGCTATCCATCAGGCCGAGCAGCAGATGTTCGGTGCTGACGTAATCGTCCTTGAGTTTGGTGGCCTCGGATTGCGAGGCGTCGAGCGCCTTGCGCAAATCATTGCCGGCGTAAGCGTCGCCCGCGCCCTGGACCTTGTGCCGGCGCGCGAGTTCGGCCTCCAACTCCGGCTTGAGCCGGGCGACCGGCACACCGATGCGTTCGAGCAAATCGGGAATGAGGCTTTCGGTCTGGCCGATGAGCGCGAGCGCCAGGTGCTCGCCGTCAATTTCCTGATGCGAATAACTGCGCGCCAGACGTTGGGCTTCCGCCAGGGCTTCCTGCGATTTTTGTGTCAGCTTCTCCGGTTGCATAAACTGGCGGCACTGAATCTAACGCAAAGTCGCCCGGACGCAAAGATGGTAAATTTCAACCACGGAGGGACACGGATGAACACGGATTCATTAATCCCAAAGGAAATCTCTGCAAAACTCCCAGCCATTGTAGCGGCGAGTCGGCAGACCGCCGCATTTCCCGATGAAATGACAGATGCGGCTCTCGGCCGAGGAGCCGCTACGCCAGTTTTGCAGAGATTTCCTTTGGGATCCAAAACTCGCGCCTGTGCAACATTGCGTTAAAGAATTTTTCATTTAATTTGTCCGCATGAAATACCGGACTCTCGGACGGACGGGCTGGAAGATTTCGGAGATCAGCTTCGGCGCGTGGGCCATCGGCGGCACCTGGGGCAAGGTGGACGACCGGGAATCACTGGCGGCGCTGCACGCCGCGCTCGACGGCGGCGTGAATTTCTTTGATACGGCGGATGTTTATGGCGACGGCCACAGCGAACGGCTGCTGGCGAAGTTGAAAAAGGAGCGGCGGGACAAAATTTACATCGCCACCAAGGCCGGCCGGCGATTGAACCCCCACACGGCCGAAGGTTACAACCGCCGCAACCTGACGGCCTTTGTCGAGCGCAGTTTGAAGAATCTGCGCACCGACGCGATTGACCTGCTGCAACTGCACAGCGCGCCCACGGCGGTCTATTACATGCCCGAGGTGTTCGCGGTGCTCGATGACCTGGTGCAGGCCGGCAAAATCCGCCATTACGGCGTGAGTGTGGAAAAGGTCGAGGAGGCATTGAAGGCCATCGAATTCCCGGGCGTGCAATCGGTGCAACTCATCTTCAACATTTTCCGCCAACGACCCGCGGAATTGTTTTTCCCGGAAGCGCACCGCCGCAAGGTCGGCATTCTGGCGCGCCTGCCGCTGTCGTCGGGCCTGTTGTCCGGCAAGTTGACCCGGACGAGTACTTTTGCCAGGGACGACCACCGGAATTTCAACCGCCATGGCGAGGCTTTTGACCGCGGCGAAACCTTTTCGGGCGTTGATTATGAGACGGGGCTGAAGCTGGTCGAACAGTTGCGCCCCCTGGCCCCGGCGGGCGTGACCATGCCGCAACTGGCCTTGCGCTGGATTTTGGAATTCCCGGCCGTGACCTGCGCCATCCCCGGCGCGAAACGCCCGGCGCAGGTGCAGGAGAATGTCGCCGCCGCGGATCAGCCCCATTTGCCAAAGGCGACGATGAAGAAAATCCAGGCGCTTTATGACCGGCGGGTGCGTTCGTTGGTGCATCATTATTGGTAGAACGCCAAATCTGGAATATGTCTTGCTGGGAGCAAGGCATGCAGCAGCAGGACGTTTCGGCGAACCTGGCCGGCAGAAGCCCGCGCCAGCTTGAAGAACGGTGGAACACCCGCAGGAAAATCATCGGTTTATCAGCCATCGGCCTGATTTTTATCGTTAGTGCCCTCGCCGTACTTTATTTCCTGGGAAATCGCACCTCGATCTTTCAAACCGGCGGACTGCTCCTGCTGTGTGTCTCATTCTTAATCATGAGAACCGCTGAGCGCATCGCCGGGCCGGAAATGGACCGGCTTTTTCGACACGAGAAACAAGCCCGGCGGGGAGCCGTCGCGGAGGAAAAAATCGGCGCCCTGCTTGATGGCCTGGCGGAGAATTACGCGGTGCAGTACGATGTGAACACCGGCCGGGGCAAGATTGACCACCTGGTGTTCCGCCGGGACGGCGCCGTGTTCCTGATTGAAACCCGATCGCATTCGGGCTGGATTACCCGGCACGACAGCCAGTTGCTTCGAAACGGGCAGCCGTTGGAGGAGGATTTGATCCAGCAAACCCTCGACCATATTTCCTGGCTGAAAAAATTCCTGAAGACGCGCGCCGGCTTTGAACCGTGGATCCACGCCGCCATCGTGTTCACCGGTGCCCACGTGGAAAAGCATCTCAACCTGAACAACGTCGACGTCTTCAACGCCAGCCAACTGAACCGGTGGCTGGAACGGGCGCGCGGCAATCCCCGGGCTTCCGTGTTCCTCTGGCCACAGGTGGAAAATCTGAAAAACGAGCTGGCCGCGCCGGACTCAATCCACCTTGCCTGCCAGCCGCTTTTGCGCTAGTTTGCGAACACTATGGACACAGCGCCCTTCGCTTCCGGAACGGTACCGCCACCGCCACCGCCGCCGGTGATAACGCCGTCACCCGCGCCCAAGCCGCGTCGAAGCCGGGGGTGGATGATTTTTGCCATCATTCTGCTCGTCCTGTTGCTGATCAGTTTGTTCGGCAATTTCGCCCAACTGATTTCGCAGGCGCTGACTTTCAAGGGCGGCCTGGGCAACGGGATTTCGCGCGAGGTGGGTCCCAGCCTGGACGAATGCCTGCTCAAGGACAACGACGCCTCGGGTAAGATTGCCGTGGTCACCGTGGACGGCATCATCAGCGGCCAGACGGCGGATCAGGCCGGAAACAACCTGATCGACGTCGTCCAGGCGCAATTGGACCGCGCCAAGGATGATCATCGGGTCAAGGCCGTGATCCTCAAAGTGGATTCCCCGGGTGGCGAAGTGCTCGCCTCGGACGAAATTTACCGCGAGATTAGGGATTTTCAAAAGGATTCCGGCAAACCTGTCGTTTGTTCCATGGGCAGCCTCGCCGCCTCGGGCGGTTATTATATTTCATCGCCCTGCCGCTGGATTGTGGCCAACGACCTGACCATCACCGGCAGCATCGGCGTGATTTTGCATACGTGGAATTACCGCGGGTTGATGGACAAGCTCGGCGTACAACCGGAGGTCTTCAAGAGCGGCAAGTTCAAGGACATGCTCAGCGGCGAACGCGAGACCAATGACATCCCCCCGGAAGAACGCGTCATGGTACAGGGTTTGATCGACGAGACGTATCAAAAATTCAAGGACGTGGTGGCCGCGGGCCGCGACGCCGCGCACGAAAAAAACAAAAAGGAAGGTCGTCCGCTCGCGCTGGATTGGACCAATTACGCCGATGGCCGCGTGTTGTCGGGCACCCGGGCCTATGACCTCGGCTTTGTGGACGAGATCGGGGATTTTCAGGACGCGGTGGATCGCGCCCAAAAAATTGCCGGCATTGACAACGCCAATTTGATCGAATACCGCGAACACTACGATTTCTCAAACCTGTTTCATTTGCTGGGCCAGTCTGACCTGTCCCATACCATCAAATTGGACCTGGGCATGGACCTGCCCAAACTCCAGGCCGGCGAACTCTATTTCCTTTCACCCACCTTCATCAACTGAGTGAACGAAGCCCTGCTCATCGTCGCGGACAGCGAGCGCGACGCGAACATGCTTTACGCTGTCGGCATGTTCGTGCCCGATCCGTTCATCTATCTCCATTCCGGCGGGCGCCCATGGATCGTGATGAGCGATCTGGAAATCGACCGCGCCCGGGCCCAGGCGCCGCACTGCCGGGTCGTGTCCCTGACCGCCTGTCAAAGAAAGTTGCGCGCCGACGGCGTCAAGAAGGCCAGCCTCCCCCAGGTCATCCGCCTGATTCTCCGCGAGAAAAAAATCGGGCGCGTGCTCGTACCGGATGATTTCCCGTTCGGCCTGGCCAGGGACCTGAAAAAACTCGGAATCAAGCTGAAACCGCGAGGTGATTTCTTTCCCCGACGCGAAATCAAGTCCGCCGATGAGGTCAAAAAAATCTCCGCCGCGCTGACCATGGCCGAGGTGGGCATGGCCGAAGGGATGGAGGTGTTGCGCCGGGCCAAAATCCATCGTGACCGGAAGCTGATTTATCACGGCATCCCACTGACTTCCGAGCGCCTGCGGGCCGTGATTGACTGCGCGATTTTGCAGGCAAACGGCCTGGCGGCGAACACCATCGTCGCCGGCGGCAAACAGGGCTGCGACCCGCACGAACACGGCCATGGCCCGCTCCGCGCGCACGAGCCGATCATCATCGATATTTTCCCGCGCTCGCAAAAGACCGGTTACTTTGGCGACATCACCCGCACGGTCGTCCGCGGGCACGCCAGCGAGGGCGTGCGAAAACTTTACGCCACCGTCCTGCAGGGACAGAAAATCGGGTTCGGAAAAATCCGCGCCAAAATTAAAACGGCGGACGTTCACAAGGCCGTGCAACAGTTTTTTGTCCAGCAAGGCTACAAGACCGGACGGCGGAATGGCCGCATGGAAGGTTTCTTTCACGGCACCGGCCACGGACTCGGCCTGGATATCCACGAAGCGCCGCGCTTGAGTACGAGTTCCACCGAAAAATTAAGGCCCGGTCACGTCGTCACGGTGGAGCCGGGGCTTTATTATCCCGAACTCGGCGGCGGCGTGCGGCTCGAAGACGTGGCACTGGTCGCCGGCACCGGCGCGAAAAATTTGACCCGATTTGAGAAGGTGCTGGAGATTTAATGAGTGCCATTACCGCTGGCTCATCTGGGCCACACTGGCTCAGAAAATTCTTTCAAGCGGCACCATATCCTCTAAATTCCCCGTAAATCGAATTGGCACACCGCCAGCTCGTTGAATTAGAACAGCCACCGCGCTGTCAATTGATTGTCTTATGTTTTTTAATTGGTTGAATCCAGTGTATTGGGCGTTCCTGATCCCGGGTCTGCTGCTCGGCATCTGGGCGCAGATGAAATTGTCACACGCCTACGGCAAGTACAGCCAGGTGCCGGTGGACTCGGGCATGACCGGCGCCGAGGCGGCGCGCGAAATCCTTGACCGCGCCGGCCTCAATAACGTGCCGGTGGCGGAAATTCCCGGCCATTTGACCGACCATTACGATCCCACAAAACGGGCGCTGTTCCTGTCCTCGAATAACTTCCATGGTCGGACCGTCGCGGCGGTGGGCGTGGCGGCGCACGAAGCCGGTCATGCCCTCCAGCATCAGGCGGCTTACGGGTTGTTCAACTTTCGGATGGCCATTGTGCCGATCACCCAATTCGCGAGCATGGCTTACATGGGCATTTTCTTTATCGGCATTTTTCTGGGCCTATTGAAGGTGGTGCTGCCCATCATCATCGTCATTTTTGCAGTGATCACCCTGTTCCAGCTCGTTACGCTGCCGGTGGAGTACGACGCGAGCCGCCGCGCGAAGGAACAATTGTTCCGGCTCGGCCTCGTACATGAGCACGAACGCGCGGGCATCAGCAAGGTTCTGGACGCCGCGGCGCTCACTTATGTGGCGGCGCTGGTGTCGGCGGTGTTGAACCTGCTCTATTACATCACCCTGGCCCGCAACAGCCGGAACTAAGTTTACGGTTAATTTTCTTGCGGACGGACGTTCTGGCCGTAAGGTTTTGTGCGCTCTATGGCAGTAAAAAAGCAAAAACGCCGAACGGCCAAGGTCAAAATCAAACGGCGCCAGCGGATTCCCCCCCGCGCACGTGCGACCCCCCAGGCCGTCGTGCCCGCCGTTCCCATCCCGGGCGCACCGCCGGCCACCCCAGGTGACACCACGCAATTCATCCAGAGGGAAGTGTCGCGTTACGACGCCGACACGGCCATCAAACTTTACCTGCGCGAAATCGGGCAGGTCAAACTGCTCACGCCCCAGGAGGAAATTGAACTGGCCGCCCGCATCAAAAAAGGCGACAAGAAGGCGCGCGAACAGATGATCAAGGCCAACCTCCGGCTGGTCGTCAAGATCGCGCGCGATTACGACGGCATCGGGCTGCCGCTGCTCGATTTGATCAGCGAAGGCAACATCGGCCTGATGAAGGCCGTCGAACGGTTTGACCCGAAAAAAGGCGGCAAACTTTCCACCTATGGCTCGTGGTGGATCAAGCAGTCCATCAAACGCGCGCTCGCCAATCAATCCAAGACCATCCGGCTGCCGGTCCATCTGGTGGACAAAATCTCCAAGATGCGCCGGGTCGCGATGAAGTTGCAGGAGGAACTCGGCCGGGAACCCACCGACGAGGAACTGGCCGACGAACTCGGCATGACGGCGGCGCGGGTGCGGCAGATGCGGATGGCGTCCATCCGGCCGGCGTCGCTCGACGCGCCCATTGGCGACGATGACTCCAATAATTTCTCCGACCTGGTGGAGGACGAAAACGCCATCACGCCCTACCAGGACCTGGAAGACAAGACCGTCACCGGCATGTTGCAGGACATGGTGAAGCACCTCGATCCGCGCGAAGCCACGATTCTGCGCTACCGTTTCGGCCTGGACGGCGGCTCGGAGCGAACCCTCGAAGAAGTCGGTGAAAAGTTTGGCGTGACCCGTGAACGGGTCCGGCAGATTCAAAATCTGGCGCTCAAAAAACTGCGTCGCATGATTGAAAAGCTGGAAAGTTCCAAGGACAAAAAAAACTGACCCATGTCCGCTGCTCCCGCAACCCCCCAGGAAATCGCGGCGGCCATCCGCAACGTCCCGGATTTCCCAAAGCCGGGCATCCAGTTCAAAGACATCACACCGGTGCTGGCCGATCCGCGATTGTTCGCCGGCGCGATTGACCTGCTTACGGAACCACTCAAACCCGGTTCCGTGGACGCGGTCGTGGGCATTGACGCGCGCGGATTTATTTTCGCCGCCGCCGCCGCCCTGAAATTGCGCGCCGGTTTCGTGCCCGTCCGTAAAAAAGGCAAGCTACCCTACCAGACGCACGAACAGGAGTACGCGCTCGAATACGGTTCGGCGACCGTGGCCATGCATGTGGACGCGCTCCAGCCGGGGGCGCGCGTGCTGTTGATTGACGATCTGCTGGCCACCGGCGGCACCGCTTCCGCCGCCGCCGCCCTGGTCGATAAACTGGGCGCGAACATTCTGGAAACCGCCTTCCTGATTGAACTGAAATTCCTGAACGGCCGCGAGAAATTGAAGCCCCATCCGGTGCGTTCCATCATTGTCTATTGACCGGGGCCGGCTGGAAAAAACCAGTTGACAGGATTCACTTCTTCAATCAACTTATCCGCATCCGTTGATACAACGGTCTCATGCAGAGTGGCTGAGGGACTGGCCCGATGACGCCACGGCAACCGGCCCCGAATACGTTCGGGGTGACCAGGTGCCAATTCCAGCCCCGGCGGGTGTCGGGGGAAAATGAGAAGTGCGCGCGATTTTTGTCAGCCCCTTCTCACCATGAGTCGGGGCTTTTTTATTGCCCCAAAATTTTCGTAGCAGCGGACGTCAGTCCGCTCTGACTCGATGAAGAATGGGCCGACTGACGTCGGCGGCTACGGGGTAAAGAGAATATTTATGAGTGAACATCAAGGTTACATGAAGGCGCTGAAGTGCCGCGAATGCGGACGGGGATACCCGCTCACGGCGACGCATGTCTGTGAGTTCGACTTCGGCCCGCTCGAAGTCGCCTACGATTACGACCGCATCAAAAAATCGCTGACCCGGGCGGCCATCCAGTCGCGCCCCAAAACGATGTGGCGTTACCGCGAATTGCTGCCGGTGGCGAACGAGCCCACTGTCGGGTTGCAAGCCGGTTTCACACCGCTGATCAAAGCCGACCGCCTCGCGAAGAAACTGGGCATCCGCGAATTGTGGATCAAAAACGACACGGTGAACTACCCCACCCTGTCGTTCAAGGACCGGGTCGTGAGCGTGGCTTTGAGCCGCTCGAAGGAACTCGGTTTCGACACGGTCGCGTGTGCTTCAACCGGCAATCTGGCGAATTCCGTCGCCGCCCAGGCCGCGTCCGCCGGTTTGAAATCCTACGTGTTCATTCCGTCGGATCTGGAGCAGGGCAAAATCCTGAACTCGCTTATCTACGGCGCGAAAGTCATCGGTATCAAGGGCCATTACGATGAGGTGAACCGACTGTGCGCCGAAATCGCGGGCAAATTTGGCTGGGCGTTTGTGAACGTGAACATGCGGCCGTATTACGCCGAAGGCTCCAAGAGCATGGCGTATGAAATTGCCGAGCAATTTGGCTGGCGCATTCCGCGGCACACCGTCGTGCCCATGGCGTCCGGCTCGCTGCTGACCAAGATCCAGAAAGGCTATCAGGAATTTATCAAGCTCGGCCTGGTGTCGGAGACGAAATATGCCGTCCACGGCGCGCAAGCGACAGGTTGTTCACCAATTTCCGTGGCGCAAAAGGCCGGACTCGACTTCTTCAAGCCGGTGAAGCCGAACACGATCGCCAAGTCGCTGGCCATCGGCACGCCGGCGGACGGTTTTTACGCGTTGCGCGTGATGCGGGACACCCAGGCGGCCGCCGATGATGTCACGGACGACGAGATTCGCGACGCGATCAAGCTGCTCGCCGAAACGGAAGGCATTTTTGCCGAGACCGCCGGCGGCGTGACCGTGGGCGTGGCCAAGAAACTGATTGCCTCGGGCAAAATTCCGCAGGATGATTCGGCCGTCCTCTGTGTCACCGGCAACGGTTTAAAAACGCTCGACGCGGTGGATGGTTACGTGGGCAGGCCGCGCGAAATCAAGCCCAGCCTGCGCGAGTTTGAAGCCCTGCTGGCGAACGAAGAAAAAGTGAATGCGTAATTTTATGCCGAAAAAAGTCCGAATCCCAACCCCGCTCCGCAAGCTGACCAACAACGAGGAGCTGGTCGAAGTCACTGCCGCCACCGTCGGTGAGGCGATTGTCGAATTGCAGACACGCTTCCCCGGCATCCAGGAACGGCTGGTGGATGAAAAGGGCGACGTGCGCCGCTTCGTCAACGTCTATGTGAACGAGGAGGACATTCGTTTCCTGAAGAACAAACAGACGCCGTTGAAGGACGGCGACGAAATCAGCATCATCCCGGCGATCGCCGGAGGCTAACATTTTATGGCCACCAAGAAAATACTTTCGGCGACAAAATCCAATTCAACCAAGCAACAGCGGTTGTGGCTGATGTATCCACCCCGGCTCATCAAGCAGCCGTTCATCTGGGAAGTTGGCCACAAGTTCAAGGTCGTTACCAATATCCGCCAGGCGAGCGTGACGGACGAGATCGGCATCGTTTGCCTGGAGCTGGATGGCGCCCGGGGTGAAGTGGATGCGGCCATCAAATGGCTGGAGAAAAACGGCGTCAACGTCGAACCGGTGGAAATCAACGTGATTGAGAGTTAGCCCGGCGGAAGGTTCGGCCGAAGGCGCACACTCTTTTCAGCTTCGGGGACAGCCCCCGATTTCAAAAATATTTTTGTCACCAAACAGGCGTCACGGCCCAAGACTAACGCGATAAAACCGCTGTTGATTGGTCCCCATGGGGTCGGAAGTGATGGCGGTGGAATTGGTCGCCGGGATGGCACTTCCCAAATTGCTCCAGTTGGTTTGACCCAAACGGGTGATGAATTGCACCTGGTAAGTCCGGCCGGTCGCCGCGCTCCAGGTACAGCCAAAAATGCCGTTGGTCAGCCACTCTTTTAGAAACAGCGGCGGTGGCGTAAAGCGGAACACGGTGCCCGCATAGTTTGTACCGCCCGAAGCCGTCGTCCCGTAGAAATTGCCGTCACTGCCCTGGACCAGCCCGGCCACGGGATAGGCCCCGTTGGTATTGGCGAAGTAAACCAGACTGGTAAACCCGCCGGTCGGCGTCATTTGAAATACCGCGCCATAGTTGTTTGTGCCGCCAACCTTGGTCGTACCATAGAAATTGCCATCCAACCCTTGAACCAGTCCGGCCTGGGGATTCGCGCCGTTGGTATTATTGAAAGAAAGCAAGATGGTCAGCAACCCTTGTGACGTTATATTGAATACCTCACCCAAGGCATTACTTCCGCCGTCGAAGGTGGTGCCATAGAAACTGCCATTTGCGCCTTGCACCAGCCCAGCTTGAGGGTTGGCACCGTTGGAGGTGTTGAACGAAAACAGGCTGGAAAAGGCGCCGGCATGGGTGATGCGGAAGATCGTGCCGTCACCGCCATTAACCAGATCGTTGGTTCCGCCGTATTGGGTCGTTCCATAGAGGTTGCCATCGGCACCCAAAACCAGATTGCCGGCAGGATTGGCTCCAATATATACCCCGTTGGTGGCGTTGAACGAGACAAGACTGATAAATCCACTGTTGGTGGTCACTTCAAATATTGTTCCGTCACCGCCATCAGCTGGATCATTGGTACCACCGTACTGAGTGGTTCCATAAAGATTGCCATTCGTGCCCCAAGCCAGGCCAGCCGTCGGGTAGTTGCCCGGATAGGCCCCGTTGGTGCCGGTGAATGAAACGAGGCTGGTAAACAGACCGTTGGTGGTCACTTCGAAAATGGTGCCATTGTCAAATGCGCCGCCGGCTTCGGTCGTGCCGTAAAGATTGCCGTTTGCGCCCAGGACCAGGGTGCCGGCCGGGTTTGCGCCGGGATAAAGTCCGTTGGTACCGGTAAAGGAGAGCAAATTGGTGAACGTGCCATTCGAGGCAATCCGGAATACCGCCCCTTGATTGGAGGATCCGCCGAACTGGGTTGTTCCGTAAAAGCCGCCATCCGGTCCCTGCACCAGTCCGGCCGAGGGCTGGGTGCCAATGGGAAGATTGAACGAGATCAACGTGATTATGGGAACATCACTGTAGGCACACGGTACAATCAGGACCACCGCCAACATGCCGAGCACCTGCCCAAGGAGCATTTTCAGGGTTGAATGCACGACTGGAAAAATCCTCACTATGAATGTTACGCTGACAATCCACACTTCCGCCTCAACCCGGTTTGGTCAAAGGTTGCTGTCTGAAGGGACGAACAGGTTAAATTTTAACCAATCCGGCGACCCAGCCGATATTTGCACAAACCGTATGAGAACAATCCCAGCAATACAAAACTCCACGCTCCCGGCTCCGGCACCGGCGTGGTAACGGGCAACACACCGACAATATTCAAATCCTTGCTGATGATGAAGGTGCCGCCGGGCGCAATATTGGCATCCCATTCAAGGCCCCAATTAACGTTCCCACCACCGGGCGGGGTGTTATTCTGATCATTGAGATGACCGAAGCCCGCACTCTTGAACAGATTCAAAATCGTGCTCGTAGCGCCGCTTCCGGTTCCAATTTCCCCGGAACTGGCCGGCTGACTGACCGCCGCATCCACATTTTCAGACACCATGCAACCGGGACTGTTATACTGGGTGACCCCGCCGTATTTTTTCCCGCTCTTGTCCAATTGCCCGGTGTCGTTGTTCGATGTCCCCCCCAGGTTGAAGTCGGCATACTGGAAGAAATCAAAAGTCAACGCGCTCCCCGTGAGGTTTTGAATTGAGATTTGCTCGGACAGATCGGAAGTACCGCTTCCAAGAGCACCTCCAACCAGCGAATAGAGCACATTGATGCTGAACTGGGAATTGGCGTACGTGGTGTTCAGGATGCTGGCCGACAACAGATTTGCCGTCGGGGCACCGATGGTGTCAATGGAAGCGGCCGGGCCACTATTTCCAATCCGATACCAAAACCACTGCTGATTCAGTTGATTCTGCCCGTCCACCGTCCAATTATCCATTCCGGCCTGGGAACCGGCATCAATGGTCACCGAGGAATTCCCGGAGGTTAAGGTGTAAATCGGAGTCGCATGGGCCATGCCGGCGAACACCAAAACCAGAAACCCGCTCAAGATTCCTGGAAATTCTGATTTTCGGGGCACGAGAAGGACACTCATTCGGGATCGGTTCATAAATCAAACTTCAATACTTCTGACTGACCTTGTCTGCCAATTTTAGTCAATCTATTGGCCTGGTCACGATTGTTAATGCAGACTGCTTCACAAAAGATCGCGTTCGAATAATTCAGTTTGCCGGTCCAGCAGCTGGCTTTTTTCAGCAATTAACTTGCTCTTTTCCTCAATCAGCTTGGCCTGCTGAATCATCAAACGCTTCTGTTCTTCAATGAGCTCCTTCTGATTGGCGATCAAATCCAGATGGGCCTGCATCAGGGCCTGGTTCGTGGCTCCATTCGAAGGCGATTGAGCATCAATCGCGGAAGCCGGCGAATGGCCGTTGGTGTGACCATTGGTATGACCGTTGCGGGGTGGAACTTCGGCTGTATAGCCACTTGAAGAAAGCTTCATCACGGTGTCCGTGTAAAATCGGTGATAATCAAAAATCTTCCGGCGGCGGACACCCTGGCGGTGAGTCGATCCATTTCGGGCGATCGTGACCTTTGGCCTTTCAACCGGCTTGGCTGAAACCGTTGCCAGACCAGTGCCCGCCAGCGCCGACACCGGCGCCAAGGCCCCGTCATGTGCCAACGTGTGCCCATTGCCATTGCCAGATCCATTCCCAGCCAGGCCCGTTGAAATCACCAGGTGCGCCTTGCGGCGACGCTGGGCCACACCCCGGACCAGCATGACACTGCCCCCCGCGAGAACGCCGGCCAAAACATACCAGCCCCAAGCACCCGCGCTTTTGGTCGAAGGAGCAACGTCATCGGTTTGAGTGGCCGAAGAGTCATCCTCCCCGTCGATGAGCCCCGCCAGCCCGATTTGGGAGATTTTGTCGCCAGCTTGATAATCCGCGTAACGCTGTCCCGACTTGAACGAAATATTTTTCATCAACTCCTTCAACGAAATCAAATCCAGGGCTGCCTGGGGCTGATAGGGTTCCACCACCGTGGCGTCCAACAGGCCTTGCCGACCCAGCAGACGCATTGTGTGATTGACCACCTGCCCCGACTGGGTTTTGGCCAGAACCGCCCATTCCACGATGTGTGTGTTTGCATCAAACGCCGGTGCCAGCGCCCAATCCACCGAGGTGATCAGCGGCAGATTGTGTATGCGCCGGTCTTCATTTTGGCGTTGGGCGCGAGCAGAAATGGTCTGCAGAATTGCCTTTGTGTCCATTCCGGCTTTACCCGCATCCTTCACGTAGCCGATGTCCCGGTATTCCAGAACGGCCCACCATTGTCCGGACTCGGGAGCCAAAATACCCACCAACCCTGCGGGAACCGGATTATTCATTCTGGCGAGAAGTGTGGCGGCCCCCGTGGCGTCGGTAAGCCGATAACCTTTGGGAATTTTTATATCAGCCAGCACACCCAAACTGGCATCGGCCGGCCCCGAGGTCCACTGGACTTGGCCCGGATCCGGGGAACCCAAAGTCAGGGATAGAGGTTGATCGGCTTTGCAATATTGAAACGAAAAAATGGTGGAAACTGATAACAGCCAAAAAAAGGCCGCGGGTTTTACGAAGAGTCTGCTCAACGGGGAGGTTAAGGAAGTGTACATAATCCCTTTTATTGGCTAATAAACAACTATTACGACATTACTTTATCAACGGCAATCTGCCCAGATTTATGACAATACTTGTACAGGAAAAAGACGCCCAAGTCAAATAATATTTGGCCACAAATTTAAAACCAACCCGCTGGATAAGACCGATTAAAGATGCCTTCAGGCGCAATCATCTGGAAAAATGCGGGGTCTTCATCGATGAGGCTGCTTTTAAATTTTCGTCAGTCCGGTAGACGTCGAAAACCGTTTTATCACCGGCCGATTGGTTTGAATCGGGCCCGGCTGTCTTTTCCAGAAAACCGTCCACGCACGATTCAGCCCGCGCTTGCACCTTCGCGTGCCAGCCACTAATGTCCTCCTGGCCGCGCCCGTAGCTCAGTTGGATAGAGCACCTGCCTTCTAAGCAGGTGGTCCCGCGTTCGAATCGCGGCGGGCGCACCAGTTTCCACCCGGAGTTGCGATTCAAGCCTGCCCACAAGCACGTCGTCAGCCCTTTGCCTGATTCGTGGCGTCCTGAAGGCGCCGCAGGCTTCGCGCCACTTCGTCAGTCCAGTCGTTCCCCGGCTGCGCGTAGGGCCGGAAAATTTCGAGGTACCCTTCCCGGTCGTTGTAGAAAAGCGCGCGGTGCAATCCCAGGGTGGCCGCGTCCGGGTTGTCAATCAGGCTGGCGGAATCGCTGGCGCTCATCTGGAAGAGCACGCGCATTTCGAATTCACTCAAGGTCTTTCGCCCCAAAAAACGGGTCATGTTGTTGTAGGTGTCACAGGCAGCGATGACATGAAATCCGCGGGCCGGCCCTTCGCTGAGGAGGTCAAGCAGCACCGCGGCGGGATTGGCGGCGGCCCCGGCCTCAGTGGACGAAAAGCTGAATTCATCTTCCTGCCGGAGCTTTTTGAAATTCTGCAAACCCTGGACCAGAATGAAGGTTTCCGGTGATGTTACCGGCTCATCGGCCGTGCGCTGTTTCAGTTCCTCCGCCAGACGGCTCATGGCCTCGTCAAGATTGCCATTGCCGATCCGCCTCACTTCCTGCGGGACGGCCTGGAGAACCCGTTGCAAAAACTCGTGCTGCGGCAAACCGGGCGGGGTGCTGTCGAGCACGATGAAGCGCGCGACTTCCCGCGGATATTGCGCCGCGAGCGAAATGAGGGCCACCGACAGCAGTGTCAACGTGCGCTCATCACTTTGTCCCACGATCAGCAGGTTGCTGCCGCTCTGTCTCCGAAAAACGGCCTCGGTCGGGCCCTTGATGGAATTGGGTGCGCCGAGCCAGACCCGCGCCTGTGCCTCTGATTTGACCGCGGGAGACGCCAGCGCCGCGCTCAACGAAAGGTTTTCCGACACATCCGCCGGGGCGTTGCCTTCAAACACGAGCGGCCCGGGATACCGGTCTTTGGCGGCACGTTCACGAATTTTTGCCAGATAACCATCACGCTCGCGGTCGGGCAGCCAGACGGTCTGGAAGGGGCTGTTGCCTTCAATCGAGCCTGCCGTGTCGTTGTATATACCTTCCCCGGGGCGGGAAAGCAGGCGCGGCGCGGGATTGTCCTGGTCCATGATCAGATAGGCATCGGCTTCGTTGCACTGGAGCGCGATGCGGATGACCATCTGGCCGATGGTGGCGCGGGCGAGGGTGTAGGCGCCGCCCAGGGTTTGTGATCCAAGCAACACGTGAATGCCAAACGCGCGGCCCTGACGGATGATGCGATCCAGCAGGACGGCCGCCCCCTGGGAAATGCGGTCTTCCTCCACGAAAAACTCCTGGAACTCGTCAATCATCAACAGGGATCGGGGCATGGGCCCGGCCCCGACCGCCCGTTTGTATCCGGCGAGGTCCTGGACGCCGGCCTTGCGGAACAAATCACCGCGGCGGCGCAGTTCCGCGTCCACCCGTTCGAGCACACTCAGGCCAAAGGCGCGGTCGCTCTCAATGGCGACGACCCGGGCATGCGGCAACCGGCGGCTGGCGTAACATTTGAATTCCACGCCTTTCTTGAAGTCCACCAGATAAAACTCGACCTGCTCGGGGCTGCACCACAACGCCAGGTTGGTGATGATGACGTGAAACAGGGTGGACTTGCCGGACCCGGTCTTGCCGGCGATCAAGCCGTGCTGGCGCGTCGCCTTGCCAATGGCGAGGTATTGCAGTTTGGTGGCCCCGGAACGCCCAATGGGCACGCGAAGTTCATCGGCCGTGTCTTCCCGCCAGAAATCGGCATCTGCCGGCGCGACCTGGGTGAAAGGCACCTCGACCCGGCTGGAATCCCTGCCGCTCTCGCCCAACTGATGGAGAAAATGCGTGGCGATTTCGGGCGGCGGCGGCGGGTCCAGGAATAATTGGATTCCCGGCGCGCGCCAGGTGGACAATCGAAATCCTTTTTCGGTGTGCGTCAGGCAGACGCTGTTCTTCCGAAGTTCATCGGGAACAAATTCCTGCGGCGGGGCCTGCCGCTGGTCCCATTGAATCAGCGTATAAACGCCGCAGCGCGCGCCGCTGGCGGCAATGTTCCGGAGTCGCCGCGCGGCCGTGTCGCTGAAGTTCACCGGAAAAGAGGCGATGACGAGAAAATGATATTTCTCGGCGATGGCGCCGGCCTCGGCGTTGTATTCGGAGATGGTCGCGTACTCGTTGCGCAGGTACATCTGGATCACCTTTTCCATGTGCTCGTTCAATTCCGCGAGCTTTTCCTCGAATTGCGCAGTCTGCGTCCAAATGCGGCTGTTGATGTAACTTTCCTCGTAATCGGCCAGATGCATCAGGGCGGCAAAATTCTGGCCCAGGCCGACCGGGTCAAAAATGGTGAAGGTCAGCTTGCCCGGTGGCGTGGTGGACAGCAGGCGGAAAATGATGTTGTTGATGGCGGCCACGGCCTCGTTGCCGCCGGTTTTCCCGGTTTCGAAAAGGATCGAACCCTGATGCGGACAAACCAATGTCAGGGGAACCGTGAAGTCGGCCGGCCCGGGCAACGACAGGCGTGGATCCTTGGGCAACTTTTCCGCAAAGGTTGCCAGGGCCACTTCCAGGCGGCCAAACCGGGCGGCGTTTTTAAATTCGTCCGGCGGCGTCCATTGCTTCCAAAACGGCGCTTCCCACCCGGGGAAAAGTTGTTCCGCGGCCATTTTGGCCTCCCGGAGGGTCGCATACAGCGGCTCGATTTGGTTTTTCCATTCGGACTCGAGCGCCTGCCACCGGGCCTGGTACTGGCTTTGCAGATCGGCCGCCTTTCTGGCATGAGCGTCCGCCAGCCGATTGGCCTGTTCCCCGGCTTCGGCCTGCAAACCGGCCACCACCGCCTTGTGCCGGCGTTCCATCCGCTCGATTCCGGCACGGAGGTACTGCTCGTTTTTTTGCCCGGCCCGAAGCGCCTTTTGATCCACTTCCATCGGCCGGACACCGCGGACATTGACGATTTGTCTCACCGTCCGTTTCCACTCCTGATTCAAATTGCGGGTCGTGGTGTCAAATTCGGCGTAAACCCGGTTCTGTTCGCGCTGGTAATGTTCCGTGTTTTTTTGCCAGGCAGCGTCAAGCAACCGCCGCGCCCGGCCGAGTTGCCCGGCGATGACCGTGGCGGCCGGCACGGCGACCCGGCGGCCTTGGAAGTAAAAGACCAAAATCACCAGCAACCCCAACGCGACCGGGCCGGTCTCCGACCACGAAACGACATTCCGCCCGAAATGCTGAAGCGCCGGAACCGCCGCGACCGCAACCAACAGCAACAAAACCACCAGTGAAACGGGCAGGAACCGGAACACTTGCGGGAGCAGGATTTTCCGGAACCGGTCCAAACCTTCGCGGGCCTTGGACTCCAAACGCTGAAATTCCTCAAACAACTGGTTTTCATCCTGTGAGAGGTCGGAGTCCGGCTGCTGCTGGCAGCGCTTGAGCAATCTTCGGAATTTGCCGTAGCCGCGAAACGCCCGGCGGGCACTCTTTTCCAGTCGGGCGAAGGCCTCGCCGTGTTCTGTCAACTTTTTCTGAAAAGCCTCAAAAGCTGCGGCCGCATTTGCCAGATCAGCATCCCGCTGATGTTCCGCCGACGCCGAATTTGTCCGGATTTTTTGTTTAAGCTCCCCTTCCTGCTCGCTGCCTTCCTCCAACACCTGCTGGTTTAACGCGCTGTGCGCCCGGTTGATCCGGCTTTTGCGCCTCTCGAATCGGGCGTGGCACTGTTTTTTTCCCCCTTCAAAAGCGGCCCCGGCCGCGGCGAGTCCGTCGGCCTGCCTGGTCTGCTGCTCCAGCCGGGCGGATTCAAAGGCGTTGAGTTCGGCCGCGGAGCGGGTTTGGAAATCCTGGTTCAGCTTTTCTTCGCGCGCGGCAAAATCCACGACCGCACCCTTGAAGGTGTCCAATAGCGCGAGCATTTCGTTGACGCCCGGATTTTTATTCACAGTTGCTCCTGACTTTTTTTAAAATCTCGTCCAACTTTTCAATGATGGCAACCGTCTTGTCCACGCGGACGAAAAGGTCCTCCAGATATTGGTGCTCGAATTCCCGGCTTTTCGCGTCCTGCCAGTAATTTTTGGTCTCGGTCCATTTCAGGGAAAGTTCCCGGGCGCTTCCCGCCACCCGGCTTTTGGCCCCGCTCAAGTTCATGGCGGGGTTCCTTCCTGGCTGGATCCGCCCACCTTGCTGTAAGCGTCCAGGGCCTTGACAATTTGAACCAGTTGAGCCACCGCCCGCCCCATGTCAATGGTCAGAAACCCGTGGAATTCCTCCACCTGTTTGACCATCGGCGCCGTACGGTCCTCCAGGGCCCGCCCCCATTTTTTCAAAAGGTCGAGCTTTTCCTCGGCCTCCCGGACGGCGCGTTGCGCCCGTTGCACGGCCATGTGTTGCAGCGCCGTCGCCTCCTGCAAATGGGAAAGCGCGGCGTTGAACAGCTCCTGCCGGGCTTCCTCCAGCTTCAGGCTCCGCTGGCGCAACTCCTTTTCCCAGTGCCGGCGCTGGTCGTTCTGGAGCCAGAACTGCAGCCGCATCACCTCGTCACTCACTTCTTCCAGGGTCGGACGCACCTTGCCCAAAAACACCAGCAAGCTGGCGCGGAACGATTCAATGGCTTCGACGGAAGTGACTTGGGCGCGCTCAGCCATGAAATCAGTGCTGGTTGAGATATTCCTCGATACGCTGGGCCTTTCGCAACAGGTAGGGCGTGTGCTCCTTCGAGAGCTCGACGAATTTCTTCAACGCCTTCATTGCCAGCTTGAATTCCTCGGTGAATTTCTCGTGTTCCTGGTCCTGCCAGGTGTCGCCCAGCGCGCCGAAGCGGGCGTGCAGCAGAATCATCCGATTTTCCAGGTCGCTGTTGAAGCGCTGCAGTTCTTCCGCGAACCGCCGCACCTTTTCCGGATCCATGATTGCTTGTGCCATCGCGTTTCCTCTCGTATATGGTTGTCCGCCCCATTATTGCCAGTCATTTGCCATCAGGCTATCACAATTCTGCGCCTCCGCGAGCGATGAAATCAGGAATTGAACGCCACTTTCCATTTACGATTGGCGATTTACGACTTACGATT
Source organism: Verrucomicrobiota bacterium (assembly GCA_049516255.1). Lineage (GTDB taxonomy): Bacteria > Verrucomicrobiota > Verrucomicrobiia > Limisphaerales > UBA11358 > UBA11358. The sequence continues at coordinate 60,086 of JBEKTH010000012.1, forward strand.
CCCCGGCATGTTGAGACTCGAAGACCTTGCGGAACTGCTGGATCAAAATCGCGCCGCCGCGCCGGCCCGCGTGAAGGAATTTTCCATCGGCGGCACCGCGTTCGCCTTCAACACCCGGCCTGCCATCATGGGGGTCGTGAACCTTTCACCCGATTCGTGGTATCGCGAAAGCGTCTGTCTGACGCCGGAAGCCGCGGTGGCGCGCGGCCAGGTCCTGGGCGCCCAGGGCGCAGACATCGTGGACCTGGGCGCAGAATCCACGCTCGCCCAGGCCGCCCGCGTGGATGACAACGCGCAAAATTCCCGGCTGCTCCCGGTCATCAAGGGATTGCGCGCCGCGAACCTTTTGGTTTCCGTGGAAACGTATTCGCCGGCCGTCGCCCGCGCCTGCCTGGAAGCCGGCGCAAACGTTCTGAACCTCACCGGCACGGAGGGCAGCGACGAGCTTTTCCGGATGGTCGCCGCGCACGATGCCGTCGTCATTCTTTGTTACGTCCAGGGCAAAAACGTCCGCGAAGTCGGCGATTTCGATTTGAGCGCCGACCCGATTGAACCGATGCGCGAATATTTTTCGCGCCGGATTGAAACCGCCCGGCGTCACGGTGTGGAGAAAATCCTGCTGGATCCCGGCCTGGGCTTTTACTACCGCAACCTCCAGGACAGTGCCGTCCGGGTGCGGCACCAAATGAAGGTCTTCCTGAACACGTTCCGGCTGCGCACACTGGGATTTCCAATCTGCCACGCCCTGCCCCACGCGTTTGAATTTTTTCGCGACGACGTCCGCTGCGCCGAGCCGTTCTTCGCCGTGCTGGCCGCGCTGGGGAAGACCGACCTGCTTCGCACCCATGAAGTGCCACGCATCAAGGCCGTACTGGAAACGATGAGGGTGTTTTAAGCAAGGCGTAGGACAGGCGTCGCGCCTGTCTCTGGCTTTGAATCGATTCTTGAAAGATGGAGACAGGCGCGACGCCTGTCCTACAGCTTGCAACAAAGAAAAACGCCTTCCTCTCCGGATTTCACAACCCACTGTTCACAAACTTTCAACCGGTAGCGGGCAAGAATTCTACGGACGCGTGCCGGCGTGTAGCGGTAGGAAAAGAAAAGTCGAAGGGCATCGCCGTTCCAGAAACGGAACGCTTCGTTTTCGATTTCAACCCGGCACGAGCGGCGGAAATGGAAACGGGCAACGATCCGTTTCAATCCGAACCGGCCGGCTTCCCTCGCAAATTGCAATTTGCCATCGCGCCGTTCAAAGCCGAGGTCGAGTAGGAACGTCATCAGCCAGTCGCGCGTGAGCCGATTATCGTATTGTGGTAAAATCTTTTTCATTCCGTCGGCGTAATCGGCGCCGGGAGCCAGATTGGCACTGAACAGTAAAAAATCCTTCGGGCGAATCAACGCCGCGAGCTTTGGCAGAATGTCTTGCGGCTCGAAATTCGGAATCATGCCGAAAAAAGTGAACAGGCGTGAAATGGTAGGGACGCCGCGCTGCGGCGTCCGGTCGGCGCGGCGCGCCGACCCTACCAGCTTTTCCAAATCGTCGGCCGTGGCCAGATCGCAAACGACTGGAAAACAATGTTGCTCCGGCAAAACCGTCAGCGCGGTCTGGCGGGCGATCAGAACCATGGCCGGGCTGACATCGCAGGGCGCGTAAAAAACCTCTTTGCCGCCGGCCTTCAACAGTTTCAGAAGCCGCGTGTCTTTTTGCCCGCCACCGCAGCCGAGACCGATGACGCCAACACGCCGCGATTTGATTTGGGCCATGGCCGCCTGGAATCCTTTCTCATAAATGGCCTGGCAGTCCCTGTCGTTCCGTGTCGGCGAATACGCCTGGTGCAACGCCAGCCATTGCTGCGCCTGTTTGACGCTGTCGTAGTGAAACTTGTGATTGACCCGTCGTGTGCGCAGCGATTCCCGCAAATCGCGCCGGATCTTGTCCGGGAACTGGCTTGCGTGAATGACCACACTGGCGACGGATGACATGTGCTGGTTTTCGCTGATTTCGATTGCCACGACAAGCTTTTGCGGGAGATGTTGGAGTTCAAGCTTCAGCTTGCCGCCTTCTATTTCGCTTAAACAAGCTAAAGCTTGAACTCCAACTTAACTTTGCGGAAAAATCCGGTAGAGCAGGAAATAAACAATCACACCGGTCACGGAAACGTACATCCACAGCGGCCAGGTCCAGCGCGCGATTTTTTTGTGGAGCTCAAAGCGCTCCTTTTTGGCGCGGTGGAGCGTCACCAGAATCATCGGCACAATGACCATCGCCAGGACCGTGTGCGTGAGGAGGATGGTCAGATATATCGGACGGAACCATAGCGGGTGTAGAAATTGCGTCGGCCCTTGGTGCAGGACAATCGCGAGATAACCGTGGTAAGTGAGATAACACGCCAGAAAAACGATGGAGGTGACGAACGCCGCAATCATGCAGTTGCGATGCGCGATTTTATTTTTTCGGCGGATGAAAACGAAGCCCGCCGTCAGGAAGACCGCGCTGAGGCCGTTGAGTGAGGCGTTGACGGCGGGCAGGTCGTGGATGTTCATCAATCGCCTTCCAATTCCTTCACGGTGGCGAGAATTTGCGGCTGGATCTTCGCCCAATCCACGTCCGGGCCCTCGGTTTGAAAGCTGCCGCGCAGCCGCGCCTGTTTATCCACCACCACGAAAATCGTGCTGTGCACAAACAGATCAACGGAATTGGTCCGGTCCGACGGTGGCACGGGCGTGGAACCAAGCTTCAGACTGCCGGCAGCCAGGCCGGCCAGTTCCCCCTTGGCGCCGGTCAGGAACGTCCAGCGTTGAAAATCGGCGCCGTAACGCCCGCCGTACTTTTTTAGAACGGAGGGCGTGTCATAATCGGGATCGGTCGTCAGCGTCACCAGTTTTGCCCGGCTGTTGGACGGCAGCGCGTCCTGCAACGATTTCATCTGCGTGGACATGATCGGGCACGACCCGGCACAACGGGTGAAGATGATGTCAGCGATCCAAACCTGGTTGCTCAAGTCGGCCAGGGTCGTGACATTGCCGTCCTGGTTGGTCAGCGTGAAATCGGCGACCTGGTCAATCACGGGCAACGCCTTTTGCCGGGCCCGGCCGTATTCCACCAGGGAAAGCAGATACATCAAACCCAGCACACTGAAGAGCAGGCCGAAGCCGACCCAAATCGTCAACGGCAATCGTTGCGCGGAACCATTCATGCAAAGTCATACTGTACCCGGCAGCAAGGCCGGCGACTATTCAAAACTGGCGGAGGAGGCGGATTTGGAGGCGATCCATTTGTTAAAATCGGCCTGGCTCTCCACAATGAGAAAACCACCGGTCATGCTGGAGTGACCTGGACCGCAAAGCTGGGCGCAATTGACCTGGTATTTGCCGATCTTTGTGGGCGTGAACCAGCACGGAATCCGCAGACCCGGAATCGCGTCCTGACAGGTGCGCATGGCCGTGACTTTGAAGGAATGGATCACGTCCTTGGAGCTGACATAGACAATGACGGGTTTGCCTACCGGGACGTGGATTTCGTTGAGCGTCTGGATATCGTCCTTGCCGAACGGGTCGGCCGGGTCAACGCCAAAGACATTGTCCGACGAAACAAATTTCATGTCCTGCCGGCCAAACACGCCGTCGGGCCCGGCGTAGCGGATGTTCCAGGCATATTGCTGGCCCATGACGTAGATGACGGTGGCGTCCTTCACGTCTGGGAAATGGTCCACGGCCTTCGCCCAAACCGGGATGGCGATGCCAATCAAGAGGACGGCCTCGATGGCCGCGACGGTCAGTTCGAGGTAGCTCGACGCGTGGTTGCGAACCCCTTGATAATCCGCCTTGGGATTGCGGGAAGCGCGGAAACGCCAGACGGCGTAGCCAAAATAAACCACCCAGCCAATGAACAACGCAATCATCAGCCAGTGGACATAAACGATCAGGGCGTCAACGGCCTCACCGTTTTTGGAGGCCAGCTCGGGCATGCCGAGGATATGATTGGCAAACCACTCGGTCATACGCCGGGGGGATTTTTCGGGGCCGGATCGTTTTGGTTCTGCGCCTTCTCGCCGCGGACGACATGGACGAAGAACAGCGCGATGCACGTCAGCACCGTCAGCACCACCCCGAGCAGGGTGAAGATGCCCCAGTTCATGCCACTGGCCAGCGGTGAATCCGACCGGCCATAGCACGCGGCACAGGCGAGCAGCGACGATGGAACGCAGGCCATTGCGCCGATGGCGGTGGCCAACGATGTTTTCCAAAGTTTACGTGACGGTTTCATAGATAACTCGTTTTTTTCAGTTTTTTTAAAAAATAACGACCGTAAACGATGACCAAAACACCCACAACCACCGCGGCCAGGCTGAAGAGCAGGTCGCCGGTGGTGCCGTCGGGACCGCGATAATCCATAAACTTCCAAATCGCGCAGCCGAAGGACAGCGCCGTCAGCGCGTTCACAAAAATAAGGTGGAAGGCTTTAAGTGACATGGTTCAATGCGTGGTGCCCGCGGGAAAATCCTGCATCGCCCAGACCGTCAGCCCCATCAACCCGGTAAAGAAAAACACGGTAAAGGCGAGCAAGGTGTAAATCATCTTCCTTTCGGAAATCAAGTGCATGAGAAATCCGGCGACCACAAAGGCATTGGTACAGGCGATGGCCAGAATCATGGCCACCTTGGCCGCCCAGCCGAAATGCTCCGCCGGCAGATACGAGGCGACGAGCATCAGTGACACCGCGCAGACCACGGCAACGAAAACATAAACGCACCGCCGGAGATAACTGTTGAAATCCACCGGATGCTCGTGCGTTCCGGGTTTGCCCGCGAATGGCGCCTGGGTTGTTTCAGCCGTTTTTAACTCGCTCATAAATTCAAATCCTAGGTCAAATATAGGACGGGGAACAAAAATATCCAGACCAGGTCCACGAAGTGCCAGAACAGGCCGGAAACTTCAACGCGGTTGGTGAAATGCTCGGGATCGGTTTTCCACAGTTTGCGGCCCGGCCCCCAGAGGTAGCCGATGACGATGCTGCCGCCGAGGATGTGCAACGCGTGCAGGCCGGTGAGCGTGAAATAAAGCGCCAGATACGTGTTGTGCCATGGACCGTAGTTTTCCATTTGCTTGATTTGTGACCGCGGAATTTTGATTTCCCCGGTCTGGATGTCCTTCTGGGCGCGCAGGTCATACAACTGCGTTTCATCCGTCACGTAACGGCCTTCAATCGTGACGGAGTCGGCATCGCTGGCCCGCAAGTGGCCGTCGGCGATGCGTCCGTCGGTCAGGTGGATTTCGTAGTGAATCCATTTGTCGTGATACTCGTACGCCTTGACGCACAAAAACGTCAGTGCCAGCAGCAGGGTGCAGCCATGGAAAAATTTGAATTTGCCGAACTGCCGGGTTTTGCACGCCACCCAAGCCATGAGCGTCGTGATGGCCGAGGTGGCCAGCACCAGGGTATTAACGGTGCCGAGAGTGACGTTGAGCCAGCCATGCGGCCATTCGCCCGCCGGGGCGCCGACCCGCAACAGGACGTAGGCGGAAAACAACGCGCCAAACAGCATCACTTCGGAAGCGAGAAACAGCCAGATGCCGACTTTCGCGTTATAAATGCCGGTGTCGGGGCGGGGATGGACAGCGTAGGGAATTTCCATGATTCAGTGCGCGGGTGAAAGGACGGGGGCGCCCGGTTGATCGGGTTCGTTTTGCGGCGTGAAATCGGTGGCGTGGCCGGGCACACTGTACTCGTAGGGGCCGCGACGGATCTGCGGCGGCTCGGCGAAGTTACCGTGCGGCGGTGGCGTGGGCGTCTGCCATTCGAGCGTGGTCGAGCCCCAAGGATTATCGCCGACCTTTTCACCGTGATTGATGCTCCAGAACAAGTTGAGGATGAACGGGATTTGCGCGATGCCCAGTGCCACCGCCGCCCAAAGAATCCACGAATGAAGTTCCATGATGGTGCCCGGCAGCGCGCCAATCGCATCCGGCACCCGGGCGGCGGAATAATTCGCGCCGCCATCGGCCATGCGCCGCAACATACCTTTGATCCCCTGCGCGAACATCGGCATGAAGACGAGATTCATGAAAACCAGGGAACCCCAGAAGTGCACGCTTCCCCAGAATTCATTCATTTTCCGACCCGTCATTTTGGGGAACCAGTAATAGATGCCCGCGAACAGCGCAAAAATCGTCCCCGGCGCAACGACGTAATGGAAGTGGGCGATGACATAATACGTGTCGTGCAGATAGACGTCGCTGGCGTTGAAGCCGAGCGGCAGGCCGGTCAGGCCGCCAATGCCGAACATCGGCAGGAATGCCAGCGCGAACAGCATTGGCGTGTTGAAACGGATCGAGCCGCCCCACAAGGAAATAAACAGGCAGGTTAGGATGATGACCGACGGAATGGAGATGATCATCGTCGTCGCCTGAAAGAACGCTGAAATTTTTGTGCCCATGCCGGTCAGATACATGTGGTGCGCCCAGACGATGAACGACAGGAACCCGATGGCGAGCACCGAATAAACGAGTGATTTGTAGCCCCAGATCGGTTTGCGGGTGTTGTTGGCGATGATTTCACAGACAATGCCCATCCCCGGGAGAATCAACACGTACACCTCCGGATGGCCGAGGAACCAAAACAGATGCTGCCACAACAACGGGCTGCCGCCACCGCTGATGTGGGCCAGTTGCCCGCCCACGGCCAGGCCGGTCGGCAGAAAGAAACTGGTATGCAGGGCATTGTCCATCAATTGCATCACTGCCGCCGCCTCCAGCGGCGGAAAGGCGAGCAACAACAGAAACGCCGTCACAAACTGCGCCCACACAAAAAACGGCAGCCGCATCCACGTCATGCCCGGCGCCCGCAATTGAATGATGGTCGCGATGAAATTCACCGCGCCCAGCAGCGACGACGTGATGAGCAGCACCATGCCGATGATCCAGAACAACTGGCCCTCGGTGGGGATGGACGTCGCCAGCGGCGAATACGAGGTCCAGCCCGCCTGCGCCGCGCCGCCGGGGATGAAAAAGCTCACCAGCATCACCAGCCCGCCGAGCACATAGGCCTGGTAACTCGCCATGTTCACGCGCGGAAACGCCATGTCCGGCGCGCCAATCATCAGCGGCACGACATAATTGCCGAACGCAGCGAATGCCAGTGGCACAATCGCCAGGAACACCATGATCGTGCCGTGCATCGCGCCGAACGAGTTGTAAAGTTCCGGCGACATCACGCCGTTGGCGGCGGGCTGGCCGAGCACCTTGGCCAAAATCGACCCAAAGACGGGAATCGGTGAGCCCGGATGCGCAATCTGCCAGCGCATCATCAGCATCAGGAAAAATCCGAACAGCATGAAACACAGCGCCGTGAAGCCATATTGGATGCCGATGATTTTGTGGTCGGTCGAAAAAACGTATTTGCGCCCAAAGCCGATGTCCTCGTGATGCCCGTGCGCCCCGGGCTCGTGGACCGGTTCGTGCCTGCGGTACGGTGGAAATTCGTGAACAATCGTTTCCATATTATTTTACCTTGTCCAAAACCATCACCGCCAACAACAGCGGCAGATAAAGAATCGAGGCCAGAAACAGTTGCCGCGCCCGCGCCAGGGTGAGTTGACGCGAAAACTGAATGGCGCACCCCAGGTAGCCCACGCCCAAAACCAGGGCGCCCGCCAGATAAACCGGACCCGCCAGCTTGAAGGCAAACGGACACAACGCCACCACCAGCAACGCCAGCGTGTGGCTCACGGCCTGCTGCCCCGTGCGATGGCCGTCCGGGTCAACCGCCGGCAACATTTTGAAACCGGCGCGCGCGTATTCATCGCGATACATCCAGGCAATGGCCATGAAATGGGGAATCTGCCAGAACGCCAGAATCGCAAACAACGCCCAGCCTTCACCGCTTAATTCGCCGCGCGCCGCGGTCCAGCCCATCAACGGCGGCAGGGCGCCGGGCACCGCGCCGACGAGGGTGTTCATCCAGGTGACGCGCTTCAACGGCGTGTAAATGAACAGGTAACTGATGAGCGTGACGGCGCCGATGACGCACGTGAGGAGATTCACCGCCAGCGCCAAATAAACCAATCCCGCCACGGCGCAAATGCCGCCAAAGAGGGTTACGGTGGTGGGCTGCAAACGGCCCGACGGCAGCGGACGATTTTGCGTGCGGCGCATTTTTGCGTCGTATTCGCGTTCGAGCAATTGGTTCAACGCCGCCGCGCCGGCCGCCACCAGGGCCGTGGCTGCCAGGGTGTTGAGCAGGAGCGCAAAGTCCATGGGGCCGCGCCAGCCGACATAAAAGCCGACCAGCGTGGTCAGCAGCACGAGGGTGGTCAATCGCGCCTTGACCAGATCGGCAAAGACCGCCGTCCAACTTTTCTCCACCACCCCAACACCGGATGCCGGAGCGTCAAGAATTTCAACCAAGGCTTCTTTCATTTCACTTGTTTGCGGCCAAGACCGGAGCGCCTCCATACGCGCCGGATATTGTCGTGGCAGGCGCAATTTCAGGCAAAGCCGCCGAACGGCGGAAAGCAATAGCGCACCAGAGGGCGCCTGTCACGAGCGAAAGTGCGCCGCCCAGCACGTGGGCCGTCGCCACATCGGCAGCCTTGTTCGACCAGATGGTTGCCGCCCCGAGGAGGATTTGCGCCAGGATCAACCCCAGCCAGAACAGCGCGAGTTTCGCCAGAGGATCACTTTTGCCAAGCCGCCGACGCGCCTGCCAGGCGCAAGTCACGGTCAAAAGGAAAATCGCCAGCGCGACAAGGCGATGCACCATCTGCAAAACAATCTGAAAAGCCGTGATCGGATTCTCCGCAATCACATTCAGGCGATGTTCGTTGTAACTTTGGACGGCGGCCGGGGTGGTGTCCGGCCAGATTTTTCCATAGGCGAGCGGGAAATCGGGAATGGCCAGACCGGCGTGTTGTTGTCGCATGGTGGCCGCGATGATCAACTGGCAAAACATCAAAATGGTCGTGAGCAAAACCAACGTTCGCAAGCTCGTTTCGGTGGGGCGCGCCACTCCGTGCGCGCCGACGGCGGGCAGAGGACTGCCCGTCCTACCCGTTTGCAGGTTTTGCCAAAACCGGCTTGTGAACAGGGCGATGGCCGCGGTCAGAACGAAAAACAATTGTCCGACAATCGCGTGAAAAATACCGAGCTGGGCATCGGCCAACACCACTCGCAGACCACCGAGCACACCCTGCACCACCACCAGCAGAAATGCCGCCAGGCCAAGCCGGTGCATCCATTTGCGCGAGTCCCTGAGCCAGAGCCAGACCGCGAGAATCGTCGTCATCAACCCGACGCCGGAAGCGATCAACCGATGGGTGTGTTCATAGAAGATGCCGCCGATCCACTGGGAAGGCGGAAACAAAAACATGTTGTAGCCGTAGCTGTTCGGCCAGTCGGGCACGGACATGCCGGCCTCGTGACTGGTGACCAGGCCGCCGGCGCCGAGCAGCAAAAAGGTGAACACCGCCGTCAGCACGGCAAACCAATGCAGCGGCCGATTCACTTTTACCAACACGTTTTCAGACATTTTTGTAAAAAAAGGCAAGGCCCCGACACACAGATCGGGGCCACCCTGATTTCCAATTTATTTCACGTCAAAGGAAAAATTCACGGTCACATCGCTGTCTTTGACCTCCACGTCCCTGGTCAGCGTGCCGAGTTTGCGGTGATCGGCCTCCACCGTGTATTTGCCCGGAGGCACGTCCTTGATGATGAATTTGCCCTCCTTGCCAGTAAGGCAATAATAGGGGCTGTCAAGCACGCTCACCCAGGCAAACATCCACGGGTGCACGTCGCACTTGAATCTCATGAACATCTCCGGTTGCGAAAAGGCAAAGTTCAGGTCCGGGCCGCCGGGCATTTGCACCTGGTTGGACTCCGGATTGCCGGCCACGGCGGGCGCACAATGAACATTGTGGATGCACGGGTCGGAATTTCTAACAACCAGTTTTTGGCCCGTTTGAATCGCCAGAATCTGAGGCTGGTACAGGCAACCCTTTTGATCCATCACCACCGGCGGCTGGCTCGCGCCGGTGGATTTGCCCGCAACCCCCTTCAAGGAGACGATCACGTCGGCCAGTTCATGATCCGGTCCGACGACATAAAAATGCGTGGTGGGGGTGGTCGTGTACATCGCGCCGCAGGTGGAATCGTTCATCAGCGGCGTGTAGGGCACTTCCGGCGGCGGTGTGCCATTGAGGGTGACGGTGCCAACGATGTCCGCCGCCCGCACGGCGGGTATGCTTGCAAGCGCCGTAATTAAAAGCACTAACGAGGTTTTTTTCATACTTTTTTGGCTTTTGAATCGCAAGAACCAGTCACAGCCTAGCAACCCCGCTTGAGATCGGCAAGAATTATGTGAAAAATTTCACAAGCGCTCATCATCAACATTAACCATTTGATTGGATGGCGATTAACCGGCGTTGTTCAAATCCGCCAGCACCCGCGCCATGGCCAGGGCCGTCTGCGCCGCCTCCGCCCCGCGATTGTGTTTCGGATCGAGGCAGCGGGCTTCGGCTTGCGCCTCGTTTTCCAAAAGCAGCACTTCGTGAATGACAGGAACTTCGTGAGCCAGCTGGATCTCCATGAGCGCGCGGCTGACCGCTTCGCCGATGTGCGCGGCGTGAACCGTTTCGCCGCGCAAAATCACGCCCAGACAAATGATGCCCGAAAACGCGGATTGCGGTTCCTCGCGTGCCGCACGGGCCAGTCGTTGGGCCACGAGAGGGATTTCATACGCGCCCGGCACGCGGAAGACCCGGACTCCTGAAAACGCATGCTGCAACTCGGCCTTGGCCGCCTGCACCATGGCGTCCACATAACGCTCGTTATAGCGCGAGGCGACGATGGCGAAGGTCCCGCTGCGCACTTGAGCCTTCTCTTTTTTCTGAATCTGGCGAAGCATCGCGGAAAGTTAATCACGAACGGGCGGGAATGGACACAAAAATTGAGACGCCGGGTTTACTTCTTGGAATCATCCACGGACTTCCATTTGCCATCATAAGTGGCCACCACCACAATGTCATCGCCCAGGCCGGCCGGCTTTTCGTCCGGCGTCGGCGGCGAATCCTTGGGCGGGGGTGCCTCTGCCGGCACCGGCTTGGAAGGGGGCGCGTGGGTGGCAGGACCCGGCCCGGCCACGGATGATTTTGCCGTGTCTTCTGCCGGCTTTTTCCGGATCAAAACCGTTTCCTCATCGCAGATGCGCGCGGCATCCATCAGCAACAATTCCCATCGCTCCTGAATGGTGCGTTGGGGGGGCGCCTTGAACGGTTTCACATGAAACTCGCCGCCTTTCAGCGAAAGCAGCCGGTAAAAAGCCTGTTCCCCGACCAGCGTGCCCACGGCCGCATGCGTCACCACTCCGGCCTCAATATAAATCTGGCCACGCAACTGCCGGTTGCGGATTTCCAGGATTGAGGAATGGCGTCCGATACATTCCATCTGGATGACCTCCTGCATGCCGACCTGCCGCAGCGCGCCGCTGAAACCTTCCCGATGCGCCCACGACATCAGATCGTTCAGGAGATTAAAGACGACCTTGATGCCATCGGAGGAAACCGGTTTCTCGATAAAAAGTTCGGCGCCGTTGGAGAGACAGGCGGCGCGGTTGCTTTCCGTGGCGTTGCCGGTCATGACGGCGATTTTAAGGCCCGGATAACGCTGGTTGATGATGCCGAGCAACTGAATGCCGTCCACCACCGGTATCCCGATGTCCAGCACGGCCAGTTCAATCGGGCTTTCCTGCAGGATGGCCAGCGCCCGGTCCGCCGTCGCAGCGCAATGAATTTCCCACGCGTTGTTGGCGAAAACGGAACACAACTTACTGAACGTCTCGAGAAAGGCCAGGCTGTCGTCCACGAACAGGATGTGATGCTTTTTGATCGAATCACTGTCGGTTTCAGCCTTGGCAGCCGCAACCGGTTTTTGCACCGGAAACGGCGTCAGAACCGCCGCCGGCGCGTTAGTTCTGTCCGGCCTGGACGGGGACGTCTGCGTTGCGGAAAGTTCCAGGCGCAATTCCACGTGGCCGAGGCGCAGCACCTCTCCCGGTTTCAACACCGCCTCGGCGATTTTTTTGTTTTGGACAAACGTGCCGTTGGTGGAAAGCAGGTCGCGAACAACGAGCTCATTCCCCTGCAACCGGACTTCGCAATGCCGGCCGGAAATCGACGCCTCGACGATCTGGAATGTATTGCCATCCGCACGCCCGATGGTTGCCCAGCCCCCGCTCAATTCATGGGACAAGCCGCCCAACGCCGGTGAAACCACAACAAGTTTGGCCATAAACCTTACAGATTAGGCCGGAGTCTGAATTATCAGGCCAAGCCGGGCAAACAAAAAGTCGGGTATCAAAAATTGGCCCTCAACGCGATCAAAGACAAAAGCCATCTCCTCCGGAGTCAGGAATCCCGGAGCGGAGCGATAAAAAAAGTTTTATGGCACTGGCAGGGCTGATAGGATGCTGGTCAATCAGACAGAACGGCTCGTAGCAGTCGCAGAACGTATGTCCAGGTGGGAAGCATCGAAATAACACTGTTAGTCGTGGCGAAAGCGATACACGAACGAGCCGGTCAAACAACCACATCAGTGAAACTTAAGACCATAACCCTGCTGGCAGCCATTGCCCAGCTTCTGGCAGTTCTCTGCAGCCTGGCGAGTTGCCCTCGCAGTTTGATGGAGTTGGTTGGCGGACAGATGGAATGGAAACATAGCTGGTTGTACCTGTCGACCATGCCGGTTTATCTTTTTGCGGGGATCATGTTCACCATTTTTTTGTTCACCCTTGCTGTAAAACAAAAGAACAATTAGGAGGATATATGCCAGAAGACGCCGAAGCATTTCTTGGAACCAGGCCGGACGCTCCGTTGGGTGATAAAACTGAAGCCACCGGTGGGGCGGGAGCCGCACCGCCACCGGCGGGGTCCCCCGTGCCCACGCCCGCGAATGCGCATCAACTGACCAGCTTTCCGGTGCCTGCGCGTGGACGAACAGCGAGAACTGTACGGGCTTCCACCAAGCAACCTGCGCGGCATGGCAACCACGAGTTGTATCTTCCAGGTTATTCCCTACATCAACGGCTTGATCGGCTATACCATTATTACGCCGATTTTCATCGGCCTGATGCAATCCAGCGTCAACCAACTCGCCGACAAAAGCGCCACCACCGCACCACGGGCCACACTGCCGACTCAGACGACTGCACCCGGAATGCCCGGGTGGGCGATCGCGCTGGTCGTCTGCGGTTGTTTGGTTCCAGTCATGGCCATCATGGCTGCCTTGTTGTTGCCAGCCTTGGTCGCGGCAAAAAACAAAGCTCAAGTAATCAATTCAGAAAGCAACCTGAAACAGATTGGCTTGGCTTTTAAGATATGGGCAGATGATAACAACGACCAATTCCCATTCAACGTCGGCCAAGCGCAAGGCGGAGTGAAAGAATTATGTGAAACCGATGGCAATGGATTTGAGAAAAATCCCGCAGCCGTTTTTATGGTCATGTCGAACGAGTTGTCGACCACCAGAATCTTGGTTTGTCCCAACGATAATACCAAACAGCCGGCGGCTGACTTTGCGAGCCTCACGGCAAATAACATCAGCTACCAATTACGGTCGGGAACGAATGTCAACGAAGGCAATCCCGAGGAGGTTCTCGCGGTTGATCCGATAAATGGCCTTGTGCTTCATTGCGACGGCAGCGTTGAACTGGATCTCAGCTACAAGAAACAAGATGTGAATAATTGAGGCGACGGATTTGCAATTGGCTGCCCTAAAGCAAATGCCCCATCTTCTGCCGCTTGGTTTTTAAATACTTTTCGTTGTGCGGGTTGGGCTTCACACGAATCGGCACCTGCTCGACGATTTTTAGTCCGTACCCTTCCAACCCGACGATTTTCTTCGGATTGTTCGTCAGCAGGCGGATGGTTTTCAGGCCGAGGTCAACCAGGATTTGTGCGCCGAGGCCGTATTCGCGCAGGTCCATTTCGTAACCGAGTTTCTGGTTCGCCTCGACGGTGTCGTAGCCCTGCTCCTGCAATTTGTAGGCCTTGATTTTGGGCGCGAGGCCGATGCCGCGGCCTTCCTGCCGCATATAGACAATCACGCCCCGCCCTGCCCCGGTCACCTGCCGCATGGCCTGATGCAGTTGTGACCCGCAATCGCAGCGACGCGAACCGAACACGTCGCCGGTCAGGCATTCGCTATGGACGCGCACGAATACCTTTTCCCGCCCGGCCACGTCGCCGTGAACGAGCGCCAGGTGATGCTGGCCGTCCAGTTTGGAGCGATACAAATGCAGATCGAAATCGCCGTAATCGGTCGGCAACTTCACGACCTCGACGTGTTCGACCAGTTTCTCGCGCGTGCGGCGGTATTCGATCAGGTCGGCAATGGTGCAAATTTTCAGGCGATGTTTTTGGGCGAATTTGCGCAACTGCGACAATCGCGCCATGGTGCCGTCGTCGTTCAGGATTTCACATAGCACGCCGATGGGCCGCAAGCCGGCGAGCCGCACGAGGTCCACTGCCGCCTCGGTATGGCCGGCGCGCTGCAAAACGCCGCCGGGCCGCGCCCGCAAAGGAAAGACGTGGCCGGGCTGGACCAGATCGTCGGGCACGGCGGTGGGTGCGGCCATGATTTGAATTGTGCGGGCGCGGTCGGCGGCGCTGATGCCGGTGGTGATGCCGCGCGCGGCGTCCACGCTAACTTGAAAATCGGTGCGAAAGTTCTCACGATTCTGGTGCACCATGCGGTCAATGCCCAGTTGCTGCAGCCGCTCGACATTCGTCGGCACGCAAATCAGGCCGCGGCCGTGTTTGGCCATGAAATTCACCGCGGCGGGCGTGACGAACTGCCCCGCCAGGATCAAATCCCCCTCGTTCTCACGATCGGCGTCGTCCACGACGATAACCAGTCTGCCGCGACGGAGGTCAGCGATGATAGATTCGATGCGGTCAAAAGTATTTTTCATTTGGCGGGACCCAGCGTAATCCCGGAAGACCCGGACGTCAGCCGCAAAACGTCGTCGTTTTTGCGGATGCCGAAGTGCGATTTCAGCTTTTTTTTGTTTATCGCGGCGCAATCACGATTTAATATGGGCGCGTTCAATTGGTTAAGGATAAACAAAGGCAGGGGTAACGGGCGCCAGCAGGTTGTTTTGATTTATGCCACCCGGCAGCTCAATTCGGGGAAAAAGCGGACTTCCGACCGGAAATCCGGCGAGTCTTTTACAGGAATGTCTTGCGTATGGTGTGTTGGTGGCAGGCGCGCGCGGGCGTCTGGTCACGTGCACGCCTGAGACCGCCGCACTGCTGGGTTTGCCGGCGGCGCGATCACAGAACTCACCGGTGAAGTCCCTGCCCGCCCCGTTCCCCAAACTCATTGCCGAAGCCGCCCGGAGCGGCCAGCCGGTGACCAACCGGGAAATTCGATTTAAAACCTCCCGTCGCGATGCCGTCACGCTGCGGGCCAGTATTTTGCCGGTGAAGAGCCGCACGCAATCGCAGGTGGTCGTGGTGCTCAACAATCTGACGTCCGTACCGGTCTTCGAGCAAAACATGCGGCGACTCGACCGGCTGGCCAGCCTCGGCACGCTTTCGGCCAGCATGGCGCACGAAATCAAAAATGGCCTGGTCGCCATCAAAACGTTCATTGATTTGCTGATGCAACGGGGCCAGGACACGGAGCTGACGGAGGTCGTCAGCCGCGAATTGCAGCGCATCAACGCGATTGTCACGCAAATGATGCGGTTCGCGGCGCCCAAGAAGACCGCGTTCGCCACGGTTCATGTGCATGAATTGCTGGACCATTCGTTGCGGCTGCTGCACCACCAGATCGCCGGAAAATTGATTTCCCTCCAGCGCCGTTACCAGGCCGAGACGGACGCGGTGCGTGGAGACGACGTGCAACTGCAACAAGCGTTCATGAATCTGCTGCTGAATGCGCTCGAGGCGATGGACGCCAAAGGCGCGCTGACCGTCGCCACGGAGACCATGGAAGGCAAACGGGGAGCGCGCTTGATGCGCATTCACATCCGGGATACCGGCGTGGGCATTGCCCGGGACAATCTGGAGCGCCTGTTCGAGCCGTTCTTCACAACCAAGAAAAACGGCACGGGACTGGGTCTGGCCATCAGCCAGCGCATCGCGCACGAACATCAGGGCGTCATCCAGGTGCAAAGTGAAATCAACCGGGGCTCCACTTTCAGCCTGTTAATTCCGATACTTCCCCATCGGTCTTCGGTTTCAAAAGCAGGAAGTGAAACAGTGGGTACCAGGGTGGAAGTGGAAACCGGGCGCAAAGAACCAATCTCCTGCTAGTGGTGGAAGACCGAAGGCGGACCGGCGGCGATATCAGGAATACCCGATCACGCGGTCCAGGCCGGGTAAGAACGCCCCGAAAAAGTTTTTGCGCGCAGTGTGCCCTTGAACCTGCTAGACCTCGGGTGGTCGAAGCGGTCGGTGCAGCATGACCGGAAAACACTCTGGCGCACCTTCACCGG